>DASWRX010000366.1:0-23422 GCA_036402955.1 Thermoanaerobaculia bacterium
CAAGGGGGACCGGGTGGCGTTCTTCGTGGGGAACCGGCCGGAATTCGTCGTCGCCTACCTGGCGGTGATCCGGCTCGGCGCGGTGATGGTGCCGATCAACCTCGCCTACCGGCAGCGGGAGATCGCCCACATGCTGGAGGACGCCGAGCCGCGGCTGTTCCTGACCGAGCGGGATCATCTGCCGATCCTCCACGAGCTGGGTCTCGGGGAGGTGGTCCTCGCCGAGGAGCTGGGGGATCTGCGGGGCGATGCCGCGGGATGGGCGCCGCCGCTCGTGGAGGGGGGAGATCTCGCGATGCTCCTCTATACCTCGGGCACCACGGGGAAGAGCAAGGGCGCCCGGATCACCCACGACAACGTTCTCGCCACCGTGACCGGCCTGCTCGCCGCCTGGGCCTGGGAGCCGGCGGACGCGCTGCTGCTCACCCTGCCCCTCTTCCACACCCACGGCCTGGTGGTGGGCCTCCACTGCGCTCTGGCGGCGGGAGCGACGGTGCTCCTGCGCCGCCGGTTCGACGCCGCCGAGGTGGTGGACGATCTATGGGGCGACGCTCCGCCGACGCTCTTCTTCGGCGTCCCCACGATGTATGGCCGGCTGGTCGAGGAGCTGCGGGCGCGCCGAGCGGATGGGCGACCGGAAAGGAACGTATCCCGCCCGCGCCTGTTCTGCTCGGGGAGCGCGCCGCTGTCGCCCGAGACCTTCGCGGCCTTCCGCGAGCTGACCGGCCACGACATCCTGGAGCGCTACGGCATGACGGAGACGGGGATGAACCTGAGCAATCCCTACGCGGGGCCGCGGCGGCCGGGCACGGTGGGCACGCCGCTGCCGGGCGTCTCGATCCGCGTCGTGGACGGCGAAGGCCGGGACCTGCCGCCGGGAGGCGAGGGGGAGCTGCTGGTGCGCGGCTCGAACGTCTTCTCCGGCTACTGGCGCGCGCCGGAGAAGACGGCGGAGAGCTTCGTCCACGACGACCTCGGCCGGCGCTGGTTCCGGACCGGCGATCTCGCTCGCCAGGATCCCGCAACGGGCTACATCACCCTCCTCGGGCGCCGGCACGAGCTGGTCATCAGCGGCGGCTTCAACGTCTACCCGCGCGAGGTCGAGGAGGTGCTGGCCGGCTTCCCCGGCGTGCGGGAGGCGGCGGTGGTCGGCCGCTCCCATCCGGACTGGGGAGAGGTGCCGGTGGCCTTCCTGGCCGCGGACCCAGGGCTCGATGAGGCGGCCCTGCTGGCCTTCTGCAAGGCCCAGATGGCCGGCTTCAAAGTGCCGCGGGAGATCCGGCGCGTCGGCGCGCTGCCCCGCAACGCCCTGGGAAAAGTGGAGAAGCACCGGCTGCCGGTCTGATCCCGGAATGATCCCGGCACGATCCCCGAAGGGCGGGCGGCCCGCATCGCCTCCCGTGCTATAAGACTGAGGCATGAAGACTTATCTTGGGGTCGACCTGACCGGCGAGGGCGGGACCACCGGCGTCGCCGAGATCCTCGAAACCGAGGAAGGTCTTTTCTACCAGTTTCCCAACGAATCCTGGCAGGGGCAGGACGGGCTCGAGAACCTCGAGGTCCACTTCCGCGCGGCGGAGAAGACCGCCGTGGACCAGCCCTTCTCCTATCCGGCGGCCTGCATGAACTGGTTCCTGGGCCAGACGGAGCCCCAGACCGGGAAAGAGCTCTACCTCTGGCGGCGCACCGACCTGGCGATGGCCGAGCGGGTCACGAACCTGGGGATCTCCCGCGACACGGTGCAGCAGGTGGGCCTCAGCCCGTACGTCTGGCGGGCCGTCGCGCTGGCCAGTCTCCTGGGAGTGCCCCGCGAGGTGGTCTGCCAGGGAAGGGGACGCCTCTTCGAGACCCACCCCAGAGTCGCCTGGGCGGTGGTCATCGCCAGCCTCTCGGACCGCGACACGGCGGAGGATCTGGTCGCGCGCCACCAGAGCGGCGGTCCGGAGGAGCGGGGGAAACGGAGCCCGCGCCGGGAGCGCCGGGAGAAGATGCTCCGGCTGCTCACCAACGGCACCGGCCTCCGGCCCCGGTCCGAGGCGCAGAAGGATCTCGCCTGCAAGAGCGACGACAACCTGGACGCCCTGATCTGCGCCTTCGTGGCCTATCTCTCCAACCATTCCGCCGCCGAGCGCTGCCTGCCGGCCCGCGTGCCCGAGGAGATCGTCCTCCTCGAGGGCGCCGCGATCATCCCCAGCCACGACTGGCAGGCCCGCCTGCTGGTGAAGAAGACGCAGCATTAGGAGTCCCCGCGCCGGAAGCCCCGCGGCCTACGGCTCCCTGATGTCCTTGATGTCCTTTTTGTCCCTGGGAACGTTCCATCGTCTCCAGACAACGTTCCATCTCCACAGATTTTGGTTTTTCTCCGGCGGCGACAGTTTTTCTCCAGCGGCGATGGTTTTTCTCCAGCGGCGACGGACCGCCGTCCGCGGAGATGGCCCATCTCCCGCGACGACGGTTTTTCTCTGGCGGCGACAGTTTTTCTCCAGCGACTTTGGTTTTTCTCCAGCGGCGATGGTTTTTCTCCAGTGACGACGGACCGCCGTCCGCGGAGATGGCCCGTCTCCCGCGACGACGGTTTTTCTCCGGCGGCGACAGCTTTTCTCCAGCGACTTTGGTTTTTCTCCAGCTACGACAGTCCGTCGCCGCCGGAGAATTTTTGTCCCCCGCCGGGGAGAGTCGAACGCCAAGATCTCTCCGACGGAGATGATGGAGATCAAGGGTCTTTCCACGCGAGTCTGTAATCGGAATCTGGACTCGATGGACCTGCCGACCCGGTTTTCCCGGACCAGGTGAAGGGCGAGCCGATCCCGCCGCCGCGAGGTGTACACTCTGCCCTGAACGCGTCAGGAGGGAACGCCTTGGCCTCTCTGGAAGATCCCGAGACTCCGCGGGAGCCCCTTTCCGCCATCGATCATGCCTGGTTGCGGATGGACGAGCCGTCCAACCTGATGATCATCAACGGCGTGCTGGTGCTCGACGGGCCGGCGGATTTCGAGCGGATCAAGGCCCTCCTGAAGCGCCGCCTGTCGCCCATCCCCCGCTTCCACCAGCGCATCGTCAACCACGATGGCGAGCCCTACTGGGAGGAGGACCCGGAGCTCGACATCGAGCGGCACGTGCACCGCCTCGAGTTGCCGGCGCCGGGTGACGACGGCGTCCTGCGCGACGTCGTCAGCCGGTTGATGACCGAGCCGCTCGATCCCCGGCGGCCGCTCTGGAGCTTCCACCTGCTGGCGGGGTACAAGGGGCAGGGGAGCCTGCTCATGGGCCGTCTCCACCACTGCATCGGCGACGGCATGGCCCTCCTGCTGGTGCTCCTGTCGCTGACCGACGTCCCCCCGGACGTCTCCCCGGAGATGCCGCCGGAGACGCTGCCGGGACCCGCAGCGGCCGAGGAGCTCGACAGCCCGTTCACCGACCTGTTCCGCCGGCCGGCGCGGGCCTCCGAGGCCGCCCGCGAGCTCGCCGAGCGGATCATGCCGGACGGCATCCGCCTGATGCAGCAGTCGGCCGAGGCGTTCCGCTCCATGAGCCCCTGGGCGACCGGCGCGGCCTCGATCGGCGCCTTCACCCGGCTGGTGCTCCGCCTGCCCGATCCCTCGACCGTGTTCAAGGGGCCGCTCGGCATTCCCAAGCGGGTGGCCTGGTCGGAGGCGATCGCGGTCGAGGACGTCAAGGAGGTCGGCCGCGCGCTGGCGGGCACGGTCAACGACGTCCTGCTGTCGGCGATGACGGGCGGGCTGCGGCGCTATCTCCTCCACAAGGGGAAGAGCGCGGACGGCCTGAACTTCCGGGCGGCGATGCCGGTGAACCTGCGGTCGCTCGACGACATGGCGGATCTCGGCAACCAGTTCGGGCTGATCTTCCTGTCGCTGCCGGTGGGCATCGCCGACGCGGTGGAGCGCCTCGCGGAGCTGCGCCGGCGCTCGCTGGCGCTGCGGCGCTCGGCCGAGCCGGTCGTGGTCTACGCCATCCTGAAGCTGCTGGGGGTGGTGCCGCTCGCCGTGCAGCGGCTGGTAGTGAGCCTCTTCGCCGCCAAGACCACGGCGGTGATGACCAACGTGCCAGGCCCGCGGGAGGAGCTGACGCTCGCCGGCAAGCCGATCCGCGACATCTTCTTCTGGGTGCCGCAGTCGGGCCGGGTGGGGCTCGGCATCAGCATCTTCAGCTACGCCGGCCACGTCCGCCTGGGGATCGCGTCCGACACCGGCCTGATCCCCGATCCGGAGCTCGTCGTGGCCGGCTTCCACGAGGAATTCGCGGCGCTGCAGGAGCGGGCCCGTCAGGGCTAGGCCGGCCTTGCGGCCGGAGAAAGCTTCCGTTTGATCGGCGGCACTCTCTCCCACTACCGGATTCTCGAGCGCCTCGGCGGCGGCGGGATGGGCGTGGTCTACAAGGCCGTCGACCTCAAGCTCGACCGCCCGGTGGCCCTGAAGTTCCTCGCCGGCCAGCGCGGCGCCTCCGAGGAGCACAAGCGGCGCTTCATGCGCGAGGCGCGGGCCGCCTCGGCGCTCGACCACCCCAACATCTGCACGATCTACGAGATCGACGAGAGCGGCGACGGCGCCCTGTTCATCGCCATGGCCTTCTGCGAGGGCGAGGCCCTGCGCGAGCGGCTCGACCGCGGCCCGCTGCCGGTGGCCGAAGCGCTCGGCATCGCCGAGCAGATCGCCGCCGGGCTGGGCGCCGCGCACGAGCGGGGGATCGTCCACCGCGACGTCAAGCCCGCCAACGTCATGCTCACCTCGGGCGGCCGGGTGAAGCTGGTCGACTTCGGCATCGCCAAGCTGGACGATCAGTCGCGCCTCACCCGCGCCGGCATGACCCTAGGGACGGCGGCCTACATGTCTCCCGAGCAATTCCACGGCGAGGACGCCGGTCCCCGCACGGACGTCTGGTCGCTGGGCGTGGTGATCTACGAGATGGTGACCGGCCATCTCCCGTTCGACGGCGCCGACGAGATGGAGATCGTGCGCGGCATCGTCAAGCGCCCGCCGCGGCCGATGGCCGGATTCCGCCCCGGCGTGCCGCCGGCCCTCGAGCGGATCGTCGCGCGCGCCCTGGAGAAATCGCCGGAGCGCCGCTTCCGGTCGATGGCCGATCTGCGGGCCGATCTCCTGGCCCTCGCCGCGGCCATGGCGGCGCCGCGCGCGGAGGAGGACCTGGACCGCACCCTGTTCGAGCTTCCCCTCCCGGCGCGCCCGCTGCCGCCGACCGCCTCCCTGGAGGCCGGCGCGGGCCTGCTCGGCCAGATGATCGGCTCCTACGAGATCCTGGAGATCCTCGGCGGCGGCGGTATGGGGGTGATCTACAAGGGCCGCGACGCGCGGCTGGCGCGCACCGTCGCCCTCAAGTTCCTGCCGCCCGAGCTGACGCGCGATCCGGAGTCGAAGGAGCGCTTCGTGCAGGAGGCGCGGGCGGCCTCCAGCCTCGATCATCCCAACCTCTGCACCATCCTGGAGATGGGGGAGACCCCGGACGGCCGTCTCTACCTCGCCATGCCCTGCTACGACGGCGAGACCCTGCGCCGCCGGATCGAGCGCGGCCCGCTGCCGACGGCCGAGGCGGTGGACCTCGCGACGCAGATCGCCCGCGGCCTGTCCAAGGCCCACCGCTCCGGCATCGTCCATCGCGACGTCAAGCCGGCCAACGTGATCGTCACCGCCGACGGCGTGGTGAAGATCCTCGACTTCGGCCTCGCCAAGCTGGCCGGCTCGGCGGCGCTGCCGCAGGGAAGTCAGGCCGGCTCCTCGGCCGGCACGCCCGCCTACATGTCCCCCGAGCAGGCGCGGGGAGACGAGGTCGACGCCCGCACCGATCTGTGGTCGCTCGGCGTCGTGCTCTACGAGATGCTGGCCGGCCGCCGGCCGTTCCGGGGGGAGCGCGAGCAGGCGGTCGTCTACGCGATCCTCAACGAGCGTCCGGAGCCGCTGCGCGAGCTGCGGCCGGAGGTGCCCGCGGAGCTGGCGCGGATCGTCGAGCGGCTGATGGCCAAGGAGCCCGCGGCGCGCTACGCCACGGTCGACGAGCCGCTGGCCGAGCTGCGCGCTCTCCAGAACGAGGCGGGGACGACCACCCTGCGCGCCGCCCTGCCGCGGCGCGCGCTGCGGCCCTGGGCCTGGGCCGCGCTCGCCCTCCTCGCCGCCGTCGGCCTCGCGATCTACTGGCTGCCGGCGCGGGGCGCCAAGGAGGACGCGCCCATCCACGCGGCCTTCGCCCGCCTGACCGATCTCGAGGGGAGCGAGACCTTCCCGAGCGTCTCGCCCGACGGCAATTTCTTCGTCTTCGCCAAGGCCACGTCCGGCGACAATTTTGACCTCTACCTGCAGCGGGTTCAGGGCGGCAACCCGATCGATCTGACGGCGGACTCGCCGGTCTCCGACACCCAGCCCGCCTACTCCCCCGACGGCCAGCAGATCGCGTTCCGCTCCGAGCGTGAGGGAGGCGGGATCTTCCTGATGGGGGCGACGGGGGAGTCGGTCCGCCGGCTGGCGGGCTTCGGGTACAACCCCGCCTGGTCGCCCGACGGGAAGGAGATCGCGGTGGCGACCGAGGGCGTCTCCGATCCACGGGTGCGCAAGACCAGCAGCCAGATCTGGAGCGTGGAGGTCGCGACGGGCGTCCGGCGTCTGGTCGCCGGCGGCGACGCCGTGCAACCGAGCTGGTCGCCGCACGGGCAGCGGCTCGCCTTCTGGGGATTGCCGTCCGGCAGCTCGCGGCGGGTCCTCTGGACGGTCGCCGCCGCCGGCGGCGCGCCCGCCCCCGTCCTCGACGACGAGCACCTCAACTGGGACCCCGTCTGGTCGCCGGACGGCCGCTATCTGTATTTCGCCAGCAATCGAAGCGGCAGCATGAATCTCTGGCGGCTGCCGATCGACGAGCCTTCAGGAAAGGCGCTCGGTCCTCCGGAGCCGATCACCGCGCCGGCGGAATGGAACGGCCTGCTGAGCCTCTCCAGGGATGGTCGGCATCTCCTCTACGCGACCAACGAGAGCAAGGCGAATCTCGAGAGCGTGGCGCTCGACGCCAGGGGCGTCGCGGCGGGCCCGCTGAAGCCGTTGACGCAGGGGTCGCGAGGCATCCGCTCGTGCGACGTTTCGCCGGATGGGGCGTGGGTGGCGTTCCATGCCTCCATTCCCCAGGAGGATCTCTTCGTCATCCATCCGGATGGGAGCGGCCTGCGGCAACTCACCGACGATGCCTTCCGGGACCGCTATCCCCGCTGGTCGCCGGACGGCAGGCGGCTGGCCTTCCAGTCGGACCGCAGCGGACGCAACGAGATCTGGAGTCTCCGCGCCGAGGGCGGCGATCTCCAGCAGGTCACCCGCACCAGCGGCAACTCGCCCACCTATCCCCTCTGGTCGCCCGACGGCCGCCGGATCGCCTGCGCGGTCGCCACCCGGGGCACCGCGCTGATCGATCTCACCAGGCCTTTGGAGGAGCGCCGGCTCGATCCGCTTCCCCCCGTCACCGGCGACGGGCAGCTCTTCGACGCCAGCTCCTGGTCGCCGGACGGCTCCCGGCTGGCGGGCACCGCCCAGCTCCAGGACAAGAAGTCCTTGCCGGGCATCGTCCTGTATTCGCTGGCGGCGAGGACCTACGAGCGGCTGACCGACCGCGGGCAGAGCCCGCGCTGGTTTCCGGACGGCGGAACCCTCCTCTTCCGCGACCAGGGCCGGATCTACGCGCTCGACGTCCGCAGCCGGCAGATCCGCGAGGTGCTGGCGCCGCCGGCGAGCTCCTCGTTCATCGCCCACGCCGCCTCTCCCGACGGCCGCGCCCTCTACGTGGCCCGCGCCACGGAGGGCGGGCACATCTGCATGCTGACGCTCCAATAGGGCCACGTTGCGCCGCTTCCATCCAGCAATCATCTATAATCATCCCATCCGATTCAGAACGCGAGGCGGCCTGCCCGGCGGCGGAGGCGCTCTCCCTGCCCGCGAGGAAGCCGGCGATATCGGGGAAATCCCCCCAGGAGGAGAGACGTGGCTTTCAAAATCGAAGACCTGATGACCAAGGTCATTCCCGGCGGCACGGGGATCTGGGCCTGTCCGGACGACACGCAGCGGGCTCCTCGTCCGGGTCCCCATCCCTGTCCGGACGACACCCGGAACAGCCCCTGTCCCGACGACACGCGGAAGTGTCCGGACGATACCCAGCAGACCCACCCTCCGACCGGTCCGGACGGCCAGCCTCGCCGGGCCTCCGGCCTGGATACGGGTGTAGCCCTCTCCCTCCTCCAGGCCCAGCTCCGCGAACGGCTGAGCGAGGTTGCGGCGGGGGCCGGCCTCTAGACGCCGGTGCCGCCTCATGCAGAACCTCCTCGGGCGTGATTTCCGCGCCAATCCCGCGTACGAGCTGGTCCTCTGGGACCGTCTCGCGCCCGAGGAGCGCCGGGCTCTCGAATTGCTCCGGGAGGACCCGGATCTCTACGGCGTCCTGCGGCCGCGCGAGGGCGCGGCGGGGCTCGGCGCCAAATCCGTCGACCGGGAGACCGCTCTTCTCTTCCTCACCCTGCGCGAGCCGGGGCCGCTGCCGGGCTACGTGCGGTCGGTGCTCGGCGAGACGGCCGGCCGGACCGTCGCGCGGCTCGTCGCGGACGGGATTTTCGAGATCGCCAGGGACGGGACGTTCGTCTGCGGCGCCGCCGCCTTCGCAGCCCAGGGGGAGCCCGGCGCGGCCGGCGGCCGGCTGACCGGGCTGTCTCTCGCGGCCCTCCGGTACGGCCAGGCCCTCGCGGTCGACGATCCCCTCCGGCTCTCCTGCCGTCTCTACGGCTACAACCGCCGGCCACTGACGCCGCGCTGGCAACGGCTCCTCGCGTCCGCCGCGGCCGTGCAGGCTCATCTGGGGATCGGGCCCGGGGGAGCGAACCGGCCGGCGCTCGACGCGGCCTGGAGATCGCTGGCACCGTCCGAAGCCTGGATGAGCTGGCGGTCCCGCTCCGGAGAGCCGGCGTCCGCGCTCCGCGGGGCGACCTACAAGCTCTACGTCAGCCCCGCTCCCGAGGCGCTCGCCGGAAGCTTCGGCGCCGTGCTCGACGCGCTCGGCGCCGGGCGCGCCGCGCAGTTCAAGATCGGCGCCGGGGCCGCGGGACTGCTGCGTCCCGACAAGATCGTCGCCTACTTCCCCAGCTTCGAGCGGCTGGCGGCGGCCGCGGCGGTCGTCTCGTCCCGCCTCGGCGGGGTGCCCGCTCAAGGGGTCCCCTTCACCTCGGAGATCGGCGGCGACGGCCTGCTGTCGTGGGGGATGGATCCGCCGGCCGCGGAGCGGAGCTGGCGGGGAGGGGAGAGCTGGCGCCTGTGGCTCACCCATCGCCTGGCGCGGGCCCTGCTCTCGGCCCGGGACGCGGGGGAAGGCGTCGAGCCCTGGCGGTTCGCGCTGGAGCGCGTGCGCATGGAGGGGATCGACACCGGGTCCTGGACGCCCGCCGCGAGCCTCTGGGCCGGGGCCTGAGGGAGAAGCCCACCGGATGGCCATCACCGACCCCATTCTCCTGTCGCCGGACGTGATCCTCGTCCCCGTCGCCGAGCTGCCGGACGAGGTGCGCCGCCGGCTCGCTCCCGAGGCGGGGGACTGGGCCATCACTCATCCCCGGGCGCGGACCCCCTCGCGTCTCCTGGACGCGCAGTCCGCCGAGCTGTTGGGCGAGTTCAGGTCCCCCCGCACCATCGTCGACGCCGTGATCCGCTACAGCCAGGCCCGGGACCGCGACCCCGAGCTGACCCTGGGCGAAGCCTACCCGCTGCTCGAGCGGCTCCTCGCCGCCGGCTTTCTGGTCGCCGAAGGCTCCGAGGAGGCGGGCGGCATCGCCTCGTCGCTGCGGCCGGGCGCCGCGGTCGGGGGCTTCGAGGTGTTGGAGAGCGTGCAGATCCTCGACGACACCGAGGTCCATCTGGCGCGCGGAGAGGCCGGGCCGGCCGCGCTCAAGATCGAGCGGCCCGCCGCCAGGGGGAGGGCGGCGCGCCAACTGGAGAGGGAGGCGGCGGTCCTGGAGCTCCTCGGGGGAGAGATCGCGCCGCGTTTCCTCGCGGCGGGCGATCTCGAGGCGCGGCGCTGGATCGCTCTGGAGTGGCTCCCCGGCGTGGACGCGGCGACCGCCGCCGCGGAGCTGCGCCGCGGCGGGGACCGGGCCGGCCTGCTCGCCCTCGCCGGCGCCGTCCTCGCGGCTTACGCCCGGCTGCACGAGCGGGGGGTGATCCACGGCGACGTCCATCCCCGCAACGTCCTGATCGGACCGGCGGGGGAGGTCCGCCTGATCGACTTCGGGCTGTCGCTCCACGCGGAGATTCCCGGCTCGCCCGGACGAGGCGGCGTGGCCTTCTATTTTGAGCCCGAATACGCGGCGGCCGACCGCGGCGGGGAGCCGCCGCCCGCGGCCTCGGCCGTGGGGGAGCAGTACGCCGTGGCGGCGCTCCTCTACCTCCTGATCGCCGGCGTTCCCACCCACGACTTCAAGCTCGCCAGGGACGAGATGCTGCGGCAGATCGCCGAGGAGCCGCCGCTGGCCTTCGCCGCGCCCTGGCCGGAGGTCGAGGCGCTCCTCGCCAGGGCCCTCGCCAAGGCGCCGGCCGAGCGGTTCGCGTCCCTGTCCGACTTCGCGCGGGCCCTCGCCGCGGTCGCACCGCCGCGCCCGCCGGCCCGGCGGCCGGAGGGAGGGGGCAGCGCCGGGAATCTGCTCGCCCGCGTCCTCGAACGGGTCGGCATGGACGGGCCGCTCTGCCGCGAGGGGCTCCCCGATCCGCCGCGCGCCTCGGTGACCTACGGCGCCGCGGGGATCGCCTGCGGGTTGTATCGCATCGCCCTGGCGCGGGAGGACGCGGAGGTCCTCTCGCTGGCCGATCTCTGGGCGGCGAAGGCGGCACGGGACACCGGCGAGGAGGCCTTCTACCGTTCGGGGTCGCGGCTGGTGCCGGAGTACCTCGGCCGGGTCTCTCCCTACCATACGGCGACGGGGATTCACTGCGTCCGCGCGATGATCGCCCACGCCCTGGGGGACCCGGGCTCCCGGCGCGAGGCGACGGCCGCCTTCCTCGCCGCTGCCGGCGGCTCCTGCCTCAACCCCGACCTGACTCTCGGGCGCTCGGGTCTCCTGCTCGCCGCCGCGCTGCTGCTCGACCTCACGGACGAGCCGCTGCCGGAGCTGGCGGCGCGGGGCCGGGCGCTCCTCGCCGGCCTGTGGGAGGAGCTCGCCGAGCTGCCCCCCATTGCGGACTGCGCCGAGCGGCCGAACCTGGGAATGGCCCACGGCTGGGCGGGGTATCTCTACGCCTCGCTGCGCTGGTGCCGGGCCGCCGGGAGCCCTCTCCCGGACGGTCTCCCGGAGCGGCTGGCCGAGCTCTCGGACCAGGCGCGGCACTGGGGTCGCGGTCGCCGCTGGCGGTGGTATGCCGAGAGCGGCGGCGACGTCGGCTCGATGCCCGGCTGGTGCAACGGCAGCGCCGGCTTCGTCTTCCTGTGGACGCTGGCGCACCGGACGCTGGGGGAGGAGCGCTACCTGCGCCTCGCGGAAGGGGCCGCCTGGAACGCCTGGGAGGCTCCGGACGCCCACGGCAGCCTCTGCTGCGGGCTGGCCGGCCGCGCCTACGCGCTGCTCAATCTCCACAAGCACGGCGGCGGCGAGGCGTGGCTGGCGCGGGCCCGCGATCTCGCCCAGCAGGCGGCCGCCGCCATGGACCGCGGCGACCGCGGCTCCGCGGCTCCGGACAGCCTCTACAAGGGGGCCGTGGGGGTCGCGGCGCTCGCCGCCGACCTCGCCCGCCCCGCGGACGCGGTCATGCCCTTCTTCGAGGAGGAGGGTTGGACGGGGAAGTGATAGACTAGTGCCGATCTATCTCACGGAACCTTCCTCGTTGATCGGTAGCACCGTCTCCCGCTATAGGATTCTCGAACGCCTCGGCGGCGGGGGAGCGGGCGTGGTGTACAAGGCCGAGGACGTGAAGCTCGAGCGGCTGGTCGCCCTCAAGTTCCTCTCCACCTACCGCAGCGACAACGAGGCCGACAAGCGCCGGTTCCTGCGCGAGGCGCGGGCCTCCTCGACGCTCGACCACCCGAACATCTGCACCGTCTACGAGATCGACGAGACGGAGGACGGCCGGCTCTTCATCGCCATGTTCTTCTGCGAGGGGGAGACGCTCAAGCGCAAGATCGAGCGCGGTCCCCTGCCCGTCGCCGAGGCCGTCCGCGTCGCCTCCCAGATCGCCTCCGGCCTCGCCGCCGCCCATGGCCGCGGGATCATCCACCGGGACGTCAAGCCGGCCAACGTCATCATCGCGCCGGACGGCCGGGTGAAGATCGTCGACTTCGGCATCGCCAAGCTGGCGGACCAGTCGCGCCTGACCCGCGACGGCACCGCCGTGGGCACCGCCGGCTACATGGCGCCCGAGCAGATCCGCGGCGAGGCGATCGATTTCCGCACCGACGTCTGGGCCCTCGGCGTCGTGCTCTACGAGATGCTCGCCGGACGGACGCCGTTCCCGGGCGACAACGACCACGACCGGATCCGCAACATCCTCTCCCGCGATCCCGAGCCGGTGGCCGTGCTGCGGCCCGGGGTGCCCCTCCAGCTCGAGCGGATCGTGACCGCTGCCCTGGCCAAGCGGCCGGCCGAGCGCTACGCGGACATGGAGCGGATGCGGACGGACCTGCTGGCCCTGGCCGGCGGCCTGGGGAACGCCGCTCCGGCCGAGAGCCTCGATCCCACGCTGCGGGAGATGCCGTCCTTCCCCTCGAACCCGTCGGCGGGGATCGCGGTGGCCGAGGACACCGCCCAGCTCGTCGGCCGCACGCTGGCCCACTACCGCGTCCTCGAGTACATCGGCGGCGGCGGCATGGGAGTCGTCTACAAGGCCGAGGATCTCCGCCTGGCCCGCACGGTGGCCCTGAAGTTCCTGCCTTCCGAGCTGACCCGCGACCCCGAGGCCAAGGCCCGTTTCCTCCAGGAGGCGCGGGCGGCCTCGGTGCTCGACCATCCCAACATCTGCACCATCCACGAGGTCGGCGAGACCGACGACGGCCGGCTCTATCTCGCCATGCCGAGCTACGACGGCGAGACCCTGCGGCGCCGGATCGAGCGCGGGCCGCTGGCGATCGACGACGCGGTGGACATCGCCGAGCAGATCGCCCGCGGCCTCGCCAAGGCCCACCGCGGCGGCATCGTCCACCGCGACATCAAGCCGGCCAACATCATGGTGACGGACGACGGGGTGGTGAAGATCCTCGACTTCGGGCTCGCCAAGCTGGTGGGCGCGGCGGCGATCACCCGCACCGGCTCGTCGGTGGGCACGCCCGCCTACATGTCGCCCGAGCAGGCCCGCGGCGAGGACGTGGACCACCGCACCGACCTCTGGTCGTTCGGCGTCGTCCTCTACGAGCTGGTGGCCGGCCGCCGCCCGTTCCGCGGCGAGCACGATCAGGCGGTCCTCTACGGCATCCTGAACGAGAAGCCGAAGCCGCTGACCGAGGCGCGCTCCGAGGCGCCGCCCGAGCTCGAGCGGATCGTCGACGGCCTGCTGGCCAAGGACCCGGGGGACCGCTATCCCTCGGCCGAGGGGCCGCTCGGCGATCTGCGGGCCCTGCGCAACCAGACGATGACCACCACGGTGCGGACGCAGCCGGACCGCCCCGCGCCGTCCCGCCTCCGCCCCTGGATGTGGGCCGCGGGCCTGGTCGCCGCGGCGCTGCTCGCCGGCGGCGCCTATCTGCTCCACGAGAATGACGGCCTCGCCGCGCAGGGCGGGGCGCCGGCCGTGCTGAAGT
Source organism: Thermoanaerobaculia bacterium (assembly GCA_036402955.1). GTDB lineage: Bacteria > Acidobacteriota > Thermoanaerobaculia > Multivoradales > UBA5704 > DATARR01. Next base: position 13,759 of record DASWRX010000366.1, read on the forward strand.
TCGAACGGCTGACCGATCAGGAGGGCCGCGAGTCGTTCCCCAGCCTGTCGCCGGACGGCCGCTCTCTGCTCTACGTGAAGGCGGCCGGCGGCAACGAGGACATCTTCCTCCAGCGCGTCGGCGGCGGCAATCCGCTCGACCTCACCAGGGATTCGCCCGCCGCCGACACCCAGCCGGCCTTCTCGCCGGACGGCCAGCAGATCGCCTTCCGCTCCGAGCGCGACGGGGGCGGCCTGTTCGTGATGGGGGCCACGGGGGAGTCCGCCCGCCGGCTCACCGAGATCGGCTACAACCCGGCCTGGTCGCCGGACGGGCGGCGGATCGTCTTCGCCACCGAGGGGGTCTCCCGTCCCCTGGAGCGCAAGCTCATCAGCCAGCTCTGGATCGTGGACGTGGCGACCGGCGAGCGGCGCCTGCTGGCCCGCGGGGACGCCGTGCAGCCGAGCTGGTCCCCGCACGGCCAGCGCATCGCCTACTGGGGGCTGCCCAGCGGCCATGCCCGGCGCATCCTCTGGACGGTATCCGCAGATCGATCCGCCGACGCCGCGGGCGGACAGCCCGTGCAGGTGATCAACGACGATCACATCAACTGGAACCCCGTCTGGTCGCCCGACGGCCGCTATCTCTATTTCGTCTCGGACCGCAGCGGCAGCATGAACGTCTGGCGGGTGCCGGTCGACGAGGAGACCGGCAAGGTGCTGGGCGAGCCCGAGCCGATCACCACCTCGTCGCAGTCGACGGGCCTGCTGAGCATCTCGCGCGACGGCCGGCGGATCGTCTACGCCACCGAGGAGGGGAAGTCGAACCTGGAACGGTGGTCGCTCGATCCGGCGACGCACCGGGCCACCGGCGAGCCCGCCGCGGTGACGCAAGGCTCGCGCGACGTGCGCTCGGCGGCGGTGTCGCCGGACGGGCAGTGGATCGCCTTCGACCTCTACTCTCCGCAGGAGGATCTCTTCCTGGTGCGCACGGACGGCACGGGCCAGCGCCAGCTCACCAACGACGCCGCCAAGGACCGCATCCCCCGCTGGCTGGGGGACAGTCAGCACCTCCTCTTCTACTCCAACCGGCGCGGCAACTATGGCGCCTGGACGATCCGGACGGACGGCAGCGAGCTGCAGCCGGTGCCGCACGGCACGCCGGACGCCCTCTACACCCCGATCCCCTCTCCGGACGGGAGCCGGTTCGTGGCGAGCCTGAGCAATCACACCGCGGCGCTGATCGATCCCTCCCTGCCGCTCGACCGCCGTCTCCGGCTCCTCCCCTCGCCCGGCGACGGGCAGGTCTTCGCGGCCAGCTCCTGGTCGCCGGACGGCCGGTCCCTCGCCGGGACCCTCGAGCAGACGAGCGACGGCACCGAGACTCCCGGCGTCGTCGTCTACTCGCTCGCCTCCGGCCGCTACGAACGGCTGACCGGCATGGGCTCGATCCCCACCTGGCTCCACGACGGCCGGACGCTGCTCTACCTGCACGACGGGAAGATCTACCAGTGCGACGTCCGCTCGAAGATCTCCCGGCCGGTCCTGCAGCCGCCCGCGAACTCCGCCTTCAAGGCGCTCGCCGCGTCGCCGGACGACCGGACGCTCTATGCCGTGCGCTCGAGCGACGAGGGGGACATCTGGATGATCACCCTGGGCGCCGGCGAGCGGCGCTGATCGTCGTCCTTACGCGCATCTGGTAAACTTCCTCCGAAACCGTTTCAGAGAAACTCACCCGCGCGGCCCCGGCGGCCGGCGACCCATCCGGGGCTTGCCCCAGGAGGAGGAGACGATGAGCTTTACATCCAGGGATCTGATGATCGACGTCCTGCCCACCCGGAAATTCACCGCTCTGGCGCAGCCCGGCCTGGGCCTCTGCGCCCAGGGCACCGCGACCGGCCTCGACGAGGACGAAGAGGAGGAGGACGACCTCGAGTGCGCGCTGGGCACCGCGACCGGCGGCAACGAGCCGACCTCCGCCGCGCGGTCCGAGCTCAACCTGGCCGCCCTGCGGCGCCAGCTCCGGGAGACGATGTCCGCATAGAGGAATTCACCTTCAGGGGCGGCCCGGCGCGGCCGCCCCGTTATCTCCCCCGTCCGGTTTTCCCCTTCTCTCGAAAAACCTTGTGAAACGCGCGAGCGTGGCACATCTCTTGCGTTACGAGATTCAACGAAGGCGGCGGCCTTGGATCAGTCTTCGATCAGAGGGCCGGGCGTTCTCCTCAGAACAGCTTCAGGCAACGAACGAGTCACTACACCGGAAGGAGAGGTCACGATGGCGAAACGAGCTGACGCAGAGGGCAGCCAGAGCACGGCTGTGCCCAATCTCGACCCCACCCACGAGCTGCCGTCCGGCAGCGGGCCCGCTGTCCTCGGCCAGCAGGTAAAAGAGCAGGCGAAGGATCTCGCGCAGGGGGCCAAGGAGCAGGCCAAGAGCCTGGCGAACGACGCCAAGGACCAGGCCAAGGACGTGGCCAACCAGGCGCGCGATCACGTGCAGAATCTCGTCGGGCAGCAGAAGGACCAGGCGGCCGAGCGTCTGGGCTCGCTGGCCGGGGCTTTGCGCGAGGCCGGCCGCAAGCTGAACGAGGGCGAGCAGGCCGGCGACTTCGGACAGTACGCCGACCGCGCCGCCCAGCAGGTGGAGCGGCTCTCGAACTACCTGCGCGACAACGACCTGCGCGGCTTCGTCCGCGACACCGAGAATTTCGCGCGGCGCCGTCCCGAGGTCTTCCTCGGCGGCACGCTGATCGCGGGCCTGATGCTGGCCCGGTTCCTCAAGGCCTCCAGCCCCGGCCAGGGCTCAGGCTCCGGCTATGACGGCGCGGCCCGGACCGGCTATCCCCAGTCCGCCCGCGGCTCCTACACGGGACTGCCGCAGAGCCGCTCCTCCTACGTTCCGGAGCGGACCCCGACGACGACCCCGCGGACCGGCGCCGGCACGACGCCGTCCCTGACTCCCGACAGGGCTTCCAACATTCCGCCGGCGGGAGTTTGAGCCATGGCCGTCGTCAACGACCGCAACGAGCGTAAGGACGATCGGTCCATCGGCCAGTTGCTGAAAGAGCTGACGCAGGAGTCCAGCACGCTGCTGAAGCAGGAGGTGGACCTCGCCAAGACGGAGATGTCCGAGAAGGCCTCGCGCGTCGGGGCCAACCTCGGCGAGGTCGCCGTCGGCGGCGCGGTTGCCCTCCTCGGGGCCATCGCCCTGCTGCTGTTCGTGATCAACGGCCTGGCGTCTCTCCTCAGCAAGTTCATGTCCGAGGGCATCGCCGTCTGGCTGGCGCCGCTGATCGTCGGCGCGATCCTGGCCGCCATCGGCTACTCCCTGGTCAAGAAGGCGCTCGCGAACCTCAAGCACGAGAGCATCACTCCCCAGAAAACCACCCAAAGCTTGCAGGAGAACAAAGAATGGCTCAAACAGAAGATTTCGTGACGCGAGACTCGGACCTGGACGAAAGCCGCGGGCGGAGCTCGCGGGAGATCCGTTCCGAGATCGATCGCACCCGGTCCGACATGGACGATACCTTCGCGGCGCTGGACGCGAAGATGACCCCCAGCCAGATCGGCCTGGAGATCTGGAACCTCTTCAAGGGCGGCTCGACCGCCGGCGCCAGCAAGCTGTGGCAGGTCGCCCGCGAGCATCCGATGCCCGCGGCCGTGGTCGGCCTCGGCCTCGGCTGGCTGATGGTGGAGAGCTCCCGCAAGTCGGACGACGCCTATGACGGCCTCGATCGCGGCGCCTACCGCGGTGATTACCGCGGCTATGGCAGCAGCTCCTACCGGCAGGGGTACGCCGGAACGAGTGGCTACCCCGACTTCGACGCCGAGGATTCAGGGCTGCTGTCGGCCGCCAAGGACAAGGTCCAGGACGTGGCGAGCGGCGCCAGGGACGCCCTCTCCAGCGCCACGGACAAGGTCGGTGACGCCGCCGACTGGACCAAGGAGCACGCCTCCGAGCTCGGCCACCAGGTGGCCGACAAGGCCTCCGACCTGGGCCACCAGGCCAGGGACCGCGCCGTCGAGCTCAAGCGCCAGGCCAGGCAGAAGGCGCGCGGCGCCAAGCTGGGCTTCTGGCAGACCATGGAGGAGAACCCCCTCATGATCGGCGCCGCGACCCTGGCCCTCGGCGTCGTCGCCGGCCTCCTCATCCCGTCGACCGACAAGGAAGACGAGCTGATGGGCGAGACCCGCGACCACCTGTTCGACGAGGTCAAGGAGGCGGGGCAGCAGGCCCTCGACAAGGGCAAGCACGTGGCCGAGGCCGTGGCCGACAAGGTCAAGGAAGAGGCGCAGCACCAGGGCCTCACCGCCGAAGGCGTGGCCGAGAAGGTGAAGACCGTCGCCAAGGAAGCCACCAACACGGCCAAGGAAGAGGCCAAGCGTCAGAACCTGACGCCGGACGCCCTGCTGAGCACGGCCCAGCCGGGCCAGCAGAATCAGCAGAACCAGCAGAACCAGCCGCCCAAGCCGCCGGCCCAGCCTCAGGCGTCGCAGCCTCAGCAGCAGGCCCAGCCGGCCCAGCCGGCCCAGCCGGGTCAGCAGGGCCAGACGGGTCAGCCGGCGAAGCCCGAGGTCCACGAGCCCGAGCTCGCCAAGCGGTAAGGTTCTGCCGGCTCGCCGGAATCCGTTCCGTTGCCGTTCCGTAGGGGCGCAGCATGCTGCGCCCCTACACCTTTCCGGGCGAGCGGGATATCTTGATCTCATGACGATCGCGCGCATCGAGCCCGGCCCGAACCAGGAGTCCGTCTGGGACTATCCGCGGCCCCCGGCGCTCGAGGATTCCTCCCGGCACATCGAGGTCCGCTTCAACGGCGTCACCATCGCCGACACCCGGCGGGCCAAGCGGGTCCTGGAGACCAGCCATCCACCCGTCTACTACATCCCTCCCGAGGACGTCCGCATGGAGTACCTGCACGAGAACCCGCGCGCGACCTGGTGCGAGTGGAAGGGGCTCGCCCGCTACTACGACGTCGAGGTGAACGGCCGCCGGGCTGAGATGGCGGCGTGGTATTACCCGCTGCCCACCCGCATCTACGAGCCGATGATGGGCTACGTCGCCTTCTATCCCCACGCCATGGAAGCCTGCCGGGTCGACGGCGAGCAGGTCCAGCCGCAGGAGGGGGATTTCTATGGCGGCTGGGTCACCCGCGACATCGTGGGACCGTTCAAGGGCGGCGCGGGAACGCTGGGCTGGTGAATTACAGCAGGTGAAATTCGGGGATCGGCTCCCCCTCGGCGAAGCGCGAGGGGCGCAGGGCATGGACGTCGATCGTCGTCGTTGCGCCGTCCAGGATCATCTCCGCCACGAGCTGCCCGAGAGCGGGGGAGTGCATCACCCCGTGGCCCGAGGAGCCGTTGATCAGCCAGAGGTTCTCCAGCCGCGGCGCCCGGCCCACGATGGCGTGCTGGTCCGGCGACATCTCGTAGAGCCCGGCCCAGCAGGCGTCGCGGTCGATCCTCACGTCCGCCAGGCAGGGAACGCGGGCATGGGCGCGGGCGACGACGCCCGGCAGCCAGCTCTCGTCGAAGCTCGCGTCGAAGGGATCGGCGGCGCGGGGATCCTGCGGCCAGAGCAGCAGGACGCGGCCGTCGCGCACCCGCAGATGGAAGCCGTCCTCCAGGAAGATGGTCATCGGCATCTCCTCGGGCAGCGCGGACGTGGGCTCGGTCGACGCGACCTGCCGGCGGAGGGGCGAGACCCGGACGTCGGCGCCGGCCAGCCGCCCGATCCCGCCCGCCCAGGCGCCCGCCGCGTTGACCACGTGCTCCGCCGACATCGGGCCGGCCGTGGTCTGGATGCCGAACACCCGGCCGGGCAGACGCTTGGCGATCGCGAAGCCCGTCACCTCGACCCCATACTCGAACCGCACCCCCAGCCGCCGCGCCGCCTCCACGTAGCCGTTCAGGATATTCAGGGGACGGATGAAGCCGTCGATCGGACAGAAGGAGCCGCCAGGGATTCCGTCCGCGCGCACCGCCGGGTTGAGCCGCGCCACGTCCTCCGGCCCGATCTCCTCGACGGGCACGCCGAGCTCCCGCTGCAAGGTCCGGATCGACCGCAGCGCCGCCATCTGCGCCTCGTCCCCCGCCAGGAAGAGATAGCCGTACGGGCGGTAGCCGGAGTCGACGCCGATCTCCTCGGGAAAGCGGAGGAGCTTCTCGCGGGAGAGGAGCGAGAGGCGGACGTCGACCGGCGTCGCGAACTGGGCGCGGAAGCCGCCGCTGGCCTTCCCCGTGCTGCCCTGCCCCGGAGCGGGCGCGCGGTCCACGACCGTCACGTCGCGGCATCCCCGGGCGGCGAGGTGCCAGGCCACGCTGGCGCCCATCACGCCGCCGCCGACGACGAGGACCTCCGGCACCTCAGGCGCCCTTCGCCAACCGGATGCCGGTGAACTGGAAGCGGGTGTCCCCCGCCCAGAAGTTGCGGTAGCTCGCCCGGATGTGGTTCGCGGGCGTGGCGCAGGAGCCGCCGCGCAGCACGCGGACGTTGTCCATGAACTTCCCGTTGTACTCCATCAGGGGACCCTCGAACGGCCGGTAGCCCGGGTAGGGCTCGTAGTGGTTGGTGGTCCACTCCCAGAGATCGCCGCCCATCTGCAGCAGCCCGGGTCCGTCGCCGTCCGCCGGGACGGGGTGCAGGGCGCCGCTGTCGAGAAAGTTGGCGCCCGGGAATCCCGAGACGCGGGCGGCGCGCTCCCACTCGCGCTCGGTGGGGAGGCGCGCGCCCCGCCAGCGGGCGAAGGCGTCCGCCTCGTAGAAGCTGACGTGGGAGACCGGCTCCGCCGGATCGGCGTCGCGCACCCCGCCGAGCGTCCACAGCCGCCAGCCGTCCTCGCCGTTTCCTTCCCAATACAACGGCGCCGTCCAGTCCTGCTCCTTGACCTTGGCCCAGCCGTTCGACAGCCACAGCAGGGGATTGCGATAGCCGCCATCCGCCATGAACTCCAGGTACTCGGCGTTGGTGACCAGCCGGCTCATCAGCGCGAAGCCCTCGAGCCAGGCCTTGTGGACCGGCATCTCGTTGTCCCAGCACCAGCCCCCCTCGACGTTGCCGAAGTCGTGGAGCCCGCCCTCGAACGCCACCCAGCGCGCGCCGGGCGCGGCATGGCCGTTGGTCGCCGCGGCGGGGCGGTAGGCCTCGCGCAGCTCCGGGACGTTGCTGCCCAGGATGTGCTTGAGCTCGGTGACGAGCAGCTCCTGGTGTTGCTGCTCGTGGTGGATGCCGGTGACGACGAGGAAGCGGAGGCGCTCGAGGTCCCCCTCCGAAGCCGTGCGGATCAGCTCCTCGACGCGGCCGTCCACCGATTCGCGGAAGCGGAAGACGTCGTCGTTGGTCGGCCGCGTCACCAGCCCGCGGTGGTCGCGGCGGATGCGGGGGCCGAGCGACTCGTAGTACGAGTTCATCACGAACTCCAGCCGGGCGTCGTCCGGCGAGTAGAGGCCGAACGGCTCGAGGATGTTCTTGGCGAAGAACCAGGTCGTGTGCCCGAGATTCCACCACGGCGGGCTGACGTCCGGCATCGACTGGATGCGGTAGTCCTCGGCGTGCAGCGGCCGGCAGAGCTCGACGCTCAGATCGCGGGTTTCGCGGTAGCGGTTCAGCAGGTCGTCTCGGTCCACGGTGCGCCCTCCCGGACCCATTGTAGCGGGCCGGGAGAGCGGCAGGTCCAGCGGCGCGCCTACGGACCGCCTACGGACCGGTGGACGGCGTGCAGTCGTCGCTCTGTGGTGGGCAGTCTGCGGAGCAGGCCGCCGTGCAGTTGAGCACGGTGCAGCAACTGGTCGCGGCGGAAGGACCCTGGCCCCGGACCTGCGCCAGGCTGCCGGGGCTGAGGTTGACCAGGGTCTCCCGGTGAAGCGCCAGCTTCGAGAGAACGTTCCTCTTCATTCGGACCTCCTTCTGGGTTGTCGGATCAGGCTGCTATGGTACGGCAATGTCGCTCCTCGACACCCCGCTCACCCGCCAGCTCGGCATCGAGGTGCCGCTGATCTGCGGCGCCATGTATCCGTGCAGCAACCCGGAGCTGGTGGCGGCGGTCTCCGAGGCCGGCGGCATCGGCGTCCTGCAGCCCCTCTCCATGGTCTACGTCCACCGCCACGAGTTCGGCGAGGGGATGAAGCTGATCCGCGGCCTGACCGCGAAGCCCGTGGGCATGAACGTGATCGTCGAGCGCTCCTCCAAGGTCTACGAGGACCGCATGCGGCGCTTCGTCGACGAGGCCGTGGAAGCCGGCGTCCGCTTCTTCGTCACCTCGCTCGGCAATCCCCGCTGGGTGGTGGAGAAGGCGCACGCGGTGGGAGGCTTCGTCTATCACGACGTCACCGAGCGGAAGTGGGCGCTGAAGGGCCTCGAGGCCGGGGTGGACGGCCTGATCGCCGTCAACGATCGCGCCGGCGGCCACGCGGGTCCGAAGAGCGCCGAGGCGCTGATCGCGGAGCTGGGGGATCTCGGCGTGCCGGTCGTCTGCGCCGGCGGCGTCGGCGACGAGGAGGGCTTCGTCCGCGCCCTGACGATGGGCTACGCCGGCGTCCAGATGGGCACCCGCTTCATCGCCACGACCGAGTGCAACGCCCACGCGGACTACAAGCGGGCCATCGTCCAGGCGGACGCCGACGACATCGTGCTGACCGAGCGGATCACCGGCGTGCCCGTGGCGGTGATCCGCACCCCCTACATCGAGAAGGCCGGCACCAGGGCCGGACCGGTCGCCCGCTGGATGCTGCGCGGCCGCAAGACCAAGCACTGGATGCGGATGATCTACGGGCTCCAGTCGGTCGTGAAGCTGAAGCGCTCCTCGTCGCGCTCCTTCTCCTACCGGGACTATCTCCAGGCGGGCAAGAGCGTGGCGGGGATCGGGACGGTGGAGCCGGCGGGGGAGATCGTGCGGCGGTTCCGGGCGGCAACCCTGTCCCGAGAGAACTCCCGAAGCACACCGATATAAGTGGCGGCGGGCGGGAAACCAGTACGCATTTCGCTCCGAAAGGAGATCCTCCATGGTCAAGCGTCTGACGATTCTTGCGATCCTCTTGCTGGTCCCGTGTGGTCTGTTCGCTTCCTCCGCCCCGGCCAACCCCGCGCCGGCGGCTCCTCCCTTCCCGGCCGCCGCCTGCCCGACGGCGGCGGCGGCCCTCCTCGCCGCGACGGACGACTTCTCCGTCTGGCTCAATAACCAGAGCAATAACCAGAGCAATAACCAGAGCCAGGCTCCCAAGGCCGCCGCGAGCTGCGGCTCCAACTTCTGCACGGCGCAGCAGCGGAGCCAGTGCGACCAGACCTGCGGCAACCGCGTTCATGTGGGCCTGGAGTGCTGCACCTCGACCTGCACCACTCTCTGCATCTGCGGTAGCAGACCCGTCGCCTGCTGAGCCCCCGCCGTCCACCCGCCGCCGAAGCCTTGACTTCATTCCGGTCCTTCATTGACCATTGAGCAGAGATTCGTCTCCCCAACGGAGGTCCTTCCCAAGGAGGAAGCCATGTCCAAGCTCAAGCTGCGTCTGGCCGGATTGTCGTTCATCGCCCTCAGCCTGCTGGTCGTAGGGGTCGGGACCGCCTCGGCGGACTGCATTGACGTGATCGTGTGGGCCGGCAACCCCGACACGGGCGAGTGCTACCAGTTCCCCACCCCCTGCGCCGTGCCCCCGGGTTGGACGACCTACCCCGGCGGTTGCCCCTACTAGCCAGG
>DASWRX010000367.1:0-14574 GCA_036402955.1 Thermoanaerobaculia bacterium
GATGAACCGGCGGATCGCCAACGGCGCCTGGGGCCTCTTCCGGCTGAACCCTCCGGGGAGCCGGGAGGGCAAGACCGTGCTCGTCCAGCACCGCGAGATCCAGGACACCGATCTCGGCGGCCACTTCACGCTCAAGAGGTACCACAGCGAGAAGGCCCAGAGCCCGGACGGCACCTGGGAGCACACCCGCATCGTCCTCAGCCCGGACACCACGGCCGAGGGCTACGAGCCGATCGTGATCGCGGCTTCCGGAGACGATGAAGTACGGGTGATCGCGGAGTGGCTGGGGGTGGTTAGGGAGTGACCCGCTCGCCGCCCGGCTGGTATACACTTCCCCCTCCCCGATGCCGCAGGTTCCGCTTCACTCCCCGGTCCCTCGCTCCGTGGTGATGGTCGCCGACGTCGGCGCCGAGCCGTTCCACGTGGGCGACGAGGCGATGCTGGTGGCGAACGTCGAGGCGCTGCGCCGGCACGATCCGGACGTCCGCGTGACCGTGATCGGCCGCGACCCCGGTGGGACGGCGGGGCTTCCGAAAGCGGTGGCCGCGGCTCTGGAGGGGGCGGACGGGCTGTTCCTGTCGGGCGGCGGCAATCTCTCCTCATCCTGGCCCGAGCTGCTCGGCCAGCGGATCGGGTGGATGCGCGAGGCCCGGCGGCGGGGACTGCCGATCGTCACCGGCGGCCAGACGATCGGCCCCGAGCTCTCCACGGCGGATCGCTCCGCGCTGGCGAAGGCCCTGGCCGGCGTCGATCACCTGGGGGTCCGCGAGCTCCCCTCGGCTGCGCTGGCGCTGCGGATGGGAGTGCCCGCCGAACGGCTGAGCTATCAGCCCGACGACGCGTTCTTTCTCGCCGGGCGTCCGCCGGCCGCGGAGGAGAGGATCGGCTGTCCGGACGAGCCGTTCCTGCTCGTCACCCTGGATCCGGCGTTCGCCGCGGTGGACTCCCGCCCCGGCCTCTGCAGCCTCGCTCTGCAGCTCGCCAGGATGGCGGCCGAGAGCGGGCTGCGCCTCGCGTTCCTGCCTCACGTGGGACCGCTGGGAAGCCTGGGTGACGAGGACGGCAGAGCCGGGGCCGCGCTCGGCCGGCTCCTGGAGGCCGAGGGGGTGGAGTGCGCGCTGCTCCCCGTGATGCGGCCGGCGGAGACCGTCTGGGTGACGCAGCGGGCGGCGGCCGTGGTGTCGTCCCGCTACCATCCGCTGGTATTCGGCGCCGCCGCCGCCGTCCCCTGCCTGGGGATCTATCGCGACGACTACACCCGGATCAAGCTCCAGGGCGCCCTCACCCATCTCGGGATGGAGGCCTGGTGCCAGTCGGCGGCGGACGCCGAGAGGTTCGGTCTGGTGCGGGCCTTCCGCGATCTGTGGAACCAGCGGGAGGAGATCGCCGCGGCGATGACCCGGGCGCGGGAGCCGCTCGAGGCGCAGGAGGAGCGGCGGTGGCGTCGGTTGCTGGCGCGGCTGGGCTGGCTGCGGGACATCGGCGATCAACCCGAGCGGCCCGCCGCGTCGCTGCTCGGCTGGCCGGCCGGCCATACGGGCCGTCTGGCGGCGGCGGCTCTCTCCGCGCTCGTGCTGGAACGCCAGGCCAGCGAGGCGGAAGCCGCGCACTGGCGGGGCGTCGTCAGCCAACTGGAGAGAACGGCCGGCCACGCCGCCCAGGCCGTGCGGGGAAGAGAGCGAAGGACCATGGAGGCAACGAGAATGCTGACAGAGCAGCAGTGGAACGACTACTCCCGGGACGGCTACCTGCACCTCGGGAAGGTGCTGGAGCCGGAGGAGCTGGAGGCCTTGCGGCAGCGGGCGGACGACCTCGCGCTGGGCAACGTGAAGAACCCGGACGTGCAGATGCAGCTCGATACCGGTGGCGTCTACGAGGAGCTGCCCACGGCGGTCCGCGGCTTCGAGCGTGGCACCCGGCTCTACCGGAAGATCCAGGGGCTCGAGACCGACGATCTCTTCGTGGGGCTGGTGAAGCACCCGCTGTTCCTGGAGATCTGCGCGCGCCAGTACGGTCCGCACGCTCCCATCTCGATCTTCCGCGCCATGGTGATGAACAAGCCGGCGGGGCAGGGCACGGTCCTGCCGTGGCACCAGGACGGCGGCAACGTCTGGGCCCTCGACCGCGACCCGCTGGTGACGATCTGGGTCGCCCTCGACACGGCGACGCGGGCGAACGGCTGCATGGAGGTGGTCCCCGGGACCCACCGTCTGGGACTGCTGAGCCTGTATGGCAGCACGGTCGAGGAGGAGCACGTGAAAGTCCACTGCCCGCCGGAGCGCGTCCAGCCGCTCGAGGTCGAGGCGGGGCATGCCGTCCTGCTCCACAACTGGCTGATCCATCGCTCCGGGGTGAACCCGACGTCCGGCCCGCGGCGCGCCCTGACGGTCTGCTACATGGATGGTCGCACGCAGAGCATCCTGACCGGCAACCACTTCCCCCTGGTGGCCGGCTCCCTGCCCGCGGAGCCGTACCCGTTCATCCACCAACTGCGCCAGGATTGCGCGACATGGCGCGCGGCCGCGACCCGGCAGATGTGGAAAGTGGGGCTCCAGCAGCTCCGGGGCGGGCTCTCCCGCGTGCGCGCCCGTCTTGCCGCGGCCCGCCGCTGGAGCGAATGAGGAGCGCCGTCAAAAAACTTCGGCGCGCCGCTCGCCGCGGCGGTCAGATGCCGTCGAGCGTACAGCCGAGGATCAGCAGGAATCCCGCCGCGGCGAGCGACCAGAACCCCAGGTTGTTGGGGAGGTGGATCACGCCCAGGCCCGCCAGCAGACCGGCCAGCCAGAGGATCACGGCGAGGATGAGGGTGATCTTCTTCGGAGCCTGCGGCCTGAATCCACCTCGTCTCGCCATGGGATCTCCTTGTCGTCTCGCGTTGGAGCGCCGACCTTATCATGGCCGGTATAGTCTTGGCCGCCATGAAAGCAGAGGACTCCGGAACCGTCCGCATCCTGGCGATCTCGGGCAGCCTGCGGGCGGTCTCCTCGAACACGGCCCTCCTCCGCGCCGCCGCCCTCCTCGCGCCCGCGGGGGTCGAGATCGCTCTGTATGGCGGTCTCGGCGACCTGCCGCACTTCAATCCCGATCTGGAGAGCTCGGAGCCGCCCGCGGTGACCGCTCTGCGCGCCCGGGTGCGGTGGGCGGACGGCCTGCTGATCGCGAGCCCCGAGTACGCGCACGGCGTTCCCGGCGCGATGAAGAACGCGCTCGACTGGCTGGTGGGCGGCGACGAGTTCATCCGCAAGCCCGTGGCGCTGTTCAACGCCTCGCCGCGGGCGAGCCACGCGCAGGCCTCGCTCGCGGAGACGATCACCACCATGTCGGGGCGCATCGTCGCCGAGGCGTCCATCGCCGTGCTGCTGCTCGGCCGGAATCTCGACGCGGCGGGCATCGCGGCGAGCCCGGAGATCGCGGACGCGGTGCGAGCGGCCCTCGCGGCGTTCGCGCGGGCGATCGAGGGATTCCGGGTGGAAGAGGTGTAGGGGCGTAGGGGCGTAGGGGCGCAGCATGCTGCGCCCCTACAAACCTATTTCTGCTCCGCCGGCACCACGCCGGTGAGCTTCACCGGCCGTTTCCCGTGAGCGTCGAAGTCGGAGAGGATCTCCTCCTGGCTCCTGCCGCCCTTGGGCACGATGACGTCGATCAGCGGCGGCTGGATGTCCGCGTTCTCGCGGCCGCCGCCGAAGCGGTCCTGCCAGCGGCCGGGGGAGACGGGGAGGATCATCAGCGACTTGTCGCCGGTCGCGCGGCCCAGCATGTGGGCGATGTCGAGCGACTGCACCAGGTCGGCGCCGGAGGTGGCGACCACGTAGGCCCAGGTGGCCTTGGCGGGGCCGCCAAGGAAGATGCCGGGCACGAAGAAGCTGATCTTCTGCCCGCGCACGTGGATCTGGGTGGGGAAGAAGATCCGCTCGTCCACGTCGGCCGGGATCTGCTTGCGCAGCGCCTCGACCTCCATGTCGTTGAGGTTGCTGCTGGGCTTCCTGGTGTCCTCGCTGAGCGTCTTCAGGAGCAGCCGCGTGAGCTCGGCCTTCGCCTCGCTGGGCCGGGGCGTGAGGATGACCGCCTTCTCCCAGGCGGTCGCCGGATCGATCTCGGCGTGCCGGCCGGGGAGCATGGTGAGGCCGCCCGAGCCGGGAATGCGGTCGGTGTCGATGTAGATGTCGAGGTTCAGGTTGTAGAAGCCGAAGCGGGCCGCCTTGTCGAGCTGCGTGCCGAGGTCGTCGATGGCCTCCCGGCCGGGCACCCGCACGGGCCTGGCGAAGGTGACCTCGAACATCGTGCCGCTGCCGTCCTCGCGGGCGGTGAGCGAGAGGATGTCGAGATCCCCGGACTGCAGGTCTTCGCCGAGCGGATAGAGGATCTTGCCGTCGCCGTGATCGTCGCCCCGCGGGTCGGTCAGGGTGAAGATCTCCTTGCCGGCGCCGAAGGCGGATGGCGCGATCAGGGCCGCGAGGAGGGTGGCGGTGAGGAGGTGGGTCCGGCTGAATCGCATAACGTCTCCAGGAATTTCGATTCTGAAACGGCGGGGGCGGCCGCGGCGGGCCGCCCCTGAAACGGGCGCGGGCTTCCGGCTAGAACCGGACCTTCATGAACACCTTCATGCGGTTCTGTTTGAAGTCCCGCTTGTCGAGGCTGTTCCAGCCGCCGAAGCGGCCCTTGAAGCCGGGGGAGCCGACCGGCACGCCGAAGTCGTGGGCGATGCCGGCGTCCGCGTACTGGGTCACGAAGCCGCCGCCGAAGTCGGGGGTGAAGGTGCCCCAGTTGTACTCGTAGTTGGCGCCGAACTCCGCCGCGCCGAAGGTGTAGTGCGCGTAGAGGATCAGCTTGTTCTTGTCGTTGGTGCCGGACGCCATGCTGTGCAGGTTGTAGGCCTGGAAGGCGGTGTTGCCGTCCTTGAGGTCCACGTTGTAGCGCTCGTAGGTCACCGAGCCGTAGAGGTTCCCGGTGAGCTGGTAGCCGGCGCCGAGCTGGAACAGCTTGTAGTTGAGATCGCGGTCGTCGTCCGACAGGCTGTCGAAAGGTTTCCACTGGTAGCCGGTGATGCCGTTGACGGTGATCACCGGCGGGTTGGTGTAGAGGTCGGCCGACGAGTGGCCGGCGGAATAATTATTGGTGTTGTTGTGGCACGCGGCGCCGCCGCCCGGGCAGTCGCCGGCCTGGTAGGGGAGGAAGCGGGCGTCGTTCATGCGCTTGTCGGTCTCGCCGATGTACTTGACCTTGCCGAAGACGTCGACGCCCTTGCCGACGTTGAGCAGGTACTTGCCGCGCAGGATGGCGATGTTCGTCTTCTTGTCCTGGAACGGCGCGTAGGCGTTGCGGTAGGAGGAGACGCCGGCGTCGGACTCGAAGTTCGGATAGATCGAGTCGGTGATGCCGCGGCTGGCGTCGCCCCAGGCCTGCCAGTTGGTGTTGTAGTCGATGCGGGTGTATTCGCCCGACAGGTCGAGGTCGCCGAGCGTCCAGTTGGGGGCGACGGTGATGCCCTTCCAGCCGATGACGGTCTCGGCCATCGGTTCCTCGAAGTCGGTGAACTCGTTGTCGACGCTGAGCGTCGCCACCTGCTGGGCCGGGCCCTCCCAGCCGCCGTAGCCGATGCGGGTGGGGTTGCCGGCGAAGACGCCGAAGGCCGAGTTGTCCGGGCCGGGGAAGACCCAGGCGCCGTCGTGACCCTCGGTCAGCAGCACGTCGACCTCGCGGCGGGCCGCCAGGATCGAGGTGTACTGGGCGCCGATGTTGAAGTACTCGACGTTGAAGGAGAGGCCGACGCCGAACGGATCATTGAGATCGACGTTGGCCTTGTAGAGCGGATCGCTGACCTTGCCGGCCAGCGCCGGGGAGAAGCCCGACAGGCCGAAGCTGGTCGGCGTGTCGTACTTCGGGTTGGCGTCCGCCGTCGAGTAGTAGTAGAGGCCGCGGAAGTCGAACTTCGAGCTCGGGTGGATGCCGAACTTGGCGCCGTAGACGTCGTTCTTGAACCGCGAGGCGAGGCTGCGGCCGTTGTCCAGGGCGTTGTTGCCGGTATCGGTGGCGCTCACCTCGAGATCGCGGACGCGCTCCAGGATGCCGGTGGCGTCGAAGAACGAGCTCGGCGTGACCTTGAGCTGCAGGCCGTAGGCGCCGTCCTGGCCGGCGTAGGTGCCGGTGTTGAAGTTGGGGCCGGCGAACAGGCGCGGCAGCGAGACGCGGATCAGGTCGTAGGTCACCTTGCGGGTGAAGACCGGGCCCTGGAACAGCACGGCCTTGGCGTTGTCGCGGTCGATGTAGCGGATCTTGCCGATGGTGTAGGGATCGAACATGCCGAGGTCGGTGGAGCCGATGGTGGCCGCGTCGAGCCACTTGAAGCCCGGGGTGAAGCGTGCGGTCAGGCCGCGCAGCTTGATGTACTCGTTGGAGCGCGGATCGAACTCGCCGCAGGCGCCGCCGAGGCAGGGGCCGGCCGGCGGGTTCTCCAGCGCCGGGTTGCGGCCGCCGAAGCCGGCGTAGTTGGTCCACTGGTTCTGGTTGAAGCGCGACTGGATGCGGCCGGTGACCTCGACGTTCTTCGAGGGGTGGGAGGCGATCAGCAGATCGATCTCCGTGCCCTGGCCGTTGTCCCCGTAACCCTCCCCGGGGACGGTGGTGAAGTTGTAGACGCTACCGTCGGTGTGCTGGTTGCCCCACAGCCACTTCGTGTAGTCCTCGCCGGTGATGATCATCGTCTGGCCGTCGACGGCGTGCGCCGGCGCCGCGGCCACCGCCGCCATCACCGCCATCGTCGCCGCGCCGGCCAGCAGCGCGATCGCGAACCTCCGTGAAAATTTCATATCAGATTCCTCTCCTCGGGACCGGAGTTGAAGGCTCTACTTGTTGGCGTAGACCATCTTGAGGACGCCGCCCGACTTGCGGGTGCCGTCCGGATTGCACGTATATTTGAGCATCTCGTGCTGGGCCGCGACCTCGTCCGCGCCGCCCTTGCCGGGAGGCGCCAGGATATCCATCACGTGCGGATCGCAGTCGGTGTCGGTGCCGCCGCCGAAGCGGTGCTGCCCCTCGTACTCGTTGACCTTGCGGGTGAGCAGGTCCTTGCCGTCGGGGAAGCCCTCGTTGGACTGCACGAGCACCTGGTAGCCCCACTTCGAGGGATCGCCGCCGCCGAGCTGGTCGAGATCCACCGAGCCCGAGATCGTCTGGCCGGAGCCCTTGACGCGGGTCGGGATGAGGACGGCCGCCCCCTGCGCGCCGGGCATCTTGGCGTCCACCTCGCTCTTCACCTTGCCCGGCCCCTGCGGCGACAGGATCACCAGCTTGTTCCATTCGTTGCCGTCGGCGAAGGTGACGTTGGTGCCCGGTGGGCCGTCCTTGAAGCCCCCCTCGCCGGTCTTGATGGCGATGAACACCATCTGTACCGAGAAGCCGCCGCCCATCCGCCAGGGGTCCTCGAGCGAGGTGTTGAAGGTGACCGCGAAGTCCACCTTCTTGCCGTTGACCTTGACGTCGAACGCCGTCATGTCGAACGAGCCGCGCTTGTAGACCCCGTCGGTCGGATAGGTGTACGTGCCGGGACCGTTGTCGTCGCCGGTGGGATCCTTGAACGACGCGCCGCTCTGGGCGAGCGCGGAGCCCGCGAGCAGCAGGCCGGTCGCGGCCGTCAGGACTCCCATTTTCCAGAAGCTTTCGGACATCTCGAACCTCCTTGCTGTAAAGAGCGGTACCCGGGCCGCCTAGCCCTTGACCGCGCCGGCCGTGAGACCGGAAACCAGGTATTTCTGCAGGAACAGGAACAGCGCCATCACCGGGATGGCGGCGATGATCGAG
The DNA here is from genome assembly GCA_036402955.1 of Thermoanaerobaculia bacterium. Classification (GTDB taxonomy): domain Bacteria; phylum Acidobacteriota; class Thermoanaerobaculia; order Multivoradales; family UBA5704; genus DATARR01. The sequence continues at coordinate 7,798 of DASWRX010000367.1, forward strand.
CCGGCCGCGAAGTATCCCCACTGCTGCGAGAAGCCGCCGACGAAGAAGCGCAGCCCCACCGGCCCGGTGTACATGTCCTCGCGGTTCATCAGCGTGGCGGCCTGGATGTACTCGTTCCAGGCGGTCATGAAGGAGAAGAGAGCGGTCACCGCCACCGCCGGCTTGGCGAGCGGCAGGACGATGCGGAAGAAGATGGTCGCCTGCGAGGCGCCGTCGATCAGCGCCGACTCCTCGAGCTCCTTGGGGATGGTGTCGAAATAACCCTTCATCATCCAGACGCAGAAGGGGATCGACGTCGTCGTGTAGACCAGCACCAGGCCGGTGAAGGTCGAGCCCAGCTTCAGCCACTGGACGATGATGAAGAGCGGGATCAGCATCAGGGTGCCGGGGAACATCTGCGACACCAGGAAGGCCATCAGCCCCAGGCGCCGGCCGGGGAAGCGGAAGCGCGAGAAAGCATAGGCCGCCGTGCAGGCGAGAAAGACGCCGAGGGCCGTGGTCATCGCCGCCACGACGATGCTGTTGAGCATCCAGCGCGCGAACGGCTGGTCGGCGAACAGCGACTGGAAGTTGGCGAGCGACAGGTGCGCGGGCCACGGAATGACGGCGCGCACGCGCTCGGCGAGCCCGGCGTTCTGCGGCACGTTTGCGATCGCCAGGCTCTGGCCGCCGGAGAAGGCGATCGTCAGCACCCACAGGATGGGGTAGAGGGTGACCGCCACCATCAGCAGCACGAAGGCGTGGAGCGGCCCGTGGGCGGGATCGTCGTCGCGGCGCCGGTTCATCCGATGCCCTCCGTGGCGCCGGTCACCCGGCTCTGCCAGGTGCCGTAGGCGAGCAGGATCAGGAAGATGATCGTCGAATAGGCCGCCGCGTACCCATAGCGGTACTGCTCGAAGGCCAGCTTGTACGACTGCGTGATCAGGATCTCGGTGGCGCCCCCGGGCTCGCCGGCCGAGACCAGATAGATCACGATGAACTGGTTGAACGTCCAGATCACCGACAGGATGATGGCCGGCACCAGCGCCGGCTTGAGCGACGGCAGGGTGATCGAGCGGAACTGCCGCCAGCGCGAGGCGCCGTCCACCCGCGCCGCCTCGTAGAGGTCGGCCGGAATCGATTGCAGGGCGCCCAGCGAGATCACCATCATGAACGAGAAGGAGAGCCAGCCGTTGGTCGTCAGCACCGCCAGGAACGAGGTGAACGGCTGGTTGAACCAGGCGACCGGATGGCCGCCGGCGATCTGGATCATCTGATTGATCACGCCGAACTGCTGGTGGAACATGCCCTTGAAGATCAGCGACGTGATGTAGCTGGGCATCGCCCAGGGCAGGATCAGCAGCACCCGGTAGAGCGGCCGCAGAGCGAAGCCCTTGAGGTTGAGGATCAGCGCCAGCGTCAATCCCAGCGTGACGCCGATCGCCACGTTCGAGACCGTCCACGCGATCGTGAACAGCAGCGTGTAATAGAAATTGTGATAGTTCCAGACCAGGCCGTCGGCCGTGCGCTTCGCCACGTGGAAGTCGCTGATGATGTCGACGTAGTTCGCGAGGCCGGTCCAGGTCTCGACGACCGACTTGTCGGTGTTGTAGATGTTGGCGTTGGTGAACGACAGGACGATGCCGTAGAAGAACGGGAAGAAGACCAGGATCAGCATGCCGATCGTCGCCGGCAGCGTGTAGGCGTAGGCCGCGCGGTGCTCGGCGAGGGCGGCGCCGGTGCGGGCGGCCCAGCCCAGCCCCACGAAGGCGAGCAGGGCGAGCGAGAAGACGGCGAGGACGGCGACCGACCGGGTCATCCGCCCCGCGTCGGCGCCGGCGATCTCGCCCAGCTTGCCCTCGTCCGGTGCGCCGTTGGCGGCGATCAGCCCGCGCGACTGGCGGAAGAGGTCGACGTCCCAGAGCACCGGCGCCAGCGGCTGGCCGGCGGCGGGGACCCCGAGGTCCGCGAGCAGCGCCGCGGCCTTCTTCGACTCGCCGGCGATCTGCTCGGCGACCGCGCGGGCCGACTCGCGGCGCTCGGCCCGGAGCACGCCGAGGGCGTAGTGGCCGTAGGCCCAGAGGTCGATCCCCAGCAGCAGGACCGCGGCGGCGGCGAGCCACCAGCGCCGCTCGCCGAAGACGAGCGCGAGCAGCAGCAGGCTGATCACCGGCGCCAGCCAGGCGGCGAGGAAGGGCAGCCAGGCGAACGACGCCGGCTCCGCCTTCGCCCGCGTCTCCATCTGCACCATGCCGGTCACCTCGCCGCCGCGCTCGACCGGCGCCGCCAGCGAGAGCACGCCGTCCGGCTGGCGCGTGAAGCCGAGCTCGGGGGCCCGCGCGGCCCCCTCGGCCCCCTGGCGGTTCGCCTCCACCGCGGCGCGCAGCTTCTCGCCGAGGTCGTAGAGCGGCTTCTCGGCGCGCTCCAGACGGCGCGGGGCGGCCCTGGCGGCGCCCTGGTCGGCCGGAGCGGTCGAGGCCGCGAGCGTGATGTCCGCCAGCTCCACCACCCGGATGGCGGCGACCTCCGGGTGGACGGCGGCGAAGCCGGCCACCGCCTTGCGCACGGCGTCCGCCCGGGTGTCCGCGGGAGCCGGCGTCCGCCCCTGCTCGGCCGCCGCGATCTCGGCGCCCAGCCCCATGCCCCCTTCGGTTGCCGGAGTGGCGGGGGGAGCCTCCTTGGCGCCGCCGCCGCTCGCCCGGTCGACGACGGCGGTGAGGGCCGAGAGGGTGATGACGGCGCGGCGCTCGGCCCGCTCGCGGCGCTCGGCCGTCCGCGCGCCGGCGAGGAGCGCGGCCCCGAGCCCCACCCCGAGCAGGGCGGCGAGGGCGAGGCCGATGAGGAAACGGCGGCGGTGCGAGACGGGTTGGCTAGGGCGGCCCATGGCTCACTTCTTCAACAGGCTGGCGATGCGCTCCACGACTTCCTTCTGGGCCTGGTCCAGCGCGGCCTTGGGGCTGGCCGCCTTCTTGACCACCACGTTCATCGCCGTGGTCACCGGCGACCAGACCATCGACATCTCGGGCAGGTTGGGCATCGGCACGGCCACGTCCACCTGCTGGCGGAACGCCTTGAGGATGGGATCGTTCGCCACCTGCGGGTCGGCGTAGACCCCCTTGTTGGCGGGCGTCTGCCGCCCCTCGAGGGCGAGCACCCTGGCCGCCGGCACGTCGGTCAGGTACTTGAGCAGCTCGAAGGCCGCGTCCTTGCTCTTCGACGGCGCGGCGACGTAGACCCCCTCGACGGTGATCCAGGGGCGCATCGGCTTGTTGCCGGCCTCGGAGATCGTGGGCAGCGGCGCGAGACCATAGTCGACGCCCTTCGCCACCTCGCCGAGGAACCAGGGGCCGGAGAAGACCATCGCCGCCTTGCCCTCGTTGAACAGCGAGGTGATCAGCGCCGTCGACGGCTCGGCCGGCAGGAAGCCCTGGTTGATCCACTTCAGCAGGTAGTCGAGCGAGGCCACGTTCTGCGGCGAGTTGACCGTCGGCTTGCGGCCGGCGAAGACGCCGCCGCCGAAGCCGTTCATCAGCGCCGCATGGTAGTAGAAGTCGGAGTACCAGTAGGCGAGCCCGAACTTGCCGGCCGGCGCGTTGGTGAGCTTCCTGGCCATCGCCTGCAGCTCGGCCGTGGTCTTCGGCGGCACCGGCACCAGCTTCCTGTTGTAGATCAGGGTGATGACCTTGAAGTTGAGCGGCAGGCCGTAGGTGGTGCCCTGGTAGGTCATCGCGTCGAGGGTGGCCTTGAGGTAGCGCCCCTTGATCGCCGGATTGAGGAAGAAGTCCAGCGGCTCGACCGTGTTGCCCGCCGCCACCCAGCCGCCGAGGCGGTCCTGGGCGAAGATGAAGACGTCCGGCCCCTTGCCGCGCGGCACCGCCGCGGTGATCTTGTCGGCGAAGGCGTCGTAGGGAACGGCGAGGGTGGTGACCTTGATCTTGCCGGCGTTCGCCCGGTTGAAGGTATCGATCACCTTCTCGAAGGCGGCCTTCTCGCCGCCGCGGTAGCCGTGCCAGACCACGATCTCCTTCTGGGCCAGGGCGAGCCCGGGGAAGACGAGCAGCAGCGCGAGAGCGCCGAGGATGCCGCGAAGGACGTGCGATTTCATGCCGGTTCTCCTTGGTTGACAGATCCCGAAGCTCAGGGCCCGAGCCGTTTTTCGGTGGCGGCGTCGAAGAGGTGGGCGGCGTCCGTCTCGACGACCAGGCTGATCGTGTCGCCCATCTTCGGCGAGCGGTGCGGATCGACCTTGGCCACCAGCAGGTCGTCGCCGACGCGGCCGTGCACGATGACCTCGTGTCCCAGCGGCTCGACGAACTCCACCCTGGCGGTGACCGGCACGGTGCCGCCGCCGCCGTCGCGCGAGGCCTCGCGGATGTTCTCCGGCCGCAGGCCCAGGATCACCTTCATCCCGTCGTGGCCGGCGGCGGCGGCGCGGAACGCCTCGGGCACCGGCATCCGGAAGCCGGAGGCGACGACCGTCGCGCCGCCGCCGGCGAGGGTCGAGGGGAGGAAGTTCATCGGCGGCGTGCCGATGAAGCTGGCCACGAACAGGGTCGCCGGCTGGTCGTAGACCTCGAGCGGCGTGCCCACCTGCTGCAGCTCCCCCTTGTTCATCACGGCGATGCGGTCGCCCATCGTCATCGCCTCGATCTGGTCGTGGGTGACGTAGACGGTGGTGGTCTGGAGGCGCTTCTGCAGCGTCGAGATCTCGGCCCGCATCTGCACGCGCAGCTTGGCGTCGAGGTTCGACAGCGGCTCGTCGAACAGGAAGACGGCGGGCTGGCGCACGATGGCGCGGCCGAGGGCGACGCGCTGGCGCTGGCCGCCCGAGAGCTGCTTGGGCTTGCGGTCGAGGAGCTCGGTGATGCCGAGAGTCTGCGCCGCCTCGTTGACCAGCCGGTCCATCTCCGCCTTCGGCGTCTTGCGGATCTTGAGGCCGAACTCGAGGTTCTCGCGCACCGTCATGTGCGGGTAGAGCGCGTAGCTCTGGAACACCATCGCGATGTCGCGGTCCTTGGGCGGGACGTCGTTGACCACCCGGTGGCCGATCTCGATGGTGCCGCCGGTGATCTCCTCCAGCCCGGCGATCATGCGCAACGCCGTCGACTTGCCGCATCCCGACGGCCCCACCAGCACCACGAACTCGTGGTCCTTGATGTCGAGGTCCAGGTCCGGGATGACCGTGACCGGTCCGTAGGCCTTCCTGACGTGATGGAACGTCACTTCTGCCATTGCGTTTCCTTCCTGGTCTACCGGATGCCAATGATCCGCGCGCTCTTCGGCGCCACCGCCACCGTAATCCTGCCGCCGGCCGCGGCGACCGGCTCCCCGTTCCACACGTCCCGCGCCGGAGCAGTCCCCCACTCCGCCGGCACGTCGAAGGTCGCCGTCGCCGCCGCGCCGCCGCGGTTGATCGCCACCACGACGGCGTCGTGGCTCGCCTCGTCGCGCTGCAGGAAGACGAGCAGGTCGCCGTCCGTCGCGAGCCCGGAATGCACCCCGCGCGAGAACGCGGGGTGGGCACGGCGGATGGCGATCATTTTTTTGTAATCGGCGCGCAGGGCCTCGTCGCGCGGCTTGCCGGCCCCCGGCAGGATGCGGCGGTCCCCCCACGGCATGTCGCTGCGGTTGTCCGGCCAGTCGCCGCCCGGTCGCCCGACCTCCTCGCCGTAATAGATCATCGGCACCCCCTCCGCCGTCAGCTCGAGCAGCGCCGCCAGGCGGAACAGCGCCTTGTCGCCGTGGAGCTGGAAGAGCGCTCCCGGCACGTCGTGCGACGAGAGGTAGGGGGAGAGCAGGTGGCCGGCGCGCACCTTCTCGCGCGACTTGAGGTAATGATCGAAGGCCACCGTGCGGCCGCGGCCGGTGACCCAGCCGAGGGCGTTCCCCTGGAAGGAGAAGTCGAAGCCGGCATCCATCTCGTCGTCCACGAACCATGGGTCAAGCACCTGCGCGTCGCCGCCCCAGACCTCGCCGATCAGGAAGAATCCGGGCCCGAGCTGCTCGCGGCTGCGCCGCCGGTGCGCCTGCCAGAAATCGTGCTCGACGTGCTTGACCGTGTCGAGCCGGAAGCCGTCCACTCCCACCCGCTTGGCGAGCCCCAGGTGGGCCGTCATCAGGTAGTCGCGGACCTCGGGGAGCTCGGTCTTGAAGTCGGGGAGCCCGGAGACGCAGGAAGTCACGTCGTCCTGGCCGCAGGTGCCCAGGGCCTCGGTGCGGAACCAGCCGCGGGTCCGCGGGTCCTTGGTGAGATTGGAGTCGTAGCCGGCGTGGTTGTAGACCACGTCGAGCAGCACCTTCATCCCGCGGGCGTGCGCCGCGTCCACCAGGGTCTTGAGCTCCGCCTCGGTGCCGAAGCGGGGATCGAGCCGGGTGAAGTCGTCCCCCCAGTAGCCGTGATAGCCCCAGTCGGGCATGCCGGAGCCGGTGACGAAGCCGTCGATGTTCTTGACCACCGGGGTGATCCAGAGGGCGGTGACGCCGAGGTCGGCGATCTCGTCCAGGTGCTCGGTCAGCCCCTTGAGGTCGCCGCCGTGGAAGGTCCCCTTGGCGTTGCGGTCGACGGCCTGGTCGTTGGCGGGATCGCCGTCGGCGAAGCGGTCGGTGATCGCGAAGTAGAGGACGGCGTCGCGCCAGCTCTCCTGGGGGACGACCGCGACGCGGGCAGGTCTGGCGGCGGCGACCGGCGGAGCGGACCGCGGCGCCGGCGCGCTGCTACAGGAGATGAACAGGAACGTGACGGCCACCGCCAGGGAACGGCGGCGGAAACGATCCGGCTCTGCTGCGAGAGACCGCAAT
>DASWRX010000368.1:0-11606 GCA_036402955.1 Thermoanaerobaculia bacterium
GCCCTTCAAGGTCTCTGCTTCCGCTTCGTTCCTGCCCTCCGGCGACTCCAATCAGCCGCCGAAGGGCAGGGCAGCTCACCTTCCGAGATTTTTAGCCTCGAAACCGCCGGTCACGGACCCTTTGTGAGAAATGCGGGCTAGGCTCTCAGAACCGGTACCCCAGACCCAGCCGGAAGGTGCGCGCCGGCAGCAGGTAATACTGGCCGTCGCCCAGCTCGCTCTGCACCACCGGCGCGCGGTTGTCGTTGAGGTTGACGCCGTCCGCCCGCACCTCCCAGGGACCCCAGCGGTAGCCGAGCCCGGCCGACCAGGTAGTGTAGCTGGGGGCGAGGATCTCGTTCTGCTCGTCGAGGAACCGCGAGCCCACGTAGTTGGCCGTCACCGACCCGAAGAGCCCGTGGGGCGGCGACCAGACCAGGCCGGCCGAGGCGAGGTCCTTCGCCGAGAGCTGGAGGCGGTGACCGGCGAGCTGGTCGTTGGCGCCGTCCAGCACCTTGACGAAGTCGCGGTACTTGGCGTCGTGCCAGGCGTAGCTCGCCTGCCACCAGAGATCGGAAGAGACCCTTCCCTTGATCCCCAGCTCCGCTCCCTTGAAGCGCTCCGAGCCGGCGTTGATGAGCTGCGGCAGGCCGTCCACCGATTGCGCGACGACGAGGTTCTCGAAATCCATCTGAAAGACGGCGAGCTCCCACTCGAAACGGCCGCCGGCGAGGCGGCTCTTCAGGCCGACCTCGGCGCTCCGGGCCCTCTCGGGCTTCAGGATGGCCGCCTCGGCCTCGGGGCCGAAGTCGAGGGCCGCCGGCTTGAAGGTGTTGCGGTAGTCGGCGAACAGCCAGAGGCCGCCCGTCGCGTCCCCCCAGGCGAGCCAGCTCACACCCACCATGCCGCTGCCGCGGGTCACGGTCCGCTCGTCGGTGCCCTGGTCGCCGGGGTCCGGGAAGCTGAGCTCGCGGTCGCCGGCCGTGCGCTGCTCCCTGGTGCGGTTCAGGCGGCCGCCGGCCTGGACGTGCCAGCGCGGCGCCGGATCCCACTCCGCCTGGGCGTAGAGCCCCGAGAAGTTGCGCTTGTCGTCGAGATTGAAACCGTGGTCGAGCGGCTGGTCGCCGCTCGACGGGGCGCCGTGGCCGCTCAGGGGAACGGAGTAGAGAAAGGTCTGGGAGTCGGCCGTGGCCTTGCCGTAGAGGTGGTCGACGCCGGCAACCAGGTGGAAGCCCGATCCCAGGCGCCAGGCGAGGTGGCTGTCGAAGTAGAGGTCGTCCGTCGTCAGGTCCTGGAAGAAGCCGGTGGCGTTCGGATCGTCCTCGGAGACGCTGGACAGGAAGCCGCGGATCGTCTTGCGCTTCGCGTGGGTGACCGCCAGCGTGGTGGACCAGGCGCCGCCGGCCAGGGCATGATCGTAGCCGGTGGCGACGTGGAGGCGGTTCTCGTCGAGCTTGGCGTCGCGCGGGTTCTGGTTGGAGTCGAGCGGCACGAGGAGGGAGACGCTGGGGTCCATGATCGGGTTCGGGCTCGCCGGCTTCTGATCGACGACCGAGCCGTCGACGTCGAAGCGGAAGGAGCCGCCGGCCGCTTCGACGGAGGAGCGGTAGAGCACGTGACCGCGGTCGAAGCGGGTGCGGTCGTCCTTGAATCCCTGGCGCTCGCCGTCGACGGTGAGCGACTGGCGGAAGCCGCCGATCTGCGGCAGAGGCGTGGAGACGGCGGCACCGCCGCTGCTGAAGTTGCCGCCCCAGACGCTGACCTGGGCGCCGGGCGCGCCGGCCGCGCGGTGGATGACGTGGATCACGCCCGAGAACGAGGTCGCGCCGTACATCACCGGCGCCGAGCCGCGGAGGATCTCGATGCGGTCCACGTTGGCGAGGTCGAGGCTGGGCAGCGCCGGGTTGAAGGCGCCGCCCCAGGGCACGCCGTCGACGACGAGGAGGAAGGCGTCGAACTCGCGCAGCCCCCAGATCTCGGGCACCGAGCCGGCCGGGCCGTTCTCGCCGCCGGGAGCGATGCCGATGCCGGGCGCCAGGGCGAGGGCCAACGGCAGGTCGATGGCGCCGCGGGCGGCGAGGTCCGCGCCGGAGATCACGGTGACGGAGGCGGGCACGGTCTCGACGTCCTCGGGCGTGCGGGTGGCGGTCACCTGGATCGTCTCGGTGACGGCGGGGGCGGCGACAGGCTCCTGGGGAGCCTCCTGGGCGAGAGCGGGGACTGCCAAAAACAAGGCGAGAGCCGCGGGCAGAGCGAGCCCGCGCAGGGTCACGAACAGGGACATGAGAGATCTCCTCCTGATGGAACGACGGTTGAACGATGGCTCGGCGACGGACGCGCGCGGGGCGCCCCGGCCTATTCGTTCTGCCGTCGCGTCAGGAGGAGGATGTCGAAGACTGGGAGAACGGAGCCGCCGACGCCGGCGTGCAGCGCCCGGCTGGCGGCAGGGGGGAGATCCTGGCTCTCGCGAAGCTCCGGAGCGGGGAGCGGGGATGGGGACCCGGCGAGCACCGCAGCTTCGGCGCGGGCCTCGGTCGGCTGGAGGCGGGCGCGGAGACGGGGCATCTCGGCCGCCACCACCTGGCGCAGGGAGCCGCCGCGGCGCGATCCCTCCACCCAGGCGACGACTCCGGAATCGCCCGGCAGGGCCGGCTCGCCGCGCGCCGGAGCCCGGATGGAGAACAGGAACGTCCGGCCGATCGCCGCGGAGGCCGCTGGCGAGGCCGCGATCGCGAACCGCTGCGGCAACTCGAGGAAGGTCTCCCGGCGCTCGTCGCCGAAGCGCAGCAGGAGGCGGGCGTCCGGCGTGGGGATCGGCGGCACCTGCCAGCGGACCCGCCGGAGGTCCTGGTCCAGGTGCGGCGTGATGCGCACCGGATAGGTGGCGCCGCCGTCGAGGCTGAGGAACGCCTCCCACTCCTCGACGCCCGGGAGCCGAGCGTCCGGCGTCCATTCGAGCTCGGCGGTCGAGCCGGCGGCGAGCGTCGCGCCGGCCTGCGGCGTCACGAGGCGGACGGCCGGAGCCTCGCCCGCCGCGGCCACGGCGGGGCGAGCCGCGAGGGCGGCCCAGACGAGACCGGTCAGGACGAGGAGGCGCCGCATCGTCATTCCAGGCTGATTATAGAGCGCGCGGCGGGGAGCCCGGAAGCGTCTCGGCGCGGTGGATGAACCCTACTTGAAGCTCGCCACCACTGGCACGTGATCCGAGGGGGATTCCCCCTTGCGCTCGTCGCGGAAGATCTCGACCCCGGTGCAGCGGTCGAGCATCTTCCTGGTGCCCAGGACGAGGTCGATCCGCAGGCCGTTGTTCTTCTGGAAGGCGAGCTGCCGGTAATCCCACCAGGAGTAGAGGCCCCCCTCCTCGTGATGCTTGCGCAGGAGGTCGTGGAGCCCCCAGGAGGTGATGCGGGCGAGCGCCGCGTGCTCCTTGGGATGGAAGTGGATGCTGCCGCGCCAGAGGTCGGGATAGCGCACGTCGCGCTCCTCGGGCGCGATGTTGAAGTCCCCCAGCAGCACCAGGGGATCGCCGGGCTTCGCCGCCGCGTCGAGGAAGGCGCGCAGGCGCGCGAGCCAGTCCAGCTTGTAGACGAATTTCTCGCTCTCCGGCGATTGCCCGTTGGGCACGTAGACGTTGACGATCCGCACCCCGCCCACCGTCCCGGCGATCAGCCGGCTGGCGGCGTCCGGCGCGTCGTCCGGCAGGTTCCGCACGACCTTGGTGACCGGCTTGAGGGAGAGGAGGGCGACGCCGTTGTAGGTCTTCTGGCCGAAGACCTCGGCCCGGTAGCCGAGCTCCGCGAACCGCTCCAGGGGGAAGAGCTCGTCGGTGGTCTTGATCTCCTGGAGGCAGATCACGTCCGGCCGCTCGCGCTCCGTCCAGGCCACCACCCGCTCCACCCGGGAGCGGACCGAGTTGACGTTCCAGGTGGCGATCCTCATCCCGTGGGCCTCACCACCAGCCCGATCAGCGCCGCGACGTTCCGGTGGCGCTCGATCGGGTGCCGCAGCGGCAGGTCGTAGTTGACCCGGTAGCGGTTCCGCCGGCCCTCCTTCGAGACCGTCAGATATCCCTCGCCCTCCAGATCCGTCACGATCCGCTGCACCGCCCGCTCCGTGATTCCCACCCGGGCCGCGACGTCGCGCAGCCGCACCTCCGGGTCCTCGGCGATGCAGAACAACACGTGGGCGTGATTGGTGAGGAAGGTCCACCCGCCTGTCGGCTCGCTCAAAGTCTCGATCCCCCTTCCCGCTGATGTTATCCCACGGCCTAAACACTCGGGCCCCTTCCTCCGTATTAGAGGGTGGAGACGGACACGAGCAAAGACAATCTCCTCTCCAACCTCCCTCCTCCAAACCCCGCCACTTGGGCGGGGTCTTTTTTTGGTGGCCGCTCTTGGGGTGGACGTGGAAACGGCCGGCTTGGCAGCCGGCCGGTCGAGAGCTTGGACAAGCGGCAGGCTGCCGCGTCGGGTCGCTACTTGCCCGCCAGCAGGCTGTGCTTCCTGCTGTAGCCGAAGTAGATGATGAACCCGAGCAGCAGCCAGACGATGAGCCGCGCCCAGTTGGTCCAACCCAGGCCGTAGATCATCGAGAGGCAGACCACGATGCCGAGAATCGCCGTCACCGGCAGCGCGGGCACCCTGAAGCCGCGCGGGATGTCGGGCCGCTTGACGCGCATGATCCAGACGCCGGCGCACACCAGGATGAACGCGAAGAGCGTTCCGATGCTGGTCATCTCACCCACGATGTCCTCGGGCAGGAATGCCGCGAAGAGCGCCGTGAAGACGAAGAACAGCCAGTTCGACTTGTACGGCGTCTTGAAGCGCGGGTGCACCTCGGAGAAGACCTTCGGCACCAGGCCGTCGTGGCTCATGGAGTAGAAGACGCGCGACTGGCCGAGGAGCATGACCAGGATCACCGACGAGAAGCCGGCGAGGATGGCGAAGGTCACGAAGTTCGAGAGCCACGCGTAGCCCGGCATGTACTTGGTGATCGCGTAGGCGACCGAGGCCTCGCGGCCGGCGGTGCGGAAGTCCTGGACCGTCGCGATGCCCGACAGCACGTACGAGAACAGCACGTAGAGCACCGTGCAGATCGCGAGCGATCCGAGGATGCCGATCGGCATGTCGCGTTTCGGGTTCTTCGCTTCCTGCGCCGTCGTGGACACGGCGTCGAAGCCGATGAAGGCGAAGAACACGACGCCCGCCGCGCCCAGGATGCCCATGATGCCGCCGTAGTTGTGCGTGATGCCGTTGGGCGTCACGTACTGGGTGGCCTCGGGGATGAAGGGCGTGTGGTTCGCCGGGTTGATGAAGCCCCAGCCGAGCACGATGACCATCAGCACGATCGTGACCTTCGTGATCACGATGATGTTGTTGACCCACGCCGACTCCTGCGTACCCCGCACCAGGAGAGCGGTGAGGAGGAACAGGATGCCGACCGCGGGCAGGTTCATGATGCCGTGCACGCTTGGATCGGCCGCCATGCGCTCGAGCGGCGAGTGGCACCACTGGTAGGGGATGGCGCCTAAGCCCACCAGGTGGAGCACCCGGTTGAAGTACTCGCTCCAGGCGATCGCCACCGTGGCGGCGCCGACGGCGTATTCGAGGCAGAGGTCCCAGCCGATGATCCAGGCCACGAGCTCGCCCATGGTGGCGTAGGAGTAGGTGTAGGCGCTGCCGGCGATCGGGAGCATCGAGGCGAACTCGGCGTAGCACAGGCCGGCGAAGGCGCAGCCGACACCCGCCACGATGAAGGCGAGCACCACGGACGGACCGGCGCGGTCGGCGATCGCCGCGGCGGTACGGACGAACAGACCGGCGCCGATGATGGCGCCGATGCCGAGCGCGACGAGCGCACCCGGGCCGAGGGTGCGCTTGAGCGTCCCCTCGCCGGTCGCCGCTCCTTCGGCGATCAGTTTGTCGATCGATTTCGTTCGGGTCAGCGACATTCGGTGGCTCCTCCGTGGAAGGGTTAGCTGGACTTGCGGCGCCAGGCGAAATAAACGGGGATGCCGGTCAGCACGATGAGCAGGCCCGGCAGCGAGGTCGCCGGCTTGTAGACCAGCAGCACGAGCGAGATCGCCGCCGCCGTCACGATGTAGAGCGCCGGCACCACGGGGTAGCCGAACGCCCGGTAGGGGCGCTCCGCGTCCGGCTGCTTGCGCCGCAGCACGAACAGCCCCGCGATCGTCAGCACGTAGAAGATCAGCACCGCGAAGATCACGTAGTCGAGCAGGGTGTTGTAGAGGTTCCCGTAGGTCACCGCGCCGGTCGCCGCGTCGACCGACCGGGTGCGCGGCAGCACCAGCAGCGAGGCCCAGACGCACTGCAGGGCGAGCCCGAAGGCCGGCACGTGGCGGGCGTTGAGCCGCCCGGTGCGGCGGAAGAAGAGGCCGTCCTGGGCCATCGCGTAATAGACGCGCGCCCCGGAGAGCACCAGGCCGTTGTTGCAGCCGAAGGTGGAGATGATGATGGCGATCGCCATCATCGTCGCCCCCGCCGGGCCGAAGATCACCTCCAGGGCGGCGGTCGCCACCCGGTCGTCCGGCGCGGTCTGGATGGCGTGCAGGGGCAGGGTGCACAGGTAGGCCACGTTCGCCAGGATGTAGAGCCCGATCACCATCATGGTGCCGGCGGCGAGCGACAGCGGGATGTTGCGCCGCGGGTCCTTCACCTCGCCGGCGGTGAAGGTGATGTTGTTCCAGGCGTCCGACGAGAACAGCGAGCCCACCTGGGCGACGCAGAAGGCGACGAACAGGCCGAAGGCGCCCATGGTGGCCGCGATCGGCGCCGCGATGGGAAAGTCGGGGTGGATCGTCACCACGTCGCGCGGCGTCCACAGGTCGGTGAAATTGGCGGAGATCGCGCCGGCGTTGCGGCCGACGAAGATGCCGAGCACGATCAGCACGATCAGCGACAGCGTCTTCGCCGAGGTGAAGGTGTTCTGGATGATCTTGCCGAGCTTGATGCCGCGCGTGTTGAGCCAGGTGAGGAAGATCAGCAGCAGGATGGCGACGAGCTGCTGCAGCGACAGGCTGAGGGCGTATTTCTGCGAGATGTCGATCGGCTTGACGATCCAGGCGGTGGGGGAGATCGCCGGGACCAGCACGCCCAGGAAGCGGGCGAAGCCCACGGCCACGGCGGCGATGGTGCCGGTCTGGATCACCAGGAAGACCGTCCAGCCGTAGAGGAACCCCCAGAGCGGCGAGTAGGCCTCGCGCAGGTAGACGTACTGCCCGCCCGCCTTCGGCATCATCGCCGCCAGCTCGCCGTAGGAGAGGGCGGCGGCGATTGTCAGCAGCCCGGTCACCACCCAGACCATCAGCAGCCAGCCGGCCGACCCCACCTGGCGGGAGATCTCGGCCGGGACGATGAAGATGCCGGAGCCGATCATCGAGCCGGCCACGATCATGGTCGAGTCGCGCAGCCCGAGCTCGCGGACGAAGCCGGTCGTCGGTTCCTTGCTGCGGCTCGGGGTCGCGGCGATGCTTTCCGACATAGGTTCTCCCCCAAAAATTCGCTTCATCCTACAGGGGGACGGGCCCGATGTCACCCCGGAGAGGCCGCCGGCCCGCCTACGGCGCCATCTCGCCCGTCACCGTCCCGCTCTGGCGCAGGATGTCCCCGGGCTCGGGCGCGCCGAGCGGGCGCGGCGGGCTGATCCAGTTCCCCTGCGCGTAGTCGACCCCGATGGCCTTCACGCGCTCGACCACGGCGGCGTTGGTGATCCCCTCGGCGACCGTCTGGAGGCCCATCACGTGCCCCACCTGGTTGATCGACTCGACCATCGCGCGGTCGAGCGGATCGGTCACGATGTCCTTGACGAACTTGCCGTCGATCTTGAGGAAGCTCACCGGCAGCTCCTTGAGATAGCTGTAGGAGGACATGCCGGTGCCGAAGTCGTCGAGCGAGAAGCGCACCCCCTTCGCCACCAGTTGGGCCATCAGCCGCTGGGCCTGCGGGAGGTTCTCGATGGCGGCGGTCTCGGTGATCTCGAAGCAGAGCCGGGAGGCGAGCTGCTCCCCCGGCGGCCCCGAGCCGGCGAGCTCCCCCTCCATGAAGTCGAGGAACCCCTCGTCCCCCAGCGACACCGCCGAGAGATTGATCGCGCACAGGCGCAGATGGTCGAGGAACGGCGGCGGCTGGCCGCGCAGCGTGCGGATCGCGTTGTGGATCACCCAGCGGTCGATCGCCCGCATCAGGCCGTAGCGCTCGGCGGCGCGGATGAAGTCCGAGGGGAGATGGATGCGGCCGTCGTCCTCGGCCATCCGCAGCAGCACCTCGAAGTAGAGCCCGGGCGGCGCCTTCGGCGACAGCGGCTGGATCTGCTGCGAGAAGAGCCGGAAGCGGTCCCGTTCCAGGGTCTGCTGGATGCGCACCACCCAGTTCATCTCGCCGTGGCGGCGGACGAAGGTGGCGTCGTCCTCCTGGTAGACCTGGACGCGGTTGCGCCCCTTGTCCTTGGCCGCGTAGCAGGCATGATCGGCGGCCGAGAGCAGGTGGGCGACGGTGCGGAACTCGTGGGTGATCGGCACCACGCCGATGCTGGCGCCCACGGTGAAGGTCTTGTCGCGCCAGGTGAAGCGGAACTGCTGCAGGGCACGGTGGAACTCGGTGGCCCGCCGCTCGGCGTCGGCCAGCGAGCAGCGGGTGAGCAGCACGGCGAACTCATCGCCGCCCAGCCGCGCCACCAGGTCGGTGTCGCGCATCGAGTCCTGGAGCAGCGAGGTGACGCGGCAGAGCAGCTCGTCGCCGGCGAGGTGGCCGCAGGTGTCGTTGACCAGCTTGAACTGGTCGAGGTCCATGTAGCAGAGCGCGTGGGTGTTGGAGAGGGCGCGGGCCTCCTCGAGGGCGCGCAGGAGGTGGCCGTCGAAGGCCTGGCGGTTGAGCAGGCCGGTCAGCTCGTCGTGGGTGGCCTGGTGGGCGAGCTGGAGGGCCATCAGGCGCTTGTCCGAGACGTCCTGGAAGACGAGCACGGCGCCGATGATGCGGCCGTCGTAGGCGCGGATCGGGGCGCAGGTGCTCTCGATGGCGTAGCGCCGGCCGTCGCGCCGCTCGAGCGTGACGCGCTCGGCCAGCCGGAAGCTCTGCCCCTCCTCCAGGCAGTGGCGCAGCAGCGCCCCGACGTCCTCCAGGACGTCCTCCTGCTGGCCGGTCAACCGGAAGACCTCGGGCAGCGGGCTGCCGAGCGCCGCGGCGCGGTCCCAGCCGGTGAGCTTCTCGGCCACCGGGTTGAGGTATTTGACGTGGCCTCGTTCGTCGGTGGCGAGGACGCCGTCGCCGATCGAGGCGAGGGTGACCTGGGCGATCTCCTTCTCGGCGTAGAGCTCCGCCATCTGGGTCTCGTAGGCGCGGGTGGTCTCCCCGAGCAGGTTGCGCAGGATCGCGTTGTCGAGCTCGAACGGACCGGCGGTCACGCGCCCGCCTCCCGCAGCAGGACCAGGATGGCGGTGAGATTGTAGAAGCCGAGATTCCCGCGGGAGGTGGGGCCGATCTCGCCGCAGGTGAAGAAGCCGGAGAGCGGGACGCTGCCGAGCGTCTTGCGGATCGCCGCGACCTCGTCGCCGGAGCGGTCGCCCAGCACGGCCTCGCGGCCGGTGCAGGAGTAGAGGATGGCCGCGTCCGGCGGCGGCCCGGCGGTCAGCTCCGAGGCGGTGCGCACCAGCGAGAGCTCGTTGCCCATGCCCAGCCGCACGTGGTCCCCGGTCTCGACGTCGCCCAGGAAGGTGACGGCGCCGGGAGGATCGTCGAAGCCGCTCATGGCGCGGTAGAGTCCCTGGCGTTCCGGCCGCGGGCCCTCGACGATCAGCGGGAAGCGGTTGGCCGATTCGGGCATGGGAGCGAGCCGGCCGTCGACGGTGAAGAAGCGGCGGTACCAGTCCGTGGCCGGCTCGCCGTCGATCTCGTGGACCACCCCGCCGGCGCCGCGCGTCACCGTGTAGACGGGCGAGGCCGGGGTCCAGCCGCGCACCACCTCCACCCGCATCGCGACCCCGTGCAGGGTCGCCACCAGGCAGGCCGAGGGGAGCACCCGCTCGCCGATGAACACCCGGGCGCCCGCCCCCGTCGCCGGCTCCTGCCGCGAGGCGAGCCCGCCGGCCACCAGCGGCGGCATGCTGACGAGGGTCTGCCGCAGCTCGGCCAGGAACCGCTCGATGGGGAAGCGCAGGCCGTCCACCAGCAGCAGCGCGCCGTCCGACGCGGCGATGCGGCGGGCCACGGCCTCCACCCGCCGGGCGGTCGGCGGCTCGCCGTGGGTGCCGGGGATCACGTCCACCCGCGCGTGGTGGCGCCGTGGATCGTCGAACCAGAAGAGCTGGACGGCTCCCCGGCTGGTGGCCTCCGAGTCGGCGAACTGGGTCACCGCCTCGCAGCCGAAGCGCAGCGCGTCCGGCCAGGCCGCGGTCATCGCCGCCAGGGTCTCGCGCAGACACTCCTCCGGCGGCAGGAAGGCGAGCGCGAGATCGGGACAGCGCCCGGCGTCCTGTGAGGCCTCGATCAGCATCTCCCGCGGGCAGGGGCCCGCGGGCAGATGGACGGTTCGGCTCCGCATGGCGAAATGAAAACCCGTCCGGCCGCGACTCCGCGGCCACCGGATCCTCTTCAATCAGAAGATTCGGTGGACGATTCTAGAGCGATGCGAGGATTGGGGGAAGGACCCCCATTATTTCCGAGTCAACTTCCAGTCAATCCAGCCCGGCTTCCGTGTACTCCCCGTAGACCTCCCGCAGGGCGTCCGAGATCTCGCCGAGGGTGACCTCGGCGCGCACGCAGTCGAGGATGAGAGGCATCAGGTTGCGGTCCTCCCGGGCCGCGGCGGTGAGGGCGCGGACGGCCGCGGCGGCCCGCCCGGCGTCCCGCCGCTCGCGCAGGGCGCGCAGCCGCGCCACCTGCTCGCGCTCGGCCTCCGGGTCGATCCGCAGGACCTCCGTGGGCAACTCCACGTCGGACGCGAAGGCGTTGACTCCCACCACGACCTCCCGCTTCTCCTCGACCGCCATCTGGTAGCGGTAGGCCGCGTCGGCGATCTCCCGCTGCTGGAACCCCTGTTCGAGCCCGGCGAGCGCGCCGCCCATCTCGTCGATCCGGCGGATGTAGTCGCGCGAGCGCTGGACGATCTCCTCCGTCCACGCCTCCACCACGTAGGAGCCGCCGAGCGGATCGGCCACGTCGGCCACCCCGCTCTCGTAGGCGATCACCTGCTGGGTGCGCAGGGCCAGCCGCGCCGCCTCCTCGGTGGGCAGCCCCAGCGCCTCGTCGAGCGAGTTCGTGTGCAGCGACTGCGTGCCGCCGCAGACCGCCGCCAGGGCCTGGATCGCCACCCGCACGACGTTGTTCTGCGGCTGCTGGGCGGTGAGCGTCGAGCCCGCCGTCTGGGTGTGGAAGCGCAGCCAGAGCGACCGCGGGTCCTGCGGCGCGAAGCGCTCCTTCATCAGCTCGGCCCACAGCCTCCGGGCGGCCCGAAACTTCGCCACCTCCTCCAGGAAGTTGTTGTGGGCGTTGAAGAAGAAGGAGAGGCGCGGCGCGAACTCGTCGACGGCGAGGCCGCGGTCGAGGGCCGCCCGCACGTAGGCGAGGCCGTTGGCGAGGGTGAAGGCCACCTCCTGCACGGCCGTCGAGCCCGCC
>DASWRX010000369.1:0-2331 GCA_036402955.1 Thermoanaerobaculia bacterium
CGCCGATCGCTTCTCCCGCACCGCCGAGATCGTCTCGATCCTCAAGATCCCCCAGAAGAGCCCTGACCGCGGCGCCAACGGTCAGAGCTCGACCTGGCGGATCCGCTGGCGCGAGACGACCTACCCCGTGGGCACCGCCCAAGGGGAAACCTCCGAGTGGGAGGCCTTTGCGACCGTCCGCCTGCATCCGAAGCGGACCGTCGAGGCTTTCGACCCCAACCCGTTCGGAGTCTTCATCGATCACCTCTCTTGGTCGCGCCTCACTCCCGAGGCCCGTCCCTGACCTTTCTCTCAAAGGAGAGCTCTCATGTTTCGTCGATTGAAAGTCGTTTTCTTTGTTGTCTTTTCCTTCGCGTCCGGTCTGCTGCCGGCTCACGCCGGCGAGGCCCCGGCTCCGCGGGGCACCTGGACGTCGGTCCCCTACGGGACGGCGAACCCCACCCTCCACTGCATGCCGCTTGGGGCCTGCATCGTGGCGCTCCAGGAGGGGGAGACGCTCGAGGCCCGCTTTCTCTCGGACACCGCGCGGTGGGAGATCGAACCCGGCACGACCGGCCAGGGTGGCCGGATTCCGGTCCTCGCTATCAAGCCCAAGGAGTGCGGGATCACCTCGAACCTCTTTGTGACGACCGACCGCCGGGTCTATACCTTCCTGCTCGAGGCTCCGGCCTGCGATCCGGCGCAGTTGTCCGCCGGCACGCTGCGGTTCGATCAGTTGCGGTTCACCTACCCCGAGGAGTTTGCACGGCTCTGGCAGGAGCCGGCGCCGCCGGTCGCTCTCGGGGTTTCGATCGGTGCCCGCCGGGTGAGCGAGCTTCACTTCGACTACACCTGGTCGGGGGGCCGGAAGGCGATCGAGCCCAAGATCGTCTACGACGACGGGGCGAAGACCTACATCGTCCTGAAGGACGAGGACCAGCACCGCGAGGCGCCGGCCGTCTTCATTCACGGCGAGCACGACTCGCTCGAGGCCGTGAACTTCACCCCGCCCCCGGCCGGAGGCGCCACCTACACCGTCGACCGGGTCGTCTCCGAGCTCGTCCTCGTCACCGGCCCGAGCTCCTCTGAGAAAACCGTCATCCACCGCAAGGGACACTGATCATGTCCGAGCCCAACCTCTCTCCCGCGTCCCCCGCGGCCCCCGCGATCGACGCGGCGACGCCCCCTCCGGCGCGCCGGCTCAATCGGTTGACCCTCGGTCTCGGCCTTGCGATCGGCGCCCTGATGTTTACGGCAGGCGCCCTGGTGCTCACCGCTCCCAAGGCTCCCCGCGCCCAGGAGAGCGGCCCCAAGGACCAGCGAAGCGCCGACCCTTCGTTCCTCAATAACCTCGCGCGGCGCCCCGTTCCCGGGGACAAGGCGGAGGAGGAGCGGATCGCCGCTCTGCTCCGGGCCGCGCAGCGCCCGAGCTCGCCCTCCGGGCCTCTCGCTCTGGGGCTCGCGAGCCCTCCTCGCCCAGGCCTGCCCGGAGCGCCGGTGGGGGTCCCTCCGTCGATTTCCGAAGGCGCCGGGATACAGGCTCCGCCGGAGGGCGCGATTCCTCCCCTCGGGGCCTATCGGCCATACCCCTCGTACGGCCAGGGTGGCGTGCGAGTGGTGCCCACGGCGGTGTCGAAACCTTCGTGGGAGGCGGCTTTCGCGAGCTCGATGATCCCCGCCTCTTCGGCTGCAGGGACATCCACGGGGACCACAACGACAACGGCGGTCGCCTCGGGTCCGCCGTCGTTCGTCCCTCCTCCGATGCCTCAGATGCCTCCGAGCCCTCCGGCGGCCCTCGCGGGTTCGCCGGCCACGTCGGGCGCAGGACCAGGGGCGTCTCTCGGCGAAGCCCTCGCTTCAGGCCCGCCGCAGAGGACGGTGCTCGCCCGAGGCGGCGCCCGTCCCCGCGCCCGCACGTTGCGGGCCGGCTCGCTGCTCAACGCGATCCTGCTGACGGCGGTCTCGACCGAGATGCCGGGCGACGCGGTCGCTCATCTGACGACCGACGTCTACGCGCAGGACGGCTCGCTCCTCCTGCCGCGGGGGACCCGGCTGATCGGCTCCTACAAGAACCGGGTCGCCTTGGGCGACCACCGGCTCGCGATTGCCTGGGACCGGCTCCTGGTCGAGGGGCGTTCCTACGACCTCCCCGGCTTGCCGTCGACGACGCCCGACGGCGCCGCCGGGGTGCGGGGGTCGGTCGACAACCATACGGGGCTCGTCTTCGGACGCGCCGCCCTCCTCTCCCTGATCGGCGCCGGGGCGCAGCTCGGCCAGCCCCGGCAGAGCCGCCTGGGGGCGGACCTCTCGAGCCGCGAGGTCGTCGCCGGGTCGGTCGCCCAGCAGCTCTCG
>DASWRX010000370.1:0-3271 GCA_036402955.1 Thermoanaerobaculia bacterium
GGCGCGGGTGGCGCCGGGGCCGGCCGCGGTGAAGAGCGAGGCGGCGTTGCGGGTGGTGACGCCCTTGCTGGAGGCGCCGGTGGCGGACCGGCCGAACTGGACCATTGCCCGGCTGCGCGCTGAGATCGAGGCCAGCGAGGGGGTGCGGATCAGCCGTTCGCAGTTGTCCAAGGCGCTGCGCAAAAAAAGTTTCGCTGGCGGCGGCCTCGGCACACGCTGAAAGGGCGCCAGAGGGCGGCCGAGGTCGAGCGGATCGGACTGCGCCTACAACTGCGCAAGCAGCAGGCCGAGGCGGGCGACATCGTGCTGCTGTATGGTGACGAGAGCGAGGCGCTGACGCATCCCTACCTGGCCCGGGCCTGGGCGAAGTCAGGCGCCGACCTGCGGGTGCCGGCACCCGGCCAGGCAAAGAAGGTGGCGATGCTTGGCTCGCTCGATCACGTCAGCCGAGAACTGATCTTGCAATCGCGGTAGGGACACCCATTACTGGGCGCCCCCCGCACAGATCCGGACGGGCCCAATTCGGGCATCCGGCTCCCACCTCGGGTGTTTGACGGCGAAGCGTTGGTTCGGCCAAGGATGGAGGATGCGCGGTTTGGGGAGCCAGTCCTTGGCTATCCTGACCATTCGCTCCCAGGTCATGCCGGCCCTCTGGCCACGCCGCTCGAGAGAGCGGCGCCAGAGGTGGAGGACATGGGTCCGGAATGCGCTCAGGGCCGGTAGGTTGGTCGGCACGGCATGGTAGCCGTAGTAGCCTTCCAGGACCTGCCGCAGCCAATGCCCCTGTTCGGGGATGGACTGGTGCCTGCGCCGTCGCAGCTCTTCCTTGATCTCCTGAAGCCGCATCCGCATGCGGTCGCGCCGGGTCTTCCGTTTGAGCAGGAAGCGCCCCTGGCGGGATCGGCCGCAGATGAAGGTGAAGCCCAGGAAGGTGAAGGTCTCCGGCTTGCCGAGCCCGCGCTGGGCGCGTCGGGCCGCAGCAAGGCGGCCAAACTCGATCAGGCGGGTCTTGTCCGGATGCAGCGACAGCGAGAACTTCTCCAACCGCGCGCGCATGTCGTCCCAGAAGCGCCGGGCATCGGCCTCATGCTCGAAGCCGACCACGATGTCATCTGCGTAGCGCAGGATGATCATGTTACCCGTGGCCTCGCGCCGTCGCCAGCGCGCGGCCCAGAGGTCGAAGACGTAGTGCAGGTAGACATTGGCCAGCAGCGGTGAGGCCACCGAGCCTTGTCCTGTCCCCTTGTCACTGATCACCACCCGCTGATCTTCCAGGACCCCCGCCTTGAGCCATTTCTGGACCAGGCGGAGGATGCGCTGATCGCCGATCCGGTGTTGCAGGAAGCGGACCAGGGTTGACTGGCACACTTCATCGAAGAACGACCGGATATCGGCATCCAGGATGTAGTTCACCTTGGTGCTGGTGATGCCGACCACCAGCGCGTCCAGCGCATCGTGCTGGCCGCGCCCGGGGCGGAACCCGTAGGAGAAGCCGAGGAACTCGGTCTCGT
Source organism: Thermoanaerobaculia bacterium (assembly GCA_036402955.1). Classification (GTDB taxonomy): domain Bacteria; phylum Acidobacteriota; class Thermoanaerobaculia; order Multivoradales; family UBA5704; genus DATARR01. The sequence goes on from DASWRX010000370.1 coordinate 1,512, forward strand.
AGATGGTCTCCAGCACCGCGACCGTGGCCCGCTGGACGATCTTGTCCTCCAGGGCCGCGACCGCGAGTGGGCGCTGTCGGCCGTCAGGCTTCGGGATGTACCTCCGCCGTGATGGCTGCGCCCGGTACGCTCCCCGCCGAACCCGCTCGTGCAGATCCGCGATCCGACGATCAAGGTCTGCCTCGTAGGCCCGCCAAGTCAGTCCATCCACACCAGGTGCCGCGTCCCGCTTGAGAGCAAAGAACGCAGTCCGCAGCATGGGTGGGCTGAGATGGTGGTAGAGCGCGGTGAACCGCTCCGTCCTCCTTTGCCTTGCCGCTTGCCGTATGCGGTCCAGCCCCTGTGACACGCTTTCCCGGTCCTGCGCCCGGCGCGTGCGGTGCGGGACCGCCTTCCCCTCGGCCCCCGCCCTTCGCTCCACCCACTCCGCCGCCAGTGGCCCGGCTTTGTTCGCAGGCTTCACCGCTACTATGGCGGGGTCTGACTTCTCCGGCCCGTGCATCATCGGCTTCGGCTCCTCGCCTTCCCGATGCGGACCCGCGGCGCGCGCCGCGGGCCAAGCCAGAGATCTCCCGGTTCCCGGGCAAGGAGCGTCCATGCATGCTGGGGTCTCTGACCACGCCAGGTCGGGCCGCCACTCGCGTTGACGCGGCGGACCGTGTTGCCTTCCGACTTGGTAACGCCGTCGGCACCCGGGACAAGTCGGCTTTCGCGGCTCAATGGCCAGCCTGCACGCTCCCCTGCCGACGCTTCGCCGTCTCCCTCACGGAAGCCGACGCACGGCTTGGGGCCAGTGTGGGTCGCTACGCCTTCACTGTGGAGGACTTCCACCTCTTACTCCTTGCCGGTCTCCCGGCGCACTACCGGCCCGCCTAAACCGTGGCCTGTTGCAGATAGGGTAGCCGGTGAGGCTGCGAATGCGCTCTAAGGTGAGCGCATTCCAGGCCTGGCAGAGCGCATCGAGGACGGCATCGTAGGTGTCGAGCAGGCGGTGGGCTGTAGCCGCTCTGAGCCTACCCGACCTTGACCAGCCGCAGCCCGGCTGCAAGGGCCGCATCCTCCTCGTCCTCCTCGAGCCGGCGCAGCGCCGCACGCATCGCCTCCTCGCCGCCGCGCCAGCGGTCACACAGCGTCGCCGGCGAGAAGTCGAAGGCCTTGCCCAGGCCTGCCTCGTCCTGCCCGGCATGATAGCCAAGCAGGACCACGGTCGCGGCCCGCGCGCCGCCCTCAGCCTCGGCCAGCCGCGCCGCGATTGCCGGGTCGCGGCGCGCCTCCTCGGGCAACCGGGTTACGAGCTCGGTGACCAGCGCCCGCAGCCGGTGCTCCCGCACCCGCCCCTCCAGGATTCGCCGCGTCTGGTTGCCGAAGGCAAGGTCTCCGGCGCGGGAAACCGTGGCGGCCAGCGTCCGGGGTCGACTGCCGTCAGCGGCGAAGAGCTCCACCACGAAGCACAGCATCTCGTCGGATCCGGGCTCGTCCAGCACCAGGTCAAGCGGCGTGTTGGAGGAGAAGCCGCCATCGGCCAGCAGCCGCCCCTCCACCTCGACCGGCGCGAAGATCGGCAGCAACGCGCAGGAGGCGACGATGTGCTCCGGCCCGATCCGGGCGCCGCGATGGGTATCGAAGACGACGCGCTCGCCGCTGACGACATCCGTCGCGGCGACGGTGACGCGCATCTCGCCGGTGTTCAGCCGGTCGAAATCCACCATCGCCCGCAGCCTCTCCAGCAGCGGCTCCAGGTCATAGAGCGCGGGCACCTG
>DASWRX010000371.1:0-89457 GCA_036402955.1 Thermoanaerobaculia bacterium
CCCCGGATCCATCGGCACGAACACCCCGCCGGCCTTCAGCACTCCCAGGATCGAGGCGATCACCTCGATCGGGTCCTGGGCCAGGATCGCCACCAGCGACGATCTCTCCAGGCCTTCTGACAGCAGCCGGTTGGCCAGCCGGTTCGAGCGCGACTCCAGCTCCCCGTAGGTGATCCGGCACGACACCCGGTCCACCGCCACCTCACGAGGCTGGTTCGACGCCATCCGGCTGAACAGGTCCTGAACCGTCTCTTCCATCACGCGAGGATCTCCTCCACTCGAAATACCCGATCCTGGTCTCAGCTCAACGCCGGCAACCGGAAGGCGTCCTGAAGGAGACCGAAGGTGAGGATGACGATCAGAAAGTCGTCTTCAAGGTTGTGGCTCAGAGTATAACCTTTTTGAGAATATTTATTTTTCAGAAATTCGACCGTGTCGGGATTGAAATAACCTTGCCGACGGATCCTCTCGTACGAGAGCTGGTCGTGGATCCACTCGATATTCTGTTGCAGCAGAGATGGCGTGGAGGGGGCCACGAAAGCGAACTTTTCCCGCTCGAGGATCTCGCGCGGGACCAGGTCGGCGGCCACCTTCTTCAGGATCGCTTTCTCGGTGAAGCCGTTCAGCTTGAGATCGGGCGGGATCTCGCGGCAGAACTCGACGAGCTGGAGATCGAGGAACGGGTAGCGGGCCTCGATCGAACTCGCCATCGCCATGCGGTCGCCGTGGTCCGCGATCAGGTGGCCGGCCAGGCGGAGCTTGAAGTCCAGGTAGGAGCGCTTGTGGACCGGATGCCGCCCGCGCAGCCGCTCCTTGTTGACCAGGGGAAAGTTGGTGCAGTCGAACTCGCCCAGCCGTTCGGCGAGGTCCGGCGCGTAGAGCATCTCCTTCACTTCGCGGAAGGCGTGCTCGTCCCTCTCGTAGTAGAGGTCCGGGTCCCCCCATAGCCGCTCCCGGATTTCGTCGCCGAGCACCGTGTCGAGGTCGTGCTTCTTTTCCTCTTCGGCCCGCCGCTTGTCAAAGCGGTAGCCCACATAGCCCGCGAACAGCTCGTCCGACCCCTCGCCGTTGAGCACGACCACGATCCCCTGGTCGCGGGTGGCCCGCGACAAGGCCAGCGAGGCCGTGTCATAAGTCTCCTTGAGCGGGCACTCGGCGTGGTAGACGACCTGGCTGAGCCGCGACGCCACGTCCGTCTCGGCGAAGGGGATCTCGTGGTGGATCGAGGAGACGTACCGCGACATCAGTCGCTGGTACTTCGCCTCGGAGATCCGCTCGTCCGCAAAGCTGACCGAGAAGGAGTGCCGCTGGACATCCGGCGACACCCTCCGAATCATCGCCGCGATCAGTGAGGAATCGAGGCCGCCGCTAAGGAAGAAGCCCACCGGCACGTCAGCCTGCAGGCGGTAGCGGACCGACTGCTCGAAGAGCTCCCCCAAGCGGCCGGCGTAGTGCTCCTCGGGCAGGCCGTCCTTCTCCTCCCCCAGCAGCGGGTAGTCGAGGTCCCAGTACTCGGCGGTCTTCACCTCACCATTGCGGGCAAGCATGAAATGGCCGCTGGGGAGGCTCTCGATGCCGCGGAAGACGGTACGCGGGCTGATCGGGCCGGGAAGGGTGAGCACCTGGTCGAGCCCCGTCAGGTCGACCTCCCGCGGCGCCCGCGGGTGCTCGAGGATCGCCTTGATCTCCGAGGCGTAGATCAGCAATCCCTCGACCACCGCGTAGTAGAGGGGACAGATGCCGAACTGGTCCCGCGCCAGGAACAGGCAGCGCTCCCGGCGGTCGTAGAGGGCGAAGGCGAACTGGCCGTTGAGCCGGTCGAGCATCTCCGGCCCCTCTTCCTCGTAGAGGTGGAGCAGCACCTCGACATCCGTCCGGGTACGGAAGACGTGCCCCTTGGCCTCCAGCTCCTCCCGCAGCTCCCGATAGTTGTAGATTTCGCCGTTGCAGGTGAGGACCAGCGAACGATCCTCGTTGAACAACGGCTGGTCGCCGGTCTTGAGGTCGATGATGCTGAGGCGGCGGAAACCGAGTGCCGCGCTCTCCTCGGCGAAGAAGCCACCGAGGTCGGGGCCGCGGTGCACGATCGTGTCGGTCATCCTCCCCAGGATGCCGCGATCGATCCGGCCCTCGTTGCGCAGGTCGATGAATCCGGCGATGCCACACATGGTCGGGTCTTCTCTCCCTACTCCAGAGCCTGGTTGAAGCCGTTGACGAGCTGCTGGCGCTGCACCGCGGTGCTCGGCGAGAAGGAAGCGAGGCTTCCGCCGGGATGGGCCACCATACCCACCAGCAGGCGGTGGAGTTTCTCCAGCGTCCGCGTCACCACGGCATCGCGGAAACGGCGGCGGTCGTAGACCATCCGGAGGACCAGCCCTTCATCGGGGACAACCACCAGCGTGAGGGGATAGTTGTTCCTCTCCGTCGAGCTGACACCGAGGACCCGGAGGTTCCGTTCCGGGTCGGAGAGCGAAGGATCGAGCGGGATGTTCTGGAAGATGACGACGCTGTCGAACAGGACTTGGCCTCCCGGCAGGCCGCTCCACTTCTGGACATCGACGAGGGCGCTGAACTCGTAGCGCCGGGCCTCGGCCTGACGCGCCTGCAGGGCCGCAAGCCATGGGAGTAGCGGCGCCTCGAGGGTGACCCGGACCCGCACCGGTACGGTATTCAGGAACAGCCCCACCGTCGATTCGACGCCGGGGAGGTCGGCCGGACGCCCGGAGACCACGCTGCCGAAGACCACGTCCTCGGCGCCGTTGCGCTGACTCAAGTGAAGGGCCCAAGCTCCCTGCACCAGCGTGTTGAGAGTGAGCTGACTCTCCCCGGCGAACGCTCGCAGGCGGGCAGTGTCGTCCTCGTCCAGCCGCAGCTCGCGCTCGCGATAATTCTCCTCCGGGTCGGGCGCCTCCCAGGAGGCGCCGGCGGCGGCGACCGGCACGGCGAATCCCTCGAAGATCCGGCGCCAGTAGGCCTCGGCCTCCTCCCGGTCCTGCCGCCGCAGCCAGTCGATGTAGCGGGAGTACGGCGCCGGCGGCGGCAGCTCGGGCTCACGCCCCCGGCGCAAGGCGTCATAGCACGCGAGCGTCTCGCTGAAGATCAGGGGCGTGGACCAGCCGTCGAGCAGCATCAGGTGGAAGCTCCAGATAAATCGATACTCGTCGTCTCCAAGCCGGATCAAGATCGGCCTCACTAAGGGTGCAATCGAAACTTCGAAACCTTTTTCCAGCTCTGTTCGAAGCAGAGTTGCAAGCTCTCGCTCCCGTACGCCCAAAGAAAGGTTTCGCAAATCCAAGTGCAGCCAAGGGAGCGGAGCGTGACGCCACACCACCTGAAAGGGCTCGCCGCGGCCATCGATCGCCACGGCGGTGCGCAGGGCGGGGTGGCGGGCGACCACGCGCTCGAATGACATCCGCAGCGCCTCCGCGTCGATTTCACCCTGCAGAGAGAAGCACTGCTGGTTGAGATAGACTCCGGAACCGGGGTGCTCCAGGATGTGAAACAGCATGCCCTGCTGCAGGGGGGTCAGCGGATAGATATCCTCGAGCGCTCCGCGGCCTGACCGGCTCGCCACCAGCCCGTCGAGCTCCCGCTGGCTGAGTTCGACCCGCGGGAAGTCGGAAGGGGTGTAGCCACCTGCCTCCGGATCGAGGCAGTGCGCGATCAGGGAGCGCAGGGCTTCCCCGCAGCTCGCGGCCAGCGTCTCCAGAGTGGAGGCGCCGGCCCCCCCGCGGGAGAGCCATGACAGTCGAAGCCGGTCTTCCACCAGCTCGCAGTCGACGGCGATCCGGTGGGAGCTCGCCTCCTCCGGCGCGGTCTCGCGCGCCGGGACCAGCATCCGCGGCCCTCCGGCAGGAGAGACGGGGCCCGGGCCGCGGAAGCTCACCTCGGCTCCGCTAAGCCCGCGATCGGGTGGCTGGCGGAGCTGCTCCTTGATCGCCTTCAGGACCTCGCCCGAGCTCCGCGCCGCGCCCAGGTGCAGGAGGACGGGAACGGTCTCATCCAGGCAGCCGATGGTGCGGGAGGGGTCCAGGCCCTCGCCGTCTCCCTCTCGCATCGGCCGCTCCACGTCCACCAGCAGCGATGGCTCTCCGGTCCATTGGGAGAAGGCCTGCACCAAGGCGGTCAGCAGGGCGTCGTCCATCCCGGTCCGATAGGCGCGGGGCGCTTCCACCAGCAGGCTGCGGGTCTCTTCGCGGGAGAGCCAGAGCGTCGCCGTGGGTGCGGCGCTCCGCCCATCCTCCTCTCCACCGAGAGGCGGCAGCTCATTGCGCCGCCGCGCCAGCTTCGGCCCAGGGGCGGCCCCGGCGCGCCGGGGCCGCCCGGCCCACTGCCGGAACGAAGCGCCCTCCGGCAGTGCCACCGGCTCCCCCCGGCTCCGCTGCCCGCAGGCGGTCTCGAGATCCTCCAGCAGCACGCGCATGGAGGTGCGGTCCACCGCCAGGATGTGGGCCGCCACCATCAGGCGATCCAGGCCGCCGCCTTGCAGCAGCGCGAACCGGACCAGCGGACCGCCTAAGGGATCCAGGCTGGCCCGGACTTGGGCGGCGGCCGCGGCGAGTGCGCTGCCGGCGAGCCCGCTGGGGAGCGCCGAGAGGTCGATCCGGCCCCAGGGCACGGGCGGTTCGTCGGCCACCTCCTGCCTCCAGCCCGTCTCCTCCCGGGAGAAGCGGAGTCGCAGAGCGTCGTGGTGCCGCCAGAGGGCCGCCACGGCTTCCTCCAAGCGATCCGGGCTCAGTCCCCCGTGCACGTCCAGCTCGGCCACCTGGACCTCTCCCGCGCCGTCCGGTGTCTCCGCGAGATACCGGTGCTGGGCTGGAGTCAGGGGGACCGGCCCCACCCCGGGTTCCTCCTCCCGGAGGCCCCCGCCGGCCGGAAGGGCGGCGCGGGCGAGCTCGGCGACCGACGGATGCTGGAAGAGATCCTGGGGGGTGAGCCGCAGTCCCGCCTGGTTGGCGCGGGCGATCACCTGGATGCCGAGGATCGAATCTCCCCCGAGGTTAAAAAAGTTGTCGTGGACGCCGACCTCGTCCATGCGCAGCACCTGTTTCCAGATGCCGACCAGCAACTCCTCTTGGAGAGTCCGCGGCGCCATGTAGGAAGCCTCCTCGTCACGGCGATCCGGCGCGGGGAGGGCGGCGCGGTCGACCTTGCCGTTGGCGGTCAAGGGGAGGAGCTCCAGGTGGACGATCGCCGCCGGCAGCATGTGCTCGGGAAGCCGCCCCCGCAGGCCGGCGCGCAGCGCCACCCCCTCCAGCGCGAGCCGGCCGGCGACGTAGGCCACGATCTGGAGCACGCCGAGATCATCGCGGGCAACCGCCGCCGCCTGCTCGACGCCGGGCTGCTCCAGCAGCGCCGCCTCGATCTCCCCCAGCTCGATGCGGAAGCCGCGGATTTTCACTTGGTGGTCGGTGCGGCCGAGGAACTCGAGGGTGCCGTCCGGCCAGGCGCGCGCCAAGTCGCCGCTGCGGTACATCCGGTCCCCCGCGCGGCCGCTGAAGGGATCGGGAAGAAATCGCTCGGCCGACAAGTCCGGCCGGTTCAGGTAGCCACGGGCCAGGCCGGCGCCGCCGATGAACAGCTCCCCCGGAACGCCCGCCGGTGCCGGGCTCAGCGCGGCGTCGAGGAGGTAGAGCCGCGCGTTGGCGATCGGCCGCCCGATCGGGACCGGCCCGCCGCCGATCTCCCCCGCCCGCCGCCGGTAGACGCAGCAGCCGACCGTGGCCTCGGTGGGGCCGTACTCGTTGATCACTTCGACCACGGGCGCGTGCCGGGCCCAGAACGCCAGGTCCCGGCCGGCGAGCGCCTCGCCGCCGACCACCAGGATCCGGGCCCGGCCCGCTGCCGCCGGCTCGAGCCCTTGCCCCAGGGCCTCCAGATGGGAGGGAGTCAGCTTGAGCAGGCCATAGGGGGGCCCTGCCGACCCGAGCGCCGCCTGCAGGGCCTCGACCCCCCGCGCCGGCGGCAGCAGCTCCACGGCGCCGCCGCTCACCAGCGGACCCCAGAGGCTGGTCACCGTGAGGTCGAAGCCCAGGGGCGAGTGGACCGGCGCGCCGGCCCCCGCTCCCAAGCCGTAGGCCTCGACACTCCACGAGAGATAGCCGAGCAGCGCCCCGTGGGAGATCATCACCCCCTTCGGCCAGCCGGTCGAGCCGGAGGTGTAGATCACGTAGGCGAGACTCGCGGGCTCCACAGACGTGGAGAACGGGGGCTCCGTTCCCCCGGGATCCGCATCCAGCGACAGCCGTGGGCTCCAGCTCACCCGGTCGGCCAGGCGGTCGACGGTCAGCAGCAGCGCCGCACCGGCGTCCTCGAGGATCCAGCGCAGCCGCGCCGGCGGGTGCTCGGGATCGAGCGGCACGTAGACGCCGCCGGCCTTGAGCACCGCCAGAGCCGCCGCCACCATCTCGGGCGAGCGGTCGAACAGGAGCCCCACCCGGACCTCGGGACCGACCCCCAGGCCGCGGAGGCGGCGGGCCCAACCGCCGGCCCAGCGATCGAGCTCGGCGTAGGTGAGGCTCCGCCCGCCGGCGACCAAGGCTGTGGCGCCGGGCACGCGCGCCGCCTGCCGCTCGAAGAGGCGGTGGAAGCCCAGCTCGGCGGGCGGATCGGCCGCGGTGTCGTTCCACTCCAACAGGAGCTGCTGGCCCTCGGCGGCGGTCAGCGAGGGAAGGTCGGAGAGACGCCGGTCCGGCGCCGCGGCGATCGCCGCCAGCAGACCCGCGAAGTGGCCGGCCAGCCGCCGGATGGTGGCGGGCTTGAACAGATCCGACCGGTACTCCCACCGTCCCGCAAGCCCCTCCTCCCTCTCGGTCAGGTGAAGGGTGAGGTCGAACTTCGCCGTGCCGGTGTCGACCTCCTCGGGACGGAGCCGGATGCCGCCGAGGTCGAGATCCCGCGGCGGCCCGCTCTGCAAGGCCAGCATCGCCTGGAACAGCGGCGCATGGCCGAGCTCGCGGCTGGCGCCCACCTCCCCCACCAGCTTCTCGAAGGGCACGTCCTGGTTGGTGTAGGCGGCCAGGGCGGTCTCCCGCACCTGCCCGAGCAGCTCACGGAATCCGGGATCCCCCGAGAGGTCGGCGCGCAGCACCAGGGTATTGACGAAGCAGCCGATCAGCGGTTCGATCTCGACCCGCCCACGGTTGGCTACCGGGGTCCCCACCAGCACGTCCCGCTGCCTGCTGTAGCGGGAGAGCAGGGCCTGAAAGGCGGCGAGCAGCGCCATGAACAGCGTCCCGCCGTCCCGGCGGCCCAGCCGCCCCAGAGCGGCGACGAGCGGCCGCTCCAGGGAGAACGGCACCGAGGCGCCGCGCCAGCCCGCCACCGGCGGGCGTGGGTGGTCGGCCGGCAGGTCGAGCAAGGTGGGAGCCCCGGCCAGCCGCTCCTTCCAGTAGGCGAGCTGCGGCGCCAGCGCCTCCCCGGCCAGCCAGCTCCGCTGCCACGCGGCGTAGTCCGGGACCTGGATCGCCAGCTCGGGCAGCGCGGGGCGAGCGCCGGCCGAGAACGCCGCGTAGCCGGCCTCCAGCTCGGCGAGGAAGACCCCCAGCGACCAGCCATCGGAGATGATGTGGTGCTGGCTTCCGGCGAGCGCCCCCTCGCCGCCGCCGAACCACAGCAGGGCCAGCCGCAGCAAGGGTCCGCGCTCCAGGTCGAACGGGTGCCGCGCCAGCCTGGTCGCCAGGGCGCGGGCCTCCGGCTCCCGCGCTCGCGCCGGCAGGGCGCTCAGGTCGATGATGGGAAGGGGGGGGAGGGGAACGGCCACCGGCGGCGCCACCCTCTGGACCGCCCGCCCGTCCTCCAGGTGAAAGGTGGTCCGCAGGGCTTCGTGCCGGCGGACGATCTCCGCGACGGCGCGGGCGAGCGCCGCGAGGTCGACAACCCCGTGGAAGCGGGCAGAGAAGGCCAGGTTGTAGGCGGCGCTCTCCGGCTGCAGCCGGTGGAGGAACCAGAGCCGCTCCTGGGCGAAGGAGAGAGGGAGCCCGCTCCCGCGCGGGACGCGCTCCAGGGGGGGAGGCGAGGTCCCGCGCCGCGACCGCGAAGCCTGCTCCACCGCCGCGGCGAGCGACCGCACGGTGCGCGCGTCGAACAGGACTCGCACCGGCAGGTCCACCTGGAAGGCGGCGGCCAGCCGCGAGACCACCCGCGTGGTGTGCAGGGAGTGCCCGCCGAGATCGAAGAAATCCTCGGCGTTCCCGACGCTCTCGAGCCCCAGAACCTCCTCCCAGATCCCCGCGACCACCTCCTCGACCGGCGTGCGGAACCCGGCGCGCTCCAGGCTCCCCTCCGCCCGCACGCCGTCCGGCGCCGGCAGGGCCCGGCGGTCGATCTTGCCGCTGCCGGTGAGGGGGAAGGCGTCGAGGATCACGAAGATCTGGGGCACCATGTAGACGGGCAGCCGCGCGCGCAGGAGCTCGCGCAGCTCCGCTACCGCGGGCGCCGCGCCCTGCCGCGGGGTCAGATAGGCGACCAGCCGCTGGTCCCCCGGCCGGTCCTCGCGCGCCAGCACCACCGCCTCGGCGACTTTGGGATGGCCGCGCAGGACCGCCTCGATCTCCCCCAGCTCGATGCGGAAACCCCGCATCTTCACCTGGTGGTCGAGGCGCCCGAGGTACTCGATCTCGCCGTCCGCCCGCCGGCGGCCGAGGTCCCCCGTCCGGTACAGGCGGCCGCCCGGCTCGCCGCTGAATGGGTCGGGGAGGAAACGCTCGGCGGTCAGGGCGGGGCGGTGGAGATAACCGCGCGCCAGGCCGCCGCCAGCGATCATCAGCTCCCCGGCGATCCCGGCCGGCTGCAGCTCGCCGCCGCGAACGGCGTAGATCCGGTTGCCGGCGGTCGGCCACCCGATCGTCGGCGGCGCCGAAGTCTCCGCCGGCACCAGGGAAAAGGTCGAGTAGACCGTGTCCTCCGACGGGCCATAGAGATTGAACACCCGGCGCACCCCCGGCTGCGCGTAGGCCTGATCGACCAGGTCGCGGGGGAGGGGCTCGCCGCCCAGGTTGAGGGTGGAGACCGACGCCGGCAGGGGGCCACCGCGCAGCAGCTCCCGCAGGATCGAGGGGACGATGCTGATCGCCGTGACCTCCCCGGTGTGTGAAGAGGCGGGCAGGTCGAGCGCGTCGCGGACCATGAACAGCGCGCCGCCACAGCTCAGCGGCGCGAACAGCTCGGCCACCGAGACGTCGAAGCAGACCGAGGTGGCGGCCAGGGCCCGCCGCAGCACCTCCGGCGTGAACGCCTCCACGCACCAGCGGACGATGGCCACCGCGCTGCGGTGCTCCACCGCGATCCCCTTCGGCCGGCCCGTCGATCCCGAGGTGTAGATCAGGTAAGCCAGGTTCCGCTCGCCCGCCGGCGCCGGTGGAAGGCCGGTTCCGGGCCCAGGCTCCCCATCCCACTCCCCCGGCAGGATCACGGCCGGGCCGCCGGCCGGCAGCCACTCCGATCGTTCGCCGGCCAGCAGGATGGGAACGCGGGCGTCCTCCAGCATCCAGGCGACGCGCTCCCGCGGATAGGCGGGATCGAGGGGGAGATAGACCCCTCCGGCCTTGAGCACGCCCAGCAGGGCGACCACCAGATCGGCGCCGCGTTCCAACAGGACGCCCACGGCCACCTCCGGCCCGACCCCGCGCCGGCGCAGGTGGCGGGCCAGCCGCTCCGCCCGGGCGTCCAGCTCAGCGTAGGTGAGCGACTCGCGGGCGCCCACCACGGCCGGCGCGCCGGGGGTGAGCGCCGCCTGCCGCTCGAACAGGTGATGGACGCAGACTCCCGGGGGCCAGACCCGCGCCGTGTCGTTGTGCTCCGCAACGAGCTGGTGCCGCTCCGGCCCGGTGAGCAGCGGCAGACCGGACACCGCTGCATCCGGCCGGTCCAGGGCACCTCCCAGCAACGTCCGGAAATGGCCGAGCATCCGCTGGACGGTGGCGGCGTCGAACAGGCCGGTGCTGTATTGCAGGGAGACGATCAGCTCGCCGCCGGCCAGCGCCGCGGCCAGCGTCAGGTCGAACTGGGCCAGCCGCTGCTCCAGCCGCCCCGACTCGAGGTCCAGTGGGCCGAGCCGCAGCCGTCCCCCCTCCTCGCCGAGCGCGAACGCGACCAGCGAAGGGTCGGCGAAGGCGGGGGCCTTCTGCAGCACGAGCATCGTCTGGAAGATCGGTGAGCGGCCCGGATCGCGCTCTGGCTGCAGGCGGTCCACGAGCAGGACGAAGGGGAGCTCCTGGTGCTCCAGTGCGGAGAGGGCGGCCGCCCGGGCCCGTGCGGCGAGCTCCCGGAAACTAGGACCGCCTGCGGCGCTCAGCCGGATCGCTACCGGATTGACGAAGTAGCCGACCACGGAGTCGAAACGGGACTGCAGCCGGCCGGTGGACGGGGAGCCGATCACCACCTCGTCCTGGCCGCTGTACCGGTGCAGGAGTGCCTGATAGGCGGCGAGCAGGACGGCGAAGAGGGTCGCGCCACCCGCCGCGGCGAGCGCCTCGATCCCCGCCGTCTCGCGAGACCCGAGCCGGATCGAGGCGGCGGCGCCGGCGAACGTCTGGACGCGGGGTCGCGGGCGGTCGGTGGCGAGGTCGAGCAGGGGGAGCTCGCCGGCGAGCTCCCGGCGCCAGAAGTCCCACAGCCGCTCTCCCTGTTCCCCCGCGAGCCGCTCCTCCTGCCAGTGTACGTAGTCGCCGTAGCCCGCCTCCAGCCGGGGGAGGACGGCGGTTCGCCCGGACACCTCCGCGCCGTAGCTCTCCCCCAGCTCCCGCACCAGCACCGCCAGCGACCACAGGTCGACCACGATGTGGTGAGCCACGAACAGCAGCAGGTGCTCCCCCTCGCGGCGCCAGCAGTGCACCCGGAAGGCCGGGCCGGCCACGAGGTCGAAGGGCCGAGCCGCCGCTTCGGCGAGCCGGGCGCGCAGCCGCTCCTCCGGCCAGCCGGTGGCGTCCTCGGCGTGGAAGGGGACCGCGAACGGCGCCACCGCGATCTGGACCGGTGAGTCCCCCCGCGGCTCGAAGCGGACGCGCAGCGCGGCGTGGCGGTCCGCCATCGCCTGGAACGAACGCTCCAGGGCGGTGGCGCTCAGCGGCCCGCGGATCCGCGCCGTCCCGGCCACGTTGTAGGCGGCGCTCTCCGGTGCCAGCCGGTGGAGGAACCAGAGCGCCTGCTGGCCGCGGGAGAGCGGGATCTCGCCGGTCGCGGTCTCCGGCGGGGCGACCGCGGGCGGCGGCGTGGGCACGGGCGCCGAGAGCTGCTCAACCACCCGCGCCGCCAGGTCGGCGATGCTCGCGTCCTGGAGGAAGCTGAGCACGGGGAGAGCGGCGCCGAGCTCGTGCTCGATCGCGTGCAGGAGCTCGATGTCGGCCAGCGAGTCCAGGCCGTAGCGGACCAGCGGCTGCGCGACGTCGATCTCCCGGCGGGCGAAGCCGAGCCGGGCGGCGACCCGGGCGGCGATCCACTCCTGGACCGCCGCGGGTTCCGTCCCGCCTGCCGGGGGAGTCGCGTCCGTCTCCACCTCCTGCGCCGCCCCGGCCCGCCATTCGAGGACGACCGCCAGGGCACCGTCCAGGAAGGCCTGGCGAAGCGCCCGGCGCTGGATCTTGCCGCTCGAGGTCTTGAGGATCGACCCCGTGCGGACGAGCACGATGGCATACGCCTGGATCTCATGCTCCTCGGCCACCGAGCGGCGGATCGCCTCGACGGCGGAGCCCAGGTCTCCCGCCCGGGCGGTGCGGACGACCTCCTGGGCCACCACCAGGCGCTCCTCCCCGCCGACCTCGACCGAGAAGGCCGCTCCCTCCGCAGGCCGCAGGGCCGCGTCGCAGCGTTCCACCGTCCGCTCGATGTCCTGGGGATAATGGTTGCGCCCGCGGATGATGAGCAGGTCCTTCAGCCGGCCGGTGACGTACAGCTCGCCGTCGGCGACGAACCCGAGGTCGCCGGTCCTCAGGAAGGTCTCCTCCCCGCCGCCGGCCAGACGGGCCTGGAAGGTGCGCTCCGACTCCTCGGGCCGATCCCAGTATCCCTGGGCCACGCTCGACCCGGCGACCCAGATCTCCCCGATCCAGCCCGGCTCGCGGGGGACCGCGGACTCCGGATCGACGATCCGGATCTCCTGGTCCAGCCAGGCCGCGCCGCAGCTCACCAGGGAACGGGCGTCGGCCTCCCCCTCCGCCGCCGGCAGAGCGCGGTTCCGCTCCAGCTCGGCGCGCTGGAAATCCCGCGTCCGGGCGCCATGCATCCGGGCGCCGCCGGAGACGAACAGCGTCGCCTCGGCCAAGCCGTAGCAGGGATAGAACGCCTCGCGCCGGAATCCGCAGGGCGCGAAGGCCTCGGCGAACCGGTCGAGGGTCTCCCCCTGGATGGGCTCGGCGCCGTTGAAGGCGACCGTCCAGGAGCTGAGGTCGAGCGATTCCCGCTGCTCGGGCCGGATCTTGCGGACGCAGAGGTCGTAAGCGAAGTTGGGGCCGCCGCTCGTCGTCGCCCGGTAGCGGGTGATCGCCTCCAGCCAGCAGGCCGGCCGCTGCAGGAAGGCCACCGGCGGCAGCAGGATGCAGCGGGCGCCGACGTACAGGGGCTGCAGCACGTTGCCGATGAGCCCCATGTCGTGGAACAGCGGCAGCCAGCCGGCGATCACCGAGCGCTCGTCCTGCTCGAAGGCGCGCTGGATCATCCGCTCGTTGTGGAGCAGGTTGCCATGGCTGACCATGACCCCTTTCGGCGTCGAGGTCGAGCCCGAGGTGTATTGGAGGAACGCCAGCGTGCCTTCGTCGACCCGCGGCTGGCGCCAACCCCCGGCCTCGCCGTCGCCGATCGCCTCCACCGCTTCCCAGCGCAGGGCCTGGAGGCCGGGAGCCTGGGCGAGCCGGGGGCTGATCTGCGCCAGGATGGCCTGCGTGGTCAGCGCCATCGCCGGCCGGGCATCGTCCACGATGGCCTGCAGGCGATCGAAGGAGCGGTTCGGGCGTGGCGGATAGGCCGGCACCGGCACCGCCCGGGCATAGAGGCAGCCGAAAAACGCCGCGACGTACTCCAGACCGGGCGGGAAGATCATCAGCACCCGCTCGTCGGCGAGGCCCGCCTCTTGAAGGTGGGCGCCGATGGCACGGGCCCGGCGGTCCAGCTCCCCGTAGGTCAGGGCGGCCGTCGGCTCCTTCCCCTCGCCGAGGAAGACGTACGCCTCCTCGCCGGACTGCCGCTCGGCTCGTTCGGCGAGGAGGCCGATCAGGCTGGACAGGCGTCCGCTCCGCACAGCCCGGCCGGCCGAGGACATTGAAAGGGGTCTCTCACCGTGGAAGGATCAAGCTATCATGATCCCAGGACCGGAAGACCCGGAAGAAGAGCACCATACAGCCTCAAGTGCAGGGGAACGCGCATTCCGGGGCAAGGCCCCGCGAGTTTCCTGCGACCCTGCCGGCGGTGGCAGGCCGGCATCCCCTAGCCTACACAGCTCGGCTCCGGGGCCCGTGTTTGTGCCAAATTGGCTCAAGGGCTCTGGAGGCTGTCCGCCAGCCTCTCTCGTTTGGCGCTGGCGGCCAGGAAGGGCCGTTGCCGGCGCGGCGTACGCCCCTCCTGCTGACAGCCGTCATCATAACCGTGACGACAAGTGTAGTCAAGGATCGAGCGGCTCTCGATCAGGGCCTCTGGAACGGATACAATCCCGCGCCGTGAACGTACCCATCCTCGATCTCAACCGTGTCCGCCAGCGCATCGCCCCCCAGCTCGACGAGCGGTGGCGGCGCGTTCTCGACCAGACCTCTTTCGTGCTCGGGCCCGAGGTGAAGGAGTTCGAATCGGCCTTCGCCGCCTATCTGGGCGTCGAGGCCTGCGCCGGCCTCGGCAACGGCACCGACGCGCTGCTCCTCTCCCTGCGCGCGCTGGGCCTGAAGCCGGGCGACGAGGTGATCGTCCCCGCGTTCAGCTTCTTCGCCACCGCCGAGGCGGTCGCCCTGCTGGGCGGCCAGGTGGTGTTCGCCGACGTCGATCCCGAGACCCTGAACCTCGACGCGGCGGACGCCGAGGCGCGGGTGACGGAGCGCACCGCGGGGATCATCGGCGTCCATCTCTATGGCCGTCCCTTCGACGTGGACGCCCTGCTCGGCCTCTGCGGGCGGCGCGGCCTCTGGCTGCTGGAGGACGCCGCCCAGGCGCACGGCGCCGAGTGGAAGGGCCGCAAGGTGGGCGGCTTCGGCCAGCTCGCCGCCTGGAGCTTCTACCCGACCAAGAACCTCGGCTGCTTCGGCGACGGCGGCGCGGTGACCGGCGACGACCGCGCCCTGGTCCAGCACGTCTTCAGCCTCGGCAATCACGGCCAGACGGTGCGCTACACCCACCACGAGATCGGCACCAACAGCCGGCTCGACAGCCTGCAGGCCGCCGTCCTCAACTGCCGGCTGGCGCTGCTCGAGCAGGACAACGCCCGCCGCGGCGAGATCGCCTGCCGCTACCACGGCGCCTTCGCCGGGGTGGGCGACCTGCGGCTGATTCCCGATCCGCCCGGCGTGCGCACGGTGTACCACCAGTTTACCGTCCGCAGCTCCCGGCGGGACGAGCTGGCGGCCCATCTCAAGACGCGCGGCATCGCCTCGGCCATCCACTACCCCTCGCCTCTCCACCAGCAGCCCGCGATGAAGGGGCTGGTGGAGGTGCGCGACGGGGACCTCCCCGTCTCCACCGCCGCCGCGCGGGAGGTGCTCTGCCTCCCCGTCTTCCCCGAGCTGACGAACGAGGAGGTCGAAGCGGTCTCGGGCGCGGTGCGGGAGTTCTTCGGAGCCTGAGCGGTGGCTACCGCCCACCTGGTGGACGCCAGCCCCTACATCTTCCGGGGGCACTTCTCGCTGCCGTCCAGCATCAGGACGCCGGACGGCAGCCCGGCCGCGGCCTCCTACGGCTTCACCTCGTTCCTGCTCAAGCTGATCGCGGACGAGAAGCCCACCCATCTCGCGGTGACCTTCGACCGCAGCCTCAACAGCAGCTTCAGGAACGAGATCTTCCCCGCCTACAAGCAGCAGCGGGTGCTGCCGCCCCCCGAGCTCGAGGCGCAGCTCGGCGCCTGCGAGGAGATCGCGGCGGCGCTCGGGGCGGCCACCTTCGTCGACGACCGCTACGAGGCGGACGATCTGATCGGCGCCCTCTGCACCGGCCTGGAGGCGCAAGGGCACGGGGCCGTGATCGTCACCTCCGACAAGGACCTCGCCCAGCTCGTGAACGAGCGGGTCTCCCTCTTCGACGCCGCCAAGGGGCTCCGCCTCGGCCCCGAGGCCGTGTTCGAGAAGTTCGGCGCGCGGCCGGACCAGATCACGGACTTCCTGGGCCTCGCCGGCGACACGGTGGACAACATCCCCGGCGTCAAGGGGATCGGCGCCAAGTCCGCCGCCGAGCTGCTCGCCCGCTTCGGCCATCTGGAGGATCTCTACGCGCGGCTCGACGAGTTCCCCTGGTCGAACATCCGCGGCGCCAAGTCGCTTCACGCCAAGCTGGCCGCCAACCGGGAGATCGCTTTCCTCTCCAAGCAGCTCTCGACCGTCGCCCGGGAGGTGCCGGGGGTGAGCGCCGACCTCAAGAGCCTGGAGTACCGGGGGGCCGATCCGGCGAAGGTCGAGGAGCTGTTCAAGCGGCTGGGATTCAACAAGATCCGCGAGCGGGTGCCCGCGCGAAGCTAGGCCGGCTGCGGTCCCTGCTCCTCGAAGAGCTCGGCGAGCGGCAGCTCGAAGCCGGGGAGGAGCGGCGTGGTCAGGACGTCCCCCGCCGCGGCGGAGAGGAAGGGCTGCGGACGGAGACCTTCGGCCGTCCGTTCCCAGGGCTGGACGCCGCGCCGGGAGTGATCGAAGATCCAGTACGTCCGGACTCCGCAACGCTCGTAGGCCCGCAGCTTGATCCTTTCGTCGAGCTTGCGGGTGCTCCGGGAGAGGATCTCGATCACCAGGTCCGGCGTCCCCTGAATGTTCTTCAACCCGACGATCGCGGCCTGCTGGCGGGAAATGAACAGCAGGTCGGGCTGAACGATGTCGTAGGGGGAGAGGAGGACGTCGGTAGGCGCGATGAGGAAGGGTCCGAGGCGATTCGCCTTGACGAAGCCTCCCAAGCGGAGCGTGAGCTCGACGACCAGATCCTGATGCGGCACGAAGGGCGCTGCCGACACGTAGTGCTCTCCATCGATGATCTCGTTGCGCTGTCCGTCCTCGGGGATGAGGATGTAGTCCTCATAGGTCAGCTTGCGGGGGAGATCGTGGAGAGCCATGGCGAGAACCTCCTGTCGCGGATCATCGTAACACGTCCGCCGGATGAGGTCCGATCGCGAGGTCCCGGGCTGCCGAGATTCCGTCGCGGCGGAATCTATCACCTCGAAGCGTGCCACGCCAGCCTCAGCCGCCCTGCAAGGCCTCCGTGCTGCGGTTCACCACGAGACCGGGCGGCGGCGGCACGGGCGTTTGCGCGGGGACGGTCTGCGCGATCCCAACCTTCGCGGCGACGCCGGGCGCGAGGAGCTTCCAGGCGAAACCGCTCCGAGGCATGATCCAGGAGTCGAAGACGACCTGAAAAAATCCGGGATCATCGATCGTCGTTGTGGGCTGGGGCTCCAACAGGAACGGCTTGAACTGCATCTTCAGACTGGTGGGGTAGGAGATACTGAGCTCAACGTGCTCGGAAGGATCCATCATCCTCCAAGTGTAGAAGGCCGCCGCTTCCGACGTGTAGGAGGCATTGAAGATCACCTTCAGGCCGTCGAGATGCCGCCACTTTCCCAGAGAGTATCCGTACGTGACGCTGCCGTCCGCCTCTTCCGTTCTCTCCAGATCTCCGATGTCCAGGAGGGCAATTCGCTGTTGGCCTCCGCCGTTTTCCGCCGGCGGGAGCAACTCGAGTGAAAGGCTTTCGATCTGGAGCACCTCGAGGCTGTTGGCCTGCCAGGCGACCCTCTCTTGAATACGGCCCTTCGACTTGCGGCAAACGTAGCTGAGGTGGTCCCGGATCCGCAGCGTTGAAGGGACGGCGACTTCCACGGTGAGGTGATTCTCGACGCCGTCCCGGTAGGGGGTCACGATATAGCCGTGAATCTTGCTGAGGCAGTACCGGACGAATCCCCTCTCGCTGAGACCCTCGTCTTTATAATAGCTCTTGAATACCTTGATCTGATGTCGCAGGAGCGCCTCGGGGCTGAGATCGTTGAGGTAGTCCTGACCGACGACGATCCCTTCGAGGCGTTCCTCAAAGTATTTTCTCCAGTGCCCCATCTCGAGCACCAGCGTCAGCATTCCCATGATGAACAAGGACACTCCCGTGGCATCCAACAACTTGAGGCCGAAATATCCGTACGTCATATCTCGTGGATGGAACTGGTCCTCCAGGATCGCCGCGCCCACGGCCAATAGCACTCCGACAATACAGAGCGCGATCCGCGAAAGCGTGATGAAAACCTTGTTGACCTTCTTGGCTTCACTTTCATTCCCCGAGGTCGCTTCTTTCTGGTCCACGTCGAGCTCCTTCCTGGGATGATTTCTAATCTCTCTCTTTTTCCGGGAGACGCGGGGAGCGGACCGGGCCCCTTCTCAGCGCCGACGCAGGCAGAGAGGGACGGCTGGCGATGTGAGTTCCCGGAGCCATACAGCCTCTGGGCTTCGGCAACCGGGCGGTCTCGGGCGAGACCCTTGGCTTTGCGTCCCCGCCTCGCGGCGGGTTTGCCTTTTCGAGCCTGTTTCCATGGTGCGCGCCCATCCGCGGGAGCGTCAAGCCTATGAGCGCATGGGGACGGATCTATGAGGAAGGGTCAGATCCGGCTATAATGGCTGGCCCCGCCCGCACGGCGCGGCATCCTGAATTCGAATCCACCGGAGCACTTCTCATATGGCCAAAGCGCGTGTAGCCGTCCTCAAGACCCAGCCGGAGAGCGTCCTGGAGGACGTCGGGCGGACGATGGAGATGGCGGACGTCCGGCGGCACCTCGCCCCGGGCGCCACCACGATCCTCAAGGACAACATCTCCTGGCACTTCCCCTTCCCCGGGGCGAACACCACCCCCTGGCAACTCGAGGGGACGATCCGGAAGCTCCGCGCCGACGGCTACGCCGACCAGGTCTGTGTGCAGAACAACACTGTCGTCACCGACCCGAAGAAGGGCGAGCGGCTCAACCGCTACCTGCCGGTGCTCGACAAGTACGGCGTGCCGGTGCGCTACAACTGCTTCGAGGACGATCTCAAGTGGGTCACCTACAAGCCCAAGGGGAAGATGCTGGTGCTGCCGGAGATCTACCCCGAGGGGATCACCATCCCCGAGTTCTTCCTCGGCAAGAACATCGTCCACCTGCCGACGGTGAAGTGCCACATCTACACCACCACGACCGGGGCGATGAAGAACGCTTTCGGCGGGCTCCTCAACACCCGCCGGCACTACACCCACTCGTTCATCCACCAGACGCTGGTCGACCTGCTGACGATCCAGAAGGAGATCCACTCGGGGCTGTTCGCGGTGATGGACGGCACGACCTGCGGCAACGGCCCGGGGCCGCGGACGATGATCCCGGTCGAGAAGGACGTCCTCCTCGCCTCGGGAGACCAGGTGGCGATCGACGCCGTGGCGGCCAAGATGATGGGCTTCGACCCGATGTCGATCCCTTACATCCGGCTGGCGCACGACACGGGCCTGGGAGTGGGCGATCCACGGGACATCGAGATCGTGGGCGAGGACGTCTCGAAGTGGAACTTCCACTTCTCGGTGGGGGACAACGCGGTCTCCCGCTTCGGCGACCTGGTCTGGTTCGGCCCCCTGAAGGGTCTCCAGAAGCTGTTCTTCCGCACGCCGCTGGTCTACTTCTTCGTGTTCGGCTCGTACTTCTACCACGACTTCGCGTGGTACCCGACGGTGGGCAAGCGCCGCACCGAGCAGTACGCCAGGACCAGCAAGTGGATGCGCCTCTTCGAGCAGTATCCCGAGGCCGTCCAGGAAGCCGAGAAGGCGGCCTGAGCTCCACCACTCTCCCTTCCGAAGCGCCCACGCCAGACTTCGAGACCCTTTCCACCGCGCCGGCGGACGCCGGATCGCAGGACGGGAGGGGCTCGGGGCTGGAGGGCTTAAGCCGGCGGCTGGCCGTGCCGCTGGTCCTCGGGGTTCTGGTGGTCGTGGGGCTCGCCCTGGCCGCGGATCCGCGGGCGCTCGCCCGCAGCCTGCGGGATTTCGACCTCCGGCTCCTGGTCCCCGTCCTGGCGCTCTCCGTCTTCAACTACGCGCTGCGCTATCTGCGCTGGGAGATCTACCTGCGGCGGACCGGCGCGACCCTCTCCCGGGGACGGAGCCTCGCGGTCTTCCTGGTCGGCTTCCTGCTGGGGGTGACCCCAGGCAAGGCGGGCGAGCTGGGCAAGGCGTGGCTGGTGCGCGAGCTGGGCGGCGGGCGGGCGCTGCGGGTGGTCTCCGTGGTGCTGGCGGAGCGGGTGACCGACGTCCTGGGCACGGTGGTGCTGGTGGCGCTGGGCGCCCTGCCGCTCCCGGGCGGGCCGTGGATCGCCGCCGCCGGCCTCGCCACGGTCGCCGCCGCCGTGATCCTCCTCACCTGGCGCCGCGGCGCCCACCGGATCTTCGCCGTCCTGCGGCGGATGCCCGTCCTGGGCTCGCGCGTGCCGCACCTGGAAGAGATGTACGACCGTCTGCGGGAGCTCCTCTCGCCGGGCCTCGCGGTGATGGCGACGATGCTGGCGACGGTGGCCTGGGCGGCGGAGGGGCTGGGCTTCTGGCTGGTGGTCCGCAACTACGCGCCGAAGGCGGACCTGCTCGTCTCGGTCTTCAACTACACGGCGGCGAACGTCCTCGGTGGGCTCTCGATGCTCCCCGGCGGCCTGGGAGCGGCCGAGGGATCGCTCGCGGCCCTCCTCCACGAACAGGGGCTCGCGACGGCGGACGCCGGCTCGATCACCCTGGTCATCCGCGCCGCCACCCTCTGGTTCTCGGTCCTCTTCGGCGTCGCCGTCCTCCCCTTCGTCGCCCGCCGGCTGGCCGCCCGCCGCGAGCGGCGGTGACGGCGGCGACCTACGCCAGCTTCTGGCCGCAGTCGGGGCAGAACCGGGGGCTGCCCTCGATCTCGGCGTTGCAGCCTCCGCAGTGCTTCTTCTGCGCCGTCGGGGTGCCGCACTCGGGGCAGAATCTGGCGCCACCGGTCTTGGCGCCGCAGGACTTGCAGACGGCGCCGGTGACCTGGCCGAGATCGCGGTCCTTGACCCAGTCGATCTCCTGGGCCTTCGAGAAGACCTGGGCCTTCGCGGCCTCGGCCTGCGCGGAGGCGATCTCCTCGTCGAGGTCCGGAGCGCACCACTCGCAGAGGCCCGCCTTGGCGTTGAAGCAGACCGGCCCGCAGACCCAGCGACCGCAGCGCGTGCACTGCTTGAACAGGGGGCGGATCTCCGCCGTCGCCTCCTTCAGCGCGGCGTCGTGGGCCGGTCCGCCCACCGCGCGCTGGATCTGGTAGGCGGTGTCCGAGACCCTGCCGAAGAGCCCGCCGAAGAGGCTGCTGGCGACCTCGGCGGCCGAGGCGGCCATGCCCATCTTCGAGCTCTTGAAGGTCGACATGTAGCCGTTGTTACACTTCTCGCAATAGAACTTGAACTGATAGCCGCGGTCGGTGGAAAGATCGTCGTAATTGCCCGTGAACTCGACTGTTCCCATGGGTGCGTCCTTCTCCACTGGTCTCGATCGGTTGGCCCGGAATGGTAGCACGGGCCCGCGGCGAGATCACCCGGCCGAGATCCGCTCGAGCAGGG
Source organism: Thermoanaerobaculia bacterium (assembly GCA_036402955.1). Lineage (GTDB taxonomy): Bacteria > Acidobacteriota > Thermoanaerobaculia > Multivoradales > UBA5704 > DATARR01. The sequence goes on from DASWRX010000371.1 coordinate 20,724, forward strand.
CGGGGATGTCGTCGTAGCTCTCGACCCAGATGGTCTTGACGCCCATGGCCTCGAAGAGGTTGCGGTCGTAGCTGTCGGCCTGCTCGAGAACGGAGAGGACCGCTTCCTGGAGCTCCGGAATCTGCTCGGCGGGTCCCAGCTCCATCTCCCTGCGGAACCGCCGCGCCCGGTCCCGGATGTCGCGCCGGACGGTCCGCATCTCGGTCCGCGAGATCTTGTGCCGCATCTGGACCTGCCAGTGGGCGGGGATGTCGCCGAAGACGTAGCTCGCGTCGAGCAGCCGCCGCAGGTTGGGGTCGAGCATCGACAGGCCGATGAAGAGGACGGTGTTGTGGCGCAGGTAGTGGACGACGGCGGTCAGCGCCCAGTGGAAGACGGTCGCCGTCAGGCCGTGGTAGTCGTCCTCGGTGAACACCAGCCGGCACTCGCTGGAGTCACCTTCCTGCGGCAGGAAACCGTGGGGATGGAGGATGGGGAGGGCCTTGGAGCGGCTCCGCCGGGCGCTCCACACCGGCCGGAAGTCGAAGCTCCCCGCGAGCTTGCGCTCCAGCAGGTCGTCGTAGTTGAAGGAGACGACCGCGGAGATCCCGGAGCCGTCGCCGGACCGCTTGATGAAGTCGGCCACGGCGGTGAGGGTGGTCGGCTCGTGGGGGACCGGCGGCTCCTTGGGATAGAGGTGCTCGCGGACTTTCTCGAGAAACAGGGCATGGGCGTCGTTCTGGCTCCCGGAGCTCCGGCTCGCCCGGCGGCGGATCTCGTTCTTGACCACGCGGGCGAGGATGATCGGGTCATAGTCGTAATAGTCCACCAGCCAGGCGGCGAGGGCGCGCCGGAAAGGGAGGTCGACGGGTTCCAACCGGCGGGCCACGTCCGTCTGATCGAAGAGGATCTCGAGGACCAGATCCTTCCAGGTGGGGATGCCGTACGGCTTCGAGACCCCGGCTCCCAGGAAGAGAACGAGGTCCTTCTCGGCCCAAGCGCGCCGCAGCCCGTCGAGATCGCTGCGGTTGACGAGGCTGCGGCCGACCTCCCGCTTCTCGCGCCGTTTCCTTGGGGCCCGCGCTTCGCTCACGTTCCGTCTCCGTGCCGGATCTGTGCCAGAGTACCCCATCCATGATCTCCCCGCGCCGCCCGGGCCGTCCGCTCCTGCTCGCCATCCTGGCGCTGGCGCTCGCCCTCCGTCTGGCCCATCTCTGGGCGGTGCGCGACCAGCCGTTCGTCTCGTGGCTGGCGATGGACAGCCAGGAGTACGACCGCTGGGCCGTGGGGATCGCGGCGGGCGACTGGCTGGGCTCGCGGGTCTTCTTCCAGGCGCCGCTCTACCCCTATTTGCTGGCCGCCGTCTACGCCGTCCTGGGCCATCGGCTCGCCCTCGTCTACCTGCTCCAGATCCTCCTCGCGGTGGCCGGCTGCTGGGCGCTCTACCGCGCCGGCCGGGAGATGGATGGCGAGCGGACGGGGCTCGCGGCGGCGCTCCTCGCCGCCATCTACGGGCCTTTCCTGTTCTACGACGTGCAGCTCCTCAAGGAGTCGCTCGCCGTCACGGTCACCGGCTTTCTGCTGTGGACGCTGACGCTGGCCCAGGCCCGCTCGCCGCGATCGCGGAGGGGTCTCGGGGCATGGCTCGGCACCGGCCTGCTCCTCGGCGTCCTGGCGCTCCTGCGCGAGAACGCGCTGCTCCTGGTCCCCTTCCTCCTTCCTCTCGCCTGGAACCGCGAAGACCGCTGGGGAGGGCTCGCCCGGCGGGGAGGCGCCCTGGTGGCGGGGCTCGTCCTCGCGCTGCTGCCGGTGGCGATCCGCAACGGAGTCGTCGGCGGCGATTTCCTGCCGACGAGCTCTCAGGGCGGGGTCAACTTCTATATCGGCAACAACCCGGGGGCCGACGGCACCTACCAGCCGATCGTCCCCGGCAAGCAGATCCCGGAGCTGGAGCGGAAAGAGCCGGCGCGGGTCGCCGAGCAGGCGCTGGGAAGGCCGCTCTCGGCCGGCGAGGTCTCGCGCTACTGGCTGGACCGGGCGCTGGGCTGGGCGCGGGCGCACCCGGGGAATTTCCTGCGGCTGCAGCTCCGCAAGCTGCGGATGTTCTGGAGCTGGTACGAGTGGCCGGACGCGGTGGACTACTACTACGTGAAGACCCTGTCGCCGGTCCTCCGCCTGCCGCTGCTCGAGTTCGGCGGCGCGGCGATGCTGGCCGTCGCCGGGCTCTTCATCGCCCGCCGGCGCCTCGAAAACTTTGCTCCGACCCTGCTCTTCGCCCTCGGCTGGATGGCCTCGACGGTGATCTTCTTCCTGTTCTCGCGGTATCGCCTGCCCGCCGTGCCGGCCTTCCTGCTGCTCGGCGGCGCGGCGCTGGCGGAGATCCCGGAGGTCTGGCGGACCCGTAGGAAGGTCGCGTTGGGGCTGGCCGGGCTCTGCGCCGTGGCCCTCCTGCTGCCCCGCGCCGCCGGCTTCGAGCCGCGGATGGACCTGGTCCACTACAACCTCGGCCGGCTCGCCGAGGAGAGGGGGCTTCCCGAGGAGGCCCGCGAGCATTACCAGGCCGCCTTGGCGCTCAATCCGCGGGACTTCCTCGCCGCCCTCAACCTGGGGAACCTCGCCGCCCGCCGGCGGGAATGGGCCACGGCGCTCGGCTTCTACGAGCGGGCGGCGGCCATCGAGCCCCGGTCGGACGACGCCCAGAGCAACCTGGGGGGCGTCTATCTCGCGACCCGGGACTTCGCACGGGCCGAGGAGCACCTCGACCGCGCCCTCGCCCTCAATCCCAGGAATCTTCCGGCGCTCCAGAACGAGACCCTGCTCCACGCCCGGCGCGGGGACTTCGCCGGCGCCCGCGAGCTCAACCGGCGGGCCCTGGCGATCGAGCCGGGAAACCCCGCGGCGCTGCGGCTCCAGGAACGGCTGAAGGCTGTTCCGTAGGGTGCGCTGCGCGCACCGTCCCGCGAAGGCGCGCACAGCGCGCCCTACGGGATCGTCGAGTCCGGCAGGAACTCGTAGACCCGGTTCGTGAGGTCCGAGTAGCGGAGCGCGAAGAGCTGCGGCAGCGAGTCGGCCCATTGCTTCTCGATCGAGAAGTCGAACTGCGGATAGCGGCTCAGGTGGACCCAGCGGATGCGCTGCTTGGCCAGGTTCGTCACCCAGGCCTGGGGCAAGGGGTCGACCCGGGGCTGGCACAGCGGGTACTCGACGGCGTTGTGGTGATCGGCCTGGTTGATGTTGACGTAGCGGGAGGCCCGCTCCAGGCGCGGCCCCATGGCCGGGTACTGGAAGTAGTTGTTGGGCGAGTGGACGGATGCCACGGCGCCGTCGCCGCCGTGCTCGTCGAGCCATCCCCAGCCGCCGGAGAACATGCGGGTCGAGGTCATGTGGACCGAGAACTCCTCGGCGAACGCCCGGTCGCGGTCGCGCACGCGGAAGGCGGTGAGGAAGGGGGCCCCCAGCAGCGCCAGGCCGATGGCGGCCGCCGCGGCCTCGCGCCAGCGGCGGCGGAGCAGCGCCCGCAGGGCCGGGGAGAGGGCCAGGGGCACGGCGGCGAGGTCCAGGAGCGCGATCGTGAGCCGCACGCCGTGCGACATCTCGGCATGGAGCTGCAGGAGCCCCTGGACCAGGAAGGCGAGGGTGATCCCCTCCATCCAGCGGTCGCGCACCCCTCGGCGCTCGCCTAGCGCGACGCCGCCCGCGAAGGCGATGCCCAGCGCCGGCACGAGATAGCGGACGTTGGCGAACACGTGCATGTTCTTGGCGAACGGGACGGCCAGCCAGAAGGCGAGCTCGGCCCAGATCTGCGCGCTCGCGATCAGCGCCTCCCACCGCCGCTCGCGGCCGAGGCCGAACGGCAGGACGAGCGCCGCGAGCAGCATCGCGAAGGCCTGTGGCCCCACCCCCAGCTCGAGCTCCGCCGGCCGCGTGATCCCCAGAAAGGCGTCGACCAGCCAGTCGTTCTGGACCATCGGCCGCCAGAGGTCGATCACCGAGTTCTTGCGTGGGATGGTCGGGACGTTGGCGTTCTCCGGACCGCTCGCCGTCCGCTCGCAGACCAGGGCGAGCGGCTCGGCTCCCCAGGCGACGTTGCGGAGATAGAAGAAGCCTCCCAGCAGGCCTGCCACGACGAGCGCCGCGACGAGCTGCGGCACGCGGCGGCTCCAGCTCCCGCGGGCCAAGGGCACGGCGGATCCGGCCAGCGCCACGGCATAGAAGATCCCCAGCACCTTGGCGCCCGCCGCCAGACCGAGGCCGGCGCCGGCGAGGAGCGCGCACCCCCAGTCCGCCTCGTCGATCCAGCGCAGGGCGAAGAAGAGGGCCGACAGGAGGACCGCGCCGACAAAGATGTCCACGTACTGGGCGGTGGCGAAGCGTACCACCGTCGGCGTCAGCAGGATCAGGAACGAGGCGAGCGGCCAGCGCCGACCCGCGCCGAGCCGGCGGGCGATGCCCCCCGTCGCCAGTCCCAGCAGGAGCCAGTGGGGGAGTGACGCGAGATTGATCCAGAACTCGCTGTGCGACGGCGCCATCCACCACCAGAACCAGACGGACCCGTTGGCCGGCACGTAGCCGTAATAGTTGTTGGGGATGTTGCCGAAGACGGGGTTGAGATTGTGGTCGCGCAGCCAGGTCCCGGTGAGCAGCAGGTGGTACATCAGGCTGTCCCAGGAGAGGGGCGGCCGGATCAGGCCCCGGATCGTCTCGCTGCCCACCGCGTGCAGGGTGACCAGCGAGAGCGCGGGATGCTCGCGGACGATCGCCCAGGAGCGCTCGAGCATGGCGCGCGCCGGCCCGCCGATGCCGCCCGGAGGTGGTGACCTGCGGAAGCCGACCAGCAGGGCGAGCGCCAGCGCCGCCTGGAGCGCCAGAGCGAGGTCGAAGCGCAGCAGCCCGAGCCCGCCCAGCAGCAGTCCGATCCCTACCGCCTCGGTGGTGGCGAGCAGCAGCGTCGCGATGGCGAGCGCCAGCGGATCGCGGGCGGCCTCCCCGCCCAGCAGGCGCAGGGCCGCCAGGTATCCCCCCAGGGCGAGGAAGCCGATCGCGATGAGCGTCAGGCCGGCGCCCAGGAGATCGATCAGAAACATGGGCGGGAATTGTTAGCACAGGCGGCGGGCCGGTGCTAGCATCCCCGCCCGTGCACGAGCCGGCCTACTTCGACCGCGAGTATTTCCAGCTTCATCCGGGCAAGGTCAAGTACCTCGACTACCTGGTGGGACTCCTGCGCGCGCACGGGGTCCCGGCCGGCCGGGTGCTCGACGTGGGCGCCGGCTTCGGCTTCCTCATGGAGGCGCTGGAGAAGGCGGGCTACGAGACGGCGGGCCTGGAGATCGCCGCCCATGCCGCGGAGCAGGCGCGCCGGCGGGTCCGGGGCCCGGTGATCCAGCAGGGGGCCGAGGAGCCCTTCCCCTTCCCGGACGAGGCGTTCGAGGCCGTGGCCCTGCTGGACGTCATCGAGCACGTCCAGGACTACGGCCGGGCGCTGGCGAGCTGCCGCCGCTGCCTGAAACCCGGCGGCAAGCTGTTCGTCATCACCCTCAACGCCCACAGCCTCGCCCGGCCGCTCCTCGGCAAGCGATGGGCCTGGCACCAGGACCCCACCCACATCCACATGTTCACCCCCCGCATGATGCGGGAGGGTCTCGTCCGGGCGGGGCTGGAGGTCGAGACCCTGATCACCGAGTCGAACTTCTGCTCGGTCGGCGAGGGGACGAGGTTTCTGAAGCCGCTGCGGGTGATCGGGCGGGTGGTGCACACCCCGGCCTTCGGGGATTCCCTGCTGGCGGTGGCACGGAAGGGCTGAGCTAGCTCCCTTTTTTCGGCAACTCCCCCGAGATCAGCCCCAGCGTCGTCTCCACCACCGCCGCGAGCGGCGTGGCGTCCGCCAGGCCGCGACCGGCCAGGGCGAAGGCGGTGCCGTGATCGACCGAGGTGCGCAGGAAGGGGAGGCCGAGCGTCCAGTTGGTCGCCGTGCCGAAGGAGGCGGTCTTCACCGCGATCAGCCCCTGGTCGTGGTAGAGGGCGAGCACCCAGTCGAACTCGCCGCGGCGGGCGCGCGCGAAGAGCGAGTCGGCGCTCTCGGGACCATGGACGTCGAGGCCGCGGTCACGGGCCGCCAGCACGGCGGGAGCCAGGATCTCGCCGTCCTCCCGTCCCAGAAGCCCGCCCTCGCCCGCGTGGGGGTTCAGACCGGCGAGGGCGATCCTGCCGCCGGCGTGGCGGCCCAGACAGTCCAGCGCCTCGGCGACGGCCCGGGGCGTTATCCCGTCCAGGGCCTCGCGCAGGGGGAGATGGACGTTGAGCAGCGCCACCTGGAGCTCGGGGGCCAGGAAGGCCATCAGGTAGTCGCGGCCGTAGCGCTCGAGGCCGCAGGTCTCGGCCAGGTAGTCGGTGTGCCCCACGAAGCCGGGGAGGTGCTGGCGGGCGATCGACTCCTTGCTGACCGGCGCCGTCACCAGCGCGTCCGCGGCGCCGGAGCGGACCAGGGCGATGCCGGCGTCGAGGGCGGCCATGGCGCCGGCGGCGTCGGCCGGACCGGAGTGGCCGAAAGAGATCGCGCGGCGGCCGCCGACGGGGTCGAGCACGGGGATGCCGCCGGAGCGCGCGTCGAGGTCCCCGCGCGCCGGCGGCGCGTCGAGCCAGACCAGGCGGTCCCAGGGAAAGTCGGGGAGGGCCGGACGGAGGGCCTCCACCGCTGAGCGCTCGGCCACCAGGAGCGGCTGCCAGGCCGCGGGCTCGGGATCGGCGTGGAGGAGCTTCAGGAGGATCTCGGGGCCGATGCCCGCGGGATCCCCCTGGGTGAGGGCGAGGATGGGACGGGACGGGGAGCTCACCGCTCGAAGTCGCTGCTCTCGCGTTTGCCGGGACCCCGCCGCTGCTGCTTCAGCTCCTCTTCCTTGAACATGTAGCGGATCACGTGCTTCTGGATCAGGAGATTGGGGCCGGCGGTGCGGTTCAGCTTGAGCGCTCCCTTGTCGTACCACTCGATCCACCCGCGCAGCTCCTCGCCGTCGGTGAGGATCAACACCATCGGCGTCTTCGCCGCCATCTGCTTGAGGTAGTAGAACTCCTCGGCGTTGGTCTGCTCGGGCGGAGTCTGCTTGCGGCGGACGCTGCGCGCGGGGAGCTCCTTCTTGAGCTCGTTCATGTCCGGGCGGATCAGTTTGCGGTTCGCCATTTTGGGTTCCATGGATGCATGAAGCCTTAAGCCGTCACTGGTACCGCAGACCGATTGTCCGGGTTCCCTTTCTTGTAGCCCTCGTCCTCGTACGCCAGGCAGCAGAGCAGGCGGCCGCACTGACCGGAGATCTTGGACGGGTTGAGGCTCAGGTTCTGGCGCTTGGCCATCTGGATGGAGATCGGCCGGAAGTCCTTGAGCCAGGTCGAGCAGCAGAGCGTGCGGCCGCAGATGCCGATGCCGCCGACCAGGCCGGCCTCGTCGCGCGCCCCCACCTGCACCATCTTCACCCGCACCGAGAACCGGCTCGACAGGTCGCGCACCAGTTGCCGGAAGTCCACCCGGCCCTCGGAGGTGAAGTAAAAAGTCGCCTTCTTGCCGCTCAGGGAGAAGTCGACCAGGGAGATCTTCATGTCCAGGCCGAGCGCGCGCGACCGCTCCTGGGCGAACAGCTTGCCGCTCATCTCGTTCTGGCGCTGACGGTCGAACGCCGCGAGGTCGGCCTCGTCGGCCGGCCGCAGCACCGGCCGGGCGCTCGACTTCTGGCACGGCTTGAAGACCGGCATCGGCGACTGCTCCACGTGGCCGAGCGCCGGGCCCGACTCGAGATCCACCACCACCTTCTCCCCCCTGGCGTAGATACGCCCCTCCGTGCCACAGAGCGTCAGATTCGTCTCTTCTCTGAAACGCACGCCCACGAAGGTGTTCTCGACCGCCGTCGACATGCCCTTGAAAGCACAACCGCTACATCCAGACATTTCACTTCCCATTCCATCTTGACCAGCGGCCTGAAACCTATGCAGGAAAAATACCAGCCACTCGCGGGAGCGGTGGCGCCCGAGGTCAGGCCACTGGGAGTTTCTAAAGCTCGGGACCGCTCGGACGATTGTTGCAGCGGCGGTCCCCCGCGTCAACGACCCGCCGGGACGGTATCACGGTCCTTCTAGTGGGATCGCTCGGGATCGAGCACGCGGCGGCCGATGTCGCGGCGGTAGACCTTGCCCGGCCAGTCGATCTCGGCCACGGCGGCGTAGGCCCGCTCGAGCGCGCCGTGGAGGTCGGGCGCCAGGGCGCAGACGGAGAGGACCCGCCCGCCCGCGCTCACCAGCTCGCCGTCCGGTTTTCCATCCTCGCCGTCCGGCTGGAGAGCGGTGCCGGCGTGGAAGATCTCCACTCCTTCCAGGGCCGCGGCGCGGTCCAGCCCGCGGATCGGCTCGCCCTGGAGCGGCCGGCCGGGGTAGCCCGGGCTCGCCAGCACGACGCAGGCCGCGACCTCACGGCGGAAGGAGAGGCGGCGGGCGTCGAAGCGGCCGGCGGCCCCGGCGGCGAGCAGCGGCAGCAGGTCGTCCTCCAGCCGCAGCATCAGCACCTGCGCCTCCGGGTCGCCGAAGCGGGCGTTGAACTCCAGCACCCGCGGCCCCTCGGCGGTCAGCATCAGGCCGGCGTAGAGCACGCCCACGAACGGCCTCCCCTCGGCGGCGAGCCCCGCCACCGCCGGCCGCATCACCGTCTCCACGACCTCCGCGGCGGTCTCCGCCGACAGCCCTCCGGACGGGCTGTGGGCTCCCATGCCGCCGGTGTTGGGACCGGTGTCGCTGTCGCCGATCCGCTTGTAGTCGCGGGCGGTGGCGAGCGGCAGCACCCGCTCGCCGTCGCAGAGGGCCATGAAGGAGACCTCGTCGCCCTGGAGGAAGGCCTCGATCAGCACCCGGTCGCCGCTGGCGCCGAAGCGGCGCTCCTCGAAGAGGGTGCGGACGGCCTCGTCGAGCTCGGGAGCGTCGGCCGCGATGAGCACTCCCTTGCCGGCGGCGAGGCCGTCGGCCTTGAGCACCACGGGGAAGCCGAAGCGCGCGGCCTCGGCGCGGGCCGCGTCCGCGTCGTGGACCACGGCGAACGGCGCCGTGGGGATGCCGTGCCGCTCCATGAACAGCTTGGAGAACACCTTGCTCCCCTCGATCTCGGCGGCGCGCTGGGTGGGACCGAAGATGGCGAGGCCGCGGTGGGCGAACTCGTCGGCGATCCCCAGCGTCAGCGGCAGCTCGGGGCCGACCACCGTCAGGTCGATCTTCATCTCGGCGGCGAAGTCCGCCAGCCGCTGGACCTCCTCCGCCGCCAGCGGTACCCGGTCGGCCAGGGCCGCGATGCCGGGGTTGCCCGGGGCGCAGTAGAGCTCGGTCAGCAATGGGCTCTGCCGCAGCTTCCAGCACAGGGCATGCTCGCGGGCGCCGTTGCCGATGACCAGGACCTTCATCAGGGCCGTCCTTTCATGTCCGCCTCGACTTCACGTCCGCCTCCGCGCGGCCGCATCGAGGGCCGTGACGGCGATCGCGTCGACGATATCCTCGGCGGAGCAGCCGCGCGACAGGTCGTTGAGCGGCCGGGCCAGCCCTTGCAGCAGGGGACCGACCGCCCGCGCGCCGCCCAGCCGCTCCGTCAGCTTGTAGGAGATGTTGCCGGCGTCGAGATCGGGGAAGATCAGCACGTTCGCCCGGCCGGCGACCGGGCTCCCCGGCGCCTTGCGGCGCGCCACCTCGGGCACCAGGGCGGCGTCCGCCTGGAGCTCGCCGTCCACCTCGAAGCCGATCCCGCGCGCGCGCAGGACCTCACGGGCCGCCCGCACCTTGTCAACGCGAGGGTGGCGGGCGCTCCCCAGGGTGGAGAAGGAGAGCAGGGCCACCCGGGGTTCCTCGTCCAGCAGCACGCGGCAGCTCGCCGCCGCCGCCTCGGCGATGTCGGCGAGCTCCTCCGGCCGCGGATCGGGCACCACGGCGCAGTCGCTGTAGATCAGCCCGCGGCCGCCATGCTCCTCCGCCAGGACCATCAGGAAGCAGGACGATACCACCGCGAGCCCCGGGCGCGGGCCGATCGCCCGTAGCGCCGCCCGCAACGTGTCGGCGGTGGTGGCGAGCGAGCCCATCACCGCGCCGTCCGCGAGACCCGTGGCGACCCGCAGCGCCGCGTAGTGGAGGGGATCGCGGACGAGCGTCGGCGCGAGGTCCGGATCGAGACCCCGGGCAGCCAGGCGATCCTGAAGATAGAGAGTGAGACGCGGCAGGTCGGGATCGGAGGCCGGCGCGAGGACGGGGACCGTGAGCGGCACCCCGGCCGCCTCGGCGGCGCTCTCGACCGCCTCGCGAGAGCCCACCAGCGAGGCCCGGCAGAAACCGAGCGCGGTCGCGCGCTCGGCCGCGGCGACGACCCGGGGGTCCTCGCCCTCGGCCAGGACGATCGCGGCCGGGCTCGCCTCGGCGGCGGCCCGCGCCCGCAGACGTTCGAGAGGGTTGCTCGTCGCCTACCCCTTGAGCACCATCGCTCCGGTCGGCTGGGGGACGCCGCCGCGCGGCTCCACGGTCACCGCCCAGGCCTGGATGCTCCGCGGGTCTCCCACGCGATCGACCCGCAGGGAGGCGGTGCCGCGCGGGTCGACGGCGAAGGTCCCCGCCGAGACCGGCTTGCCGGCGGCGATGTACCAGAGCTGGTAGGTCTTGTCCTGCGGCAGCGGGGACAGACCGAAGGCGTAGAAGAGGGCTTCGCGGCTGCGCGGATTCACGTAGGTGCGGCCGGCGGCACCGGGGGCCGGCGCGAGGCCGGACAGGGAGACCGCCTGGACGCTCGGAGCGTCGAGCACCTGGAGAGCCAGTTGCGCCCGCTCCGCCTCGGTCCGTGCGCGGGTCACCTCCCGGCTCAGGGTCTCCACCTGCCGCGACAGGCGGTCGCGGTCGGCGGCCAGGCGTTGCGCCTCGCGTGCCATCCGGGCTCGGCCGGCGAGGCCCCAGAGGGCGAGGCCGAGCAGGAGGACCGCCGCTGCCGCCAGCCACCAAGACGTCCGGCGCGGCGCGGCTGCCGCGGCCATCGCAGGCGTCGTGGCGGCGCCCCCGCCGCCCGCCAGGCGCAGGACGCGGGTGCGCGTCGTCTCCGACGGCTCGACCGGCGGCACCGAGGCCGCGAGCGTCTCGAGATCCCCCTGCCAGAGGTCGAGCTGGCGGCGGCACTCGTCGCAGCCGCCGTCCAGGTGCTCCGCGAGCTCGCGCAGATCGTCGCCGTCCAGCGCGCCCAGGGCGTAGGCGGGGAGGAGCTCCTCGATCCGGGTGGAATGGGGCGTGCTCATGCGTCCGCGCTCAATGCCTGCCGTAGCTTGTTCATGCCCAGCAGAATCCGGGATTTGACGGTGCCGAGCGGCGCCGCCAGCCGCTGGGCGATCTGGGTGTGGGTGAGCCCCTCGAAAAAGGCGAGCTCGATGCAGCGCCGCTGGTCCGGCGACAGTTGTCCGAGGGCCGTGCTGACCTGGCGCTGCCGCTCGGCGCTCTCCAGCCGTTGCGTGCCGACCGGCGGGATCGCCGCTCCGGCCTCCTCGCCGGCGGCCTCCTCGCGGCGCCGCACCGAATCCCGCCGCCGCAGGCGGTCGAGAGCGCGGGAGCGGGCGAGCATCAGGATCCAGCCGCGCGGCGTGGAGCGGGCCTCGTCGTACCGGTCGGCCTGCATCCAGACCTGGAGGAAGACCTCCTGCAGCACCTCCTCGGCCTCGCTACGCCCGCCGAGGATCCGGTGGAGCAGTCCCAGCGTCACCGGCGAATGGACCTCGAACAGCCGCGCGAAAGCGGCGCCATCCCGGGTGGCCACCCGGACCATGAGCTCGCGATCCTCGGTCTCCCGCTCGTCCATCACGCCGATCGCGAAGGCTATCGCGATGGCAGGGCGAACGTCAAAGAGGCCCAGAAGCTCTCCCAGTCCGCGCCGGCATCCCTGGGCGCCGGTATCATGTGTACGGCCTTGATCAGCCAGAAGCCGGGGCGATCGAGCTTCAGAACGACCCGCCCCTGCGCGTCCGAGCGCGCCGTCACCTTGTCGGGCCGGTCGCGCTGGAGCGCCATCACCAGGGCGCCGGCGAGCGGCTTCCCCTCGTAGAGCAGGCGCACCGGCAGCTCCCCTCCGCCGGCGAGCGCGTACGGATTCTTCTCCGCCACCAGCTCGAGCCGTTGACCCAGGACCCGGTCCCATCCCGCTCCCGCTCCACCAACCCCGCCGCCCACCAGGAGCAGCGCCTTGGCGCAGCGCGAGAAGACCTCCTTCTCGCCGGCTGCGCTCTGCCCGCGGCGGGCGCGCAGCGCGCTGATCCTCTCCAGCCCCTCCTCTTTCAGATACTGCTCGAACTTGGCCGCCTCGAGAGCGACCGTGGAGCGGCCGCTGTCGTAGATGATCGTGGACAGCCCCCGGGCCTGGAACACCGGAAAGCCGGCCGGCTCCGTGTTCGGCACGCCTGGGACGGGCGCCTCGCCGCCGGCAGGCCCCATGATGACGAAGCGTTTGATCAGGCTCGGATCGCGGGGAACGGGATCGCCCTTGAGCTCCTGCCCGACCCGCAGCCGCACCGCTACCCGCTGGCCCACGGCCGGGGTGAACGTCGAAGGCTCGATCCAGAAATTGTGCGCCCGCAACGCCGGAGCCCAGAGGGCGCAGAGGGCGCAGAGAAAACACACGCGGCGGAACGACTCGAGGCGGCGGCTCATCATGGACCTCTCCTGAATTCCTGAATTACCCTGAAAGACAAACCGGTGAGCGGCGGGTCACCGCTCGCCGGCAGAGGCAAGACCGGTCGGAGAAGCTTAGGGTAGCGACCCCGACCCCGTAACCCCGTTGGGACCGTTCGGTGAGCCGGGCAGCGGCACCCGCAGATACGGGAAGGTGCTGTCGAACTGGCTCGGGTCCTGGAGCACCTGGTCGGTGAAGGGGAGGGTACCCGAGGGCGCGTCCGCCGGGCTGCAGTAGACGCCGGGGAAGGCGTGGCAGAGCACGCCCATGGCCACCCGCAGCTCGGCGTCCACCACGTCGTCGCCCGGGCGCCGGCCATTGGGGAATCCGGCGTTGTCGCCGCCAAGCACGCCCAGGTTGTTCTGCGAGGCGGCGGGGACGGCGGGGATCGAGGTGTTCAGGCGCATCATCTCGTGCGGCTGGCCGTCCGAGAGGAAGTTCAGGCCCTGGATGCCGGTCGCGAAGGTGGCGACCAGGTCCGTGCGCGGGAAGTTGGTGGGCGCCCGGACGCCGGCCGCGCCGAACAGAAGCTCGATGATCTTGGGCAGCGTCGGGTTGGTGATGTAGGTGGCGAGCGCCGCGTCACCCTTCGGGGAGGCGGCGTTGAACAGATCCTTGTCCTTGAGGCCGATCACCACCTCGTTGACGAGGGGCATGCCGAGCCGGGAGACCTGGACGAAATCGCCGCCGCTGTTCGTCGGATCCATGAAGGTGGGGTTCTCCTTCAGCACCCGCTGGCGCGGCAGGGAGGCCGTCTGCCAGCCGCCGATCACCGGGCTGCCGGAGCTCTTGGTCAGGCACTGCGTGGGGACCTCGATTGCGATCGTGGTGATGTTGTAGTTCGCGAGCGGGTTCGGCTGCGCGTCGCGGGCGCCGATCGGGTTGAGGTTGATCAGGTCGAAAATCTCGCCGACGTTGACGGCGAAGGGCTCCTTGCGCTGGCCGAGGAACACCCGGCCGGTGGAGTTGCCGCAACCCGGCATGTTGAACTCCTGGATGAAGTTCGCGGCGTAGGTTGGATAGTCCGGAATCGACTTCTCGCCCACGTCGTCGGCCGGCTTGGCGAAGCGGTTGCCGCCGCTCGTGCTGGTGACGAAGGTCTTGCTGGTCGGATGGGCGATCGGGCCCCGGATCACCCACATCGTGTAGCTCTCGACGATGTTCAGGTTGGGCGACCGGGCGCCCGGCGCGTCGCCGGTGAACGGGCCGATGTTGTACAGCGGCACGGAGACGTTCTGGCCGCCCACCGGGACCTTGAGGTCCACCAGCCGCGGCACCACCCGGAACTGGAAGGTGATGTCCTCGACGCCGTCGCCCGTGTTGTCGATGTGGATGCGGTAGTACGCGTCCGGATCGAGGAAGAAGTAGTTGGGACCGCCGAAGGGCGGCTGGAAGGGCTGGTAGTCGGCGATCAGGGTCGTGTAACCGGAACGGCCGTTCTCATAGCTGTTGAACATGTAGAGATCGGTGCTGTCCACCTTGGGCATTTTGGTGATCCCCGGCGCCTCGCGATGGCTGGACGCGTGGGCGGGGACCAAGCCGAGCCCGGCCGACAGGATCAACAGGGCAAAGACAAGACGAATCCTCACATTCTCCTCCTCTTCTGCTGGGTGACTCGTTGGCGAGACGTGCCAGGCGGCGCCCCGCCCTGGCCTTCAGCAGAGGTTACGCAACGGGGCCGGGGGCTGGATGACCTCGCGGCGAAAGTTCCCGCCGCGGCTACGGCGGCGGATATCGCGGGGCGGATACAATGCGCGGCATGAGCGATATTCCCCCCTCTCCCCGTCCCGACGGCCGTCCCCTCAACGCCCTCCGCCCGGTACGCATCGAGACCGGCGTCCTCAAGTTCGCCGAAGGCTCGGCGCTAATCTCGGTGGGCGATACGCGCGTGCTGGTCGCGGCGAGCGTCGAGAACCGGGTCCCGCCGTTCAGGAAGGATAGCGGCGAGGGATGGCTGACCGCCGAGTACTCGATGCTGCCGCGCTCCACCCATACCCGCAACCAGCGCGAGAGCGCGCAGGGGAAGGTCTCGGGGCGCACCGCCGAGATCCAGCGCCTGATCGGCCGCAGCCTGCGCGCCGCGATCGATCTGACGGCGATGTCCGACCGCACGCTCACCCTCGACTGCGACGTGCTCCAGGCCGACGGCGGCACCCGCACGGCGGCGGTCACCGGCGCCTACGTGGCCGCCGTCCTCGCCCTCGGCCGGCTGGCGCTGCACCGGGAGATCGCCGCCTGGCCGATCCGCGACCAGATCGCCGCCGTCTCCGTGGGCATCGTCGGCGGCACGCCCCGGCTCGACCTCGAGTACGTCGAGGACCAGGTGGCCGAGGTCGACATGAACGTCGTCGCCACCGCCGCCGGCGCGCTGGTCGAGATCCAGGGGACGGGCGAGAAGCGGAGCTTCCGCCGCGAGGAGATGGACGCCCTGGTGGATCTCGCCTTCCAGGGGATCGGCGAGCTGGTGGCGGCGCAGAACGCCGTTCTCGCCTCGACGCTCGAGGAGGCCACCCAGGCCCTCTCCCGCGACCGCCGCCGGCCGGCTCCGCCGAAGTCCGAGAAGGATCTCTGGAAGCGGCCGTAGGAGGACTTAATTATCTCGTTTCACGAAGGGGTAACGGTCCCGGATCCGCCGGGAGACGAAGCCGCCCTTCGACGGCGCCTTCAGCAGGTCGCGGTAGACCCGGGGCGGCACCTTGAAGTAGTCGTAGACGGCGCCGCTGCTGAACTCCACCTCCAGCACCGACGACCGGGCGTCGTACCCCACCGAGGAGATGGCCGTGGAGGCGACGGGATTCCTGCGCATCGAGTTCCCTCCGCCGGGAACTCCGAGGCACGGGAGTTCCCGACGAACGAAACCTTTGCAAGCGCGGTACCGTCGAGGGACGACGCGGGCCTGCCGCGCTAGATCACGATGCCCTTGAACTCGATGTCGATGGTGGGGACCTTGGGGCTGTCGGTGTGGACGGTGACCTTGCCGGTGAACGGTCCCTTGCCGAGCTCGGGATGGAGGATGACCCGCACCTGGTACTCGCGGCCTTCCTGGAGCGGCTCGAGCTTGGCCTCGATCCCCCTGGGCAGGTTCGGATCGATGCCCGTCACCTTGATCGACTCGGTGGCGAAGTTGCGGATGTTGACCGCCTTGCGCAGGGGCTCCTTGAGCTCGATCTTGCCGAAGTCGGCCACCGGCGGGGTGACCGCGATGACCGGCCGCACGAAGCCGGAGACCGGGATCTGCACGATCTTCTGCTTCGGGTGGGTGGTGTGGACCGTCACGTAGTCCGACAGCGGGCCGACCTTGGCGTCGCTGGCGAGCTTCATCTCGACCTGCCACTGCTTGCCCTTGGCGTCGGGCGCGCGCTCCTCGGGCTTGGCCTCGCGGTAGGTGACCTTCAGGTAGGGATAGGGCGAGTCGATCCCGGTGATGTCCCACGCCGAGCCGTCCGGCGCCCAGAGGCTCTGCGCGATGTTCCCCTCCTGCGGCTCGCCCTGGACGATGATGTAGCGGGCGTAGCCGGGCTTGACCGAGATGTAGGGCTCCACCTTGGCGCGCAGGGTCAGCTCGACCTGCGGGGTGGCGGGATCGTTGGTGAAGACGCTGATCCCCTTGGCGATCGGGCCGCTGAAGGTGGTGGTGTCCACCACCGCGTGCACCTTGCCGGTCTGGCCCGGCTTGATCACCTTGTCGAACTGGGCGACCGTGCAGCCGCAGGCCGGCTGGACGTTGGTGATCTGGAGATCGGCGTCGCCCTCGTTCTTGATCACGAAATCGTGGACGATCTTGTCGCCCTTCGAGATGCTGCCGACGTCCTTGATCGGCTCGGCGACGACGACCTTCGGTTTGGCTCCCGGCTTCGCGCCCGGTTTGGTGTCGGCCAGCAGGGAGGCCGCGACCAAAAAGGCGGCGCAAAGTGCCAGAATGACGGTCTTCGAGTGACGTTGCATACGTCCTGCTCCTTCTTCGAGGTGGATGAAAGCTCCGGGAATGCTACACTCCGGCCCCCTGAAATGGGAAATACCTACGAGAAACCCCGCCTGTGAATTCTTCCAGACTCGACATTTACTGCATGGCGATCGGTGGTACGGGGATGGCTCCACTGGCCTGCCTTCTGCAAGAGCAGGGCCACCGGGTCCGCGGCGCCGACGGCCCCCTCTATCCCCCGATGAGCACGCTGCTCGAGCGGGCCGGCGTCCACCCCTCGGTGGGCTACGACCCCGCCCATCTCGAGCCGAAACCGGACTTGGTGGTGATCGGCAACGCCATCCACCGCGACAACCCGGAGGCCGTGGCGGCCGAGCGGCTGGGCCTCCCCATCGTCTCGATGCCGCAGGCGCTCTCCCGCTTCTTCCTCGACCACCACCGCTCCCTGGTGGTGGCGGGGACCCACGGCAAGACCACGACCACGGCGATGGCCTGCTGGGTCTACGCCGCCTGCGGCCGTGATCCCGGCTACCTGATCGGCGGCGCTCCCTGCGACCTGCCGGCCAGCTTCCACGACGGCGCCGGCGACCGCTTCATCATCGAGGGGGACGAGTACAACGCCGCCTACTTCGACCGCGGCCCCAAGTTCCTCCATTATCAGCCCGAGACCCTGCTGCTCACCAGCGCCGAGTACGACCACGCCGACCTCTACCCGACCCCGGAGGCGCTGTGGGACGCCTACCGGCGGCTGATCGCGCTGCTGCCCGCGGACGGCTTCCTGGTCGCCTGTGGCGACACTCCCAAGGTGCGCGAGCTCGCCGCCGCCGCCTGCTGCCGCGTGCTGTTCTACGGCTTGGACGCGGGCAACGACCTCCATCCCCTGGGCGACATCGAGGCCCTGCCCGAGGCGAGCCGGTTCCGCGTCCGCGACACCGACTCGGACAATGGCGAGGTGGAGATCACTCTCCCGCTCGCCGGCGGCCACAACGTGTCGAACGCCCTGGCGGTCTGGGCGGCGGCCCGGCGCGACGGCATCCCCGCCGCGGTCGCGGCCGGTGCCCTCGCCCGCTTCCACGGCGTCAAGCGACGCCTGGAGGAGCTCGGCACGGCGCGCGGGGTCACCGTGGTCGACGACTTCGCCCACCACCCGACGGCGGTCGAGAAGACCCTGGCGGCTCTGCGCCAGCGCTACCCCGGCCATCGCGTGGTGGCCCTCTTCGAGCCGCGCAGCCTGACGGCCGGCCGGCGCTTCTTCTTCGAGCCCTACCGCCGGGCCTTCGCCGGCGCCGACCGCGTGCTCTTCGCCCCCATCTTCCACAACGGCCGCCTGGCCGCCGAGGAGCGGCTCGACTTCAGCGCCCTCGCCGCCGCTCTCACCGCCGCCGGCGTGCCCGCCGACCTCTGCGCCGACAACGCCGAGCTGATGCGCCACGCCCTGGACGAGGCGCGCGACGGCAGCGTGCTGGTGACGATGTCCTCCGGCTCGTTCGAGGGGATGCCCCACAAGCTGATCGCGGCGCTCAAGGGGTAAGGCGGTCTTCCAACACCGGCACCGCCCCCGACAGCTTCAGCGCCTCCGGAGACACCCCGAGGACCGCCTCCCGCGGCACCAAGCCGATCACCTCCGTCTCGGTCACCCGCGTCCCCAGCGCCTCCGCCTCCACCTCCACCCTGCGCAGCGCCGCAAGTACCGGCGTCCGCCGGTAATCCACCAGGTTCATGCTCACCTGGGCGAGGCCGCGGCTCGCCAGGTGCACCCCCATGGCGCGCACCGCCGGCAGCCCGCCGCCCGACTCCCGCACTCGCCGGGCGATGGCGCGGGCCACCGTAACGTCGGCCGTCGCCAGCACCGCGTTGAAGGCGATCAGGAAGAAACGGGCGCCGATCACCGTCACCCCGGCCGTGGGATGGACCCGCGCCGGCCCAAAGTCAGGCGTCCAGGCGGGATCGGCGAGCCGGGCGGCGAGGCCCTCGAAGCTACCACGGCGGAGATCGGCGAGCGCCGTCCGCTCCGGCCGCCGCGCCGCCCGTTCGTAGAGATAGACGGGAAGATCGAAGCGCCGCGCCACCGCCGCGGCCAGCCGCTCGGCCGCAGCCACCGCCGCGGCCATCGGCGTGCCGCCCAAGGGGACGAATGGCGTCACGTCGACGGCGCCCACCCGCGGATGGACCCCCGTGTGCCGGTTGAGGTCGATCTCGGCGAGCGCCGCCTCGTAGAGGGCGAGGAGCGAGCGGTGGAGACCCTCCGGCTCGCCGGCCAGGGTCAGCACGGAGCGGTTGTGGTCGGGATCGGACGAGACGTCGAGGAGCCGCGTCCCGGGAGCCGAGGCGGCCGCCGCGGCCAGCCGCGCCACCACCTCCGGGCGCCGGCCCTCGCTCACGTTGGGGACGCACTCGAGCGGCAGCACGGAGGCAAACTATAGCAACGGGAGACGTTGGACGCGGGGCGAGCTCCTCTGCTACGATACGGCTCGATTTTTCAGAATCCAACAAGAAAGTCCATCCAACCGAGATGAGCTATTCCGGTAACCCGTCGCTGTCGTCCGAAGTCAAGCAGCGGATCCTCAGCACCTTCGATCAGACGCTGGAGCTCGCCCAGGAGGGCAACCGCCAGGAGGCGCTCCTCGGCTGCGACTTCGTGCTCCGCATGGATCCCCAGTTCCAGCCCGCCCATCAGCTCCAGGACCGCCTGCGGTCGACGGCCGGCGCGGTCCGCGTCGACGACCTGCGGGGGGGCGGCATCCCCGTCCCGGTCCTCGACCCTTTCGCCGACCTCGACGGCCTGAGCCTCGACCTTCCCGACCTGCTCCCGGGCGGCGGCGCCGGCGGGCTGCGCTCCGAGATCCAGTCGCTGCTCGACCAGCGCCGGTTCCCGGAGCTGATGGCGGCGGCCCAGCGCGACCATGCCGCGGTGATGGCCGATCCCGAGCTCCAGCGCCTGGTCGGCCTCGCCCAGGAGCGGATGGAGGCGGAGCCCTACGTCCTCAAGTTTCTCGGCTCGGCGCGGCAGGCGCTGCAGTCGGGCAGCCCCGCGGACGCCGCCGAGGCCGCCCGCCTGCTCGACAAGGCCCGCGCCCTCGACCCCGACCATCCCGGCCTCGCCGAGTTGGACCGCGCCCGGGCCGCCGCCGCGACGGCTCCGGCGGCTCCCACCCGCGCCGCCGCTTCCCCCTTCGAGATCCCGTCGCCGTTGCAGGGGTCCGCCATGCCGTCGACCCTCGCCTTCGGCGGCGGTGACTCGGAGAGCGACCGCCGCATCCGCGAGCTGCTCGCCGAGGGACAGGCCGCCTTCGACGGCGGCGATCCGCAGGGGGCGATCGACGCCTGGTCGCGCATCTTCCTCATCGACATCGACCATCAGGAGGCCTCGCGGCGCATCGAGGCGGCCCGCAAGGTGAAGGCTGAGAGCGAGCGCCAGGTCGAGGAGATCTTCCACGATGGCCTGGCGCGGCAGGAGGCCGGCGACGCCGCGGCCGCCCGGCGGGCGTTCCAGCGGGTGCTCGAGATCCAGCCCACCTACTTCGCTGCCCGCGAGGCCTTGCAGCAGCTCGATGCCGGCGCCCCGCCGGCGAGGGCCGCGGCGCCGCGCGAGGCGGTCCCCGAGCCGGCGGTCGCCGTCCCCAAGGGCGCCGCCGGGCACGACCTCAAGGAAGAGATCCTGGTGCCTCCCGAGCCCTTCGGGCAGGAGAAGAGCGCCACCGAGCGCAAGCCGCCCCGCAAGAACGTCGCCGTGTCGCGCGACAGCGGGCGTGCCCGCCGCCTCTTCCTGCTCGTGGGCGGCGCCGTGCTGCTGCTCGCCGTGGTGGCGGTGTGGTTCTACATGCAGAACCGCGAGACGATCTTCCCCAACTCGCAGGAGCCGCCGGCTGCGGCGGTGCCGGCGGCCGGCGGGGCCGCGAAGCAAGACCCGGTGACGCGCGCCGAGCGGCTCCACAAGGTGGGCAAGACCCAGATCGCGATCAGCCAGCTCAAGCGGATCCCGCCGTCGGACCCCAGCTACGCGAAGGCCCAGAGGCTGATCGCCGAGTGGGGCGGCGCGACTGAGACGGCTCCCGGCACGCCCGGAGCGGCCGCCCCCCCAGGGGCGGTAGCCTCGGTGTTCGCCAATCCGGCGTCGGCGGGGACCGCCGCGCCGGACGCCAATACGAAGCGGGGGGCCCTGATCGCCGCGGCCCGCCAGGCCTTCTCCGAGCGGAGCTACGTCAAGGCCTTCGGCTCGCTCGAGCAGGCCAACGCCCTCGCCCGGCTCGACGGTGCCGACGCCCAGCTCATGACGGACACCCAGCACAAGCTCGAGCCGCTGAACAAGCAGCTCGAAGGATTCCGCCAGCACGAGTGGGAGGTCATCCTCCCGGACCTCTGGCGCATGCACGAGGCCGATCCCGGCAATCGCGACGTCACCCAGATGATCGTGGACTCCTACTATGATCTGGCGGTGCGCGACCTCCAGCGGGCCGATGCCCAGAAGGCGGCGGACAAGCTCAAGGAGGCGCTCAATCTCCAGAAGGACGATGAGACGCTGAAGCGCCACTTGGTGTTCGCCCAAACCTACCAGGAGCGGCCCAAGGACCTCCTCTACCGGATCTACGTCAAGTATCTGCCGTACCGCTGATGCGACGACCGGGGAAGCCGAACGAGCCCGAAGAGCCGATGCTCTTCGATCTCCCGCTGTCCAGTCCCGAACCGGGTGAGGAGCCGGAGGAGCCGCTCCTCGAGCGCAAGCGGTCGCCGTCCCGGGAGTCCCGGCGGGCGGCGCCCGAGCCCGCCGAGCCGCCGCTCCCCCGGCGCGCGGGACCGGTGCCCGTGCCGGTCTCCCTTCCCCAGGCGGAGGACGAGCCGGAGGCCTCGCGCAGCGAATTTGCCGGCCGCGGCAGCCGGCTCGCCGCCGGCCTCGCCGACCTCGTCGTCCATGCCGCCGTCGTCGTGGTGGCACTCTTCGGCTGCCGTGGGCTGGGGGTCAGGCCGGAGCTCTCGTCCATGCCGGCCCTCGGGGCTCTCGGCATCTTCCTGCTCTCGTTCTCGTTCCTCTACGTCGTGCTCCCGCTGGCCTTCTGGGGGCACACGCCGGGCATGGCCTGGGCGGGCATCACCTCGCGCAACCGCAACGGCGAGCCGCTCACCTTCGACCAGACGGCCCGCCGCTGGCTGGGGGCGATCCTCACCCTCTGCACCCTCGGCCTCGCCGTCCTCCTCTCCTTCGGTGGACGGTCCCTGACCGACTGGATCAGCGGCTCCGCGACCTATCCGATGAACGAGGAGGACGACCAGGAGCCGGCGGCGGCCTAACCCGTTTCCCGCCGCTCTCCCCGCCGTTCCCGCCATACTCCGATCCCCATCCAGAGGTTCCCGGCCGCCGTCGCCAGGGCGAAGGCGAGCAGGGGAGAGCCGCCCGGCCAGAGCGCGATGACGCCGCCCAATTGGTAGATCAGGCCGGCGATCCGAAAGGGCTCGAAGGCGATCCCGCCCAGCATGTAGAAGGAGTGGCCGAGCAGCAGCAGCCAGAGCCCGGGGAGCGCCCAGGCGAGGTCCTGCCAGACGAGCAGCGCGGAGAGGACGATGGCCACGAAGGAAAGGTTTCCCTGGAGGCGCAATACCCAGGCCGCCAACGTGCCGGAGCCCAGGGTGCCGCCGGATCGCCGGATCGCCAGCAGCTCGACCGCGCCGCCGAGCAGGATCGCCACCGACCAGGCGAGGAGGACGCCGGCCGGGCCGTTGCGCCGGAAGGCGAGCGGGGTGGCGAGCGCCGTCGCCGGGAGCAGGGCGGCCCAGACGAACCAGGAGCCGGGGGATTGTAGGAACGGGCGGCTGGCCGCTCGGAAGAGATCGCGGGCCGGCTCGAGGTCGTCGTCGCCGGCCCGCGGGGGTGAGAACAGCGGATCGTATTCGGTCAGGCGGCGCGCCCCGACCCGCGGCGGGCGAGGATCTCGCGCTGCGCCTGGGCGGAGCGCAGCACCCGCTGGCGGGCCTTGAACTCGGCGTCGGTCTTCATCGGCATCCGGTGCGCCTCCTCGAACTGCCGCTGGACGGCCGCCGGATCGATCTCCTCGATCTTGCGGGCCACCTCGGTCAGCAGGGTCAGGCGGTTCTCCACCATCTGGGCGAAGCCGCCGTCGACGAACAGAACCTGGTTGCCCTGCGGACCCTGGACCCGCAGCTCGCCGGCCCCCATCTTGAACAGCAGGGGAGCGCGGTTGGGCAGGATGCCGACCTCACCGTCGTGCGCCGGGAAGGCGACGAAGGTGGCGTCGGCCTCGAGCACCGCCCGCTCGGGAGTGATGACGCTGCAATGGAAGGTGGTGCTGGTGGCCATGGTCGTTCTCCGCCAGGTCCGGGCCCTTAGCCCTGAGCCGCCAGCTTCTCCGCCTGCGCCGCCGCCTCTTCGATCGTGCCGACGTACATGAACGCCTGGTCGGGCAGGTGGTCCCACTTGCCGTCGCACAGCTCGTCGAAGGAGCGGATGGTGTCGGCCCGCGAGACGTAGACGCCCGGGAAGCCGGTGAACTGCTCAGCGACGTAGAACGGCTGCGAGAGGAAGCGCTCGATCTTGCGGGCGCGGCGGACGATGACCTTGTCCTCCTCCGACAGCTCGTCGACGCCGAGGATGGCGATGATGTCCTGGAGGTCCTTGTAGCGCTGCAGGATCTGCTGGACACGCCGGGCCACGCGGTAGTGGTCGTCGCCGATGTACTCGGGAGCGATGATGCGGCTGCTGGAGGCGAGCGGATCGACGGCGGGGTAGATGCCCTTCTCCGAGATGCTGCGCTCCAGGTTCACGGTGCTGTCGAGGTGGGTGAAGGCGGTGGCCGGCGCCGGGTCGGTGTAGTCGTCGGCGGGCACGTAGATCGCCTGGATCGAGGTCACGGCGCCGTGGCTGGTCGAGGTGATGCGCTCCTGGAGCTCGCCCATCTCGGTGCCAAGCGTCGGCTGGTAGCCCACGGCGGAGGGCATGCGGCCGAGCAGCGCCGACACCTCGGAACCCGCCTGCGAGAAGCGGAAGATGTTGTCGATGAACAGCAGCGTGTCGACGCCGGTCTGGTCGCGGAAGTACTCGGCCATGGTGAGTGCCGAGAGAGCGACGCGGAGGCGGGCTCCCGGCGGCTCGTTCATCTGGCCGAAGACCATCACGGTCTGGTCGATGACGCTCTTGCCGGTGTCGCCGATCTTCGCCTCCTGCATCTCCAGCCAGAGATCGTTGCCCTCGCGGGTCCGCTCGCCGACGCCGGCGAAGCAGGAGTAGCCGCTGTGGAAGCGGGCGAGGCGGGCGATCAGCTCCTGGATGATGACGGTCTTGCCGACGCCGGCGCCGCCGAAGAGGCCGGCCTTGCCGCCGCGCACCAGCGGGCAGAGCAGGTCGACCACCTTGATGCCGGTCTCGAACAGCTCGGTCTTCGAGGAGAGCTCGTCGAGCTCCGGCGGCTCGTGATGGATCGGCCGCCGCTCCTTGGCCTCGATCGGCCCGAGGCCGTCGATCGTCTCGCCGACCAGATTGAACACCCGGCCGAGGGTCTCGACGCCGACCGGCACGGAGATCGGCGCGCCGGTGTCGAGGATGTTCACCCCGCGCTGCAGGCCGTCGGTCGAGCCGAGGGCGACCGCGCGGACCTGGCCGCCGCCCAGGTGCTGGGCCACCTCGCACCAGAGGGTCTCGGTCGAGGTCTCGCCGAGCACCGTCCGCGGCACCTCGACGCGGAGGGCGTTATAGATCAGGGGCAGGTGCTCCTCCGCGAACTGGGCGTCCAGCGTGGAGCCGATGACCTGCGTCACTTTGCCGTAGTTGCCGTTCTGGGCGTTCTGGACGTTTTCCATGATGCTTTCCAATTCTCTTGAAGGGCTTCCGGGGTTCAGGACAGCGCGTTGGCGCCGCCCACGATGTCCAGGAGCTCCATGGTGATCTGCGTCTGCCGGGCGCGGTTGTACTCGCGCGTCAGCGCCTTGATCATGTCCTGCGCGGCGTCGGTGGCCGCCTTCATCGCCACCATCCGGGCGACCTGCTCGGAGACGGCGGCATCGTTGAAAGCCTGGAAGAGGCGCACCCGCACGGTGGCCGGCAGCAGCTCGTCGAGGAGCTGCCGGGGAGCGGGCGAGAACTCGTACTCCACCGGTCTCGCCTTCTCCTCGCCCGCCTTGACCTCGGGCTGGAGGGGCAGGAGCTGCACCACCACCGGCTTCTGCTGGCCGGCGGAGAGGAACTTCATGTAGGCCACGTGGACCGAGGCGATCTCGCCGCGCACGAAGCGGTCGATCAGAGCGTTGGCGATCGGCTCCACCTGGTCGAAGCGGGGACGGTCGCCGATCCCGGAGGTCTGCTCGGCGACCGGCCGGCGCAGGAAGCGGAAGTAGGCGATCCCCTTCTTGCCGACCATGTGGACGTCGGCCGTCATCCCCACGGGTTGGCGGTCGAGATGGCCGATCGCCGTGCGCAGGACGTTGGCGTTGTAGCCGCCGGCGAGGCCGCGGTCGCTGGTCAGCACGATCAGCGCCGAGCGCTGCACCCCCTCGTTGGTGCGCAGCAGCGGGTGGTCGACGTCGCCGGCCGCGCGCGCGAGGTCGGCCACCAGCTCGGCCAGCTTCTCGGTGTACGGCCGGGTCGCCACGGCCCGGTTGAACGCCGCCTGGAAGCGGGCGGTCGCGATGAGCTGCATCGTGCGCGTGATCTTGCGGATGTTGCGCACCGCCTTGCGGCGCTTGACGAGGACTCGCCGGTTCGCCATCTCGGGCTCCGCCTTACGCGGCGACCTCGGCGGCCTTCGGGGCGGTCGCCTTAAACTGCGTCTTGAAGTCGCGAATGGCCTGGCTGATCTTCTCGGCCAGCTCGTTCGACAGGTCCTTCGTGCGGTCGATCTCCTCGACGATCTCCGGGTGCTGGTCGCGGAAGTGCTTCAGCAGCGCCGTCTCGAACCGGGCCACGTCGCGCACCGGCACGTCGTCCAGGAAGCCCCGGGTGCCGGCGAAGATCGACAGCACCTCCTCGTTGACGTTGAACGGCTGGTACTGCGGCTGCTTGAGCAGCTCGACCATGCGCTGGCCGCGGTCGAGCTGGCGCTGGCTGGAGGCGTCGAGCTCGGTGCCGAGCTGGGCGAACGCCTCGAGCTCGCGGAACGCCGCGAGGTCGAGCCGCAGCGAGCCCGAGACCTTCTTCATCGCCTTCCGCTGCGCGTTGCCGCCGACCCGGGAGACGCTGATGCCGACGTTGATCGCGGGCCGCACGCCGGCGAAGAAGAGGTCGGGCTCGAGATAGATCTGGCCGTCGGTGATCGAGATCACGTTGGTCGGGATGTAGGCCGAGACCTCGCCCTCCAGGGTCTCGATGATCGGCAGCGCCGTCATCGAGCCGCCGGTGTCCGGGAACCGGTGGACCCGGTACTTGTCGCGGTCGGGCAGCGTCGCCAGGAAGGCTTCGGCCTTGTGTCTGCCGTGCGGCCGGTGGAACGCGCCGTTGACGTCGTCCGGCCGCTGGTCGGCGGGAGCGTCGAGGCCCTGGGGATGCTTGACGGACAACGAGCGGTCGCGGCTGTCCAGGGGCGTGTCCTTCGGCACCACGGCGAACTCCTCGCGCAGCTTGACGCTGCGCTCCAACAAGCGCGAGTGGAGGTAGAACACGTCGCCCGGGTAGGCCTCGCGGCCCGGCGGGCGGCGCAGCAGCAGCGAGAGCTGGCGGTAGGCCTGCGCCTGCTTTGACAGGTCGTCATAGACGCAGAGGGTGGCCTTCCCCTCCTGGTACATGAAGTACTCGGCCATCGCGGCGCCCGCGTAGGGGGCGATGTACTGCAGCGGCGCCGGATCGGCCGCCGAGGCCGAGATCACGATCGTGTAGTCCATCGCGCCGACCTCGCGCAGCTTGTCGACCAGGCCGACCACGGTCGACTCCTTGAGGCCGATGGCGACGTAGACGCAGATCACGTCGCCGCCGTCGCGCTGGTTGACAATGGTGTCGATCGCCACCGCGGTCTTGCCGGTCTTACGGTCGCCGATGATCAGCTCGCGCTGGCCGCGGCCGATCGGGATCATGGCGTCGATCGCCTTGATGCCGGTCTGCAACGGCTCGGTGACCGGCTGGCGCTCGGCGATGCCGGGGGCCTTGAACTCCAGCGGCCGGCGATGAGGGGTGACGATGTCCCCCTTGCCGTCCAGCGGCCGGCCGAGCGGATCGACGATGCGGCCGATCAGCTCGGGACCGACGGGAACCGAGAGCAGCTCGCCGGAGCGGCGCACCTCGTCCCCCTCCTTGATCCCCAGGTAGTCGCCGAGGACCACGGCGCCCACCGAGCTCTCCTCCAGGTTGAACACCTGCCCCTGGGCGCCGTTGGCGAACTCGAGACGCTCGCCCGCCATGGCGCCGGTGAGGCCGTAAATGCGGGCGATGCCGTCGCCCACCTCCAGCACCTTGCCGACCTCCGAGAGGTCGACGTCGGTGCGGTACTTGCGGATCTCTTCTTCAATGACCGACGCGATCTCGTCGACTTTGAATCTCATGAAGGCTCCTTGCCCCGATTACGACTCGGCAACGTAGGCTTTGCCGCTATGGATCTCACGCGAGGCGCGCGTCAGCAGCGCCTCGCCCAAATCATGAAGCCGGGACGCCACGCTGGCGTCGATCTTCCGCCCCTCGACCTCGATCACCAGGCCGCCGATCACCGACGGATCGACCTTCTCGATCAGCGTCGGCTTGCGGCTCGTGGAGGTGGCGAGGGCCTCGTTCAGCCGGGCGCGGAGGGGTTCGGTGAGCGGCACGGCGGTGCGGACGTGGACGTCCATCCAGCCGCGCAGGTCCCGCAGCTCCTTGCGGTACGCCACGGCTATGGCGCGGAGCGCGGAGAGCCGCCCCTTGCGATTGACCACCAGGAGCGAGTCGACCAGCAGGTCGCTCGCCTGGCCCCGGAAGGCGTGCTCGATCGCCTGCGCGCGGGGCCCCTCCTCGATCAGCGGGCTGGCCAGGAACCGCTCGAGCTCCGGGTTCCTGTCGAGGTACTCGACGAGGCCGTTCAGCTCCTCGAGCAGCTCTTCGGCCTGTCGCTTCTCCTCGGCGACGTGCAGGATCGCCGCCGCGTACAGACGGCCGATCTCCCGTTCGCGTTCGTCGACGCTCGCCATGGCTAGTGCGCCCGCGTGTCCGCACCGCCGGCCGCGCCGGCGGTGATGCCGTCGATCGCCTCGGCGATCAGGCGTTCATGGTCCTGGGCCGACAGCTCGCGGCCGATGACGCGGGCCGCGAGGTCGGTCGCCAGCTTGGCGGTGAGCTGGTAGAGGTCGCGGGTGGCGGTGACGGTGGCGAGGTGGATCTCGCGCCGGGCGCGCTCGATCATCTTGTCGGCCTCCACCTTGGCGGCCTCCTCGATCTTGCGCTTCACCACCTCGGCGTCGCGGCGGCCCTCGTCGACGATCGCCGTCGCCTCGGCCCGCGACTTGGCCAGCCGCTCCTCGTACTCGCGCAGCCGGGCCTCGGCCTCATCGCGGTCCCGCTTGGCCTTGGCGAGCGCCTCGTGGATGAAGCTCTCGCGGGCCTGCAGCGTCTTGAGGATCGGCCCCCAGGCGAACTTGCCGAGGATGATCAGCACGAGGACGAAGATCAGGATCGTCCAGACGGAGTTGCCGAGATCGCCCGCGAACAGGCTGGGCTCCCCCTCCGCCTCGGCGGCCAGCGCGGGGAGCGCCGTCATCAGGAGCATCAGCAGCGCGGCCATGGCGAACAACGCTCTCTTGGCCGTTCGGTTCATCATGCGGATCGTCATGAAAATACTCGCGTTCAAAGCCCCTCCCTGGAGCGGAAAGGGGCGTCTCATGGGATTGTCTGCGGCCTCAGCGGGAGGCCAGCAGACCGACGACGACCGCGAACAGCATGGCGCCCTCGATCAGCGCGGCGGTGATGATCATGGCCGTGCTGATCTGGCCGGCCGCCTCGGGCTGGCGGGCGATCGACTCGACCGCGCTGCCGCCGATGCGGCCGATGCCGAGGCCGCCGCCGAGCAGGGCGAGACCGGCGCCGAGCGAGCCGCCCAGCTTGCGGGCGCCCTCGGTGGTCAGCAGCCCGCCGTCATGGGCGCCGTCGACCGCCTGGGCCGTGCCGGCGGGCGTCTGCGCGTGGATCGGGGCCACGCTGGCGAACATCAGCATGAAACCGAAGGCAACCATCATCAATGCGAGTTTGGCCATTCTCTTGCTCATCGAAAAAGATCCTTTCCTAAGGTCGGTCCGCCCCCGTCCCTCCGGGCTGGGCGAGTAGGTTTCCAATCAGTGCGCCTGCGTCCCCGTGGCGTGGTCGTCGTGCTCGTCGTGATGATGGAAGACGATCGACTGGCCGATGAAAAGGGTGGTCAGGAAGGTGAAAATGAAGGCCTGCAGAAACGCGACGAACATCTCCAGCAGGGTGATGGCGACGCTGCCCAGCACCACCGGGACGGCGACGCCGAGCGCGGACGCGATGCCGTTCGCCGCGGCCGAGAAGATGAAGCTCACCAGCACCGCCAGCAGCACGTGTCCGGCCACCATATTGGCGCACAGCCGGACGATCAGCGCGAAGATGCGGGCGAACAGGCCGACGATCTCGATCGGGATCAGCAGCGGCGACAGCCACCAGGGGCCGGGGTTGAAGTGGGCGAAGAACTCCTTGCCGCCCAGCCGGATGCCGTTGAAGATCACCATCCCCAGCGTCATCAGGGCCAAGGTCGCGGTGACCCATACGTTCGCCGTCGCCGCGCCGCCGATGTGCGCGCCGAACAGCCGGATGCCGCTGATCGGCAGCAGGCCCAGCAGGTTGACCGCTAGGACGAAGAAGAAGACCGTCCAGACGAACTTGATGAAGCGGTCGGTGTATTCGCCCAGGGCCGGCTGCGCAACCTCCTTGCGCAGATACTCGCAGATCGCCTCGATGGCATTGCCGGCGCCGGTCGGCACTAGCGAGTCGACCTCGCCCGTCCCCCGCCGGCGGCGCGCCGAGAACGGCACCAGCAGAATCAGCAGCAGCCCCGCGAGCATCATCATCACGATGTGGCTGTCCAGCAGCGTGATCCTGCCGTCCGGGGTGAACACCCCCAAGTCGGCGGGACGTTGGATCATCGGATGCCGCACGATGTGCTCGAGCGGGTTCTCTGCCAGGAACGCGAGGAACATTCTTGCCGTCTCCGTCGAATCGCTACTGAATCAAAAACCGCGGACCGCGTACCAGACGTCGAGCGCGAGCTGCGCCACATACCCCAGCGCGATCCAGATCAACAGGGGGCCGCTCTCGAACCAGCCGGACAGCCCCACCGAAAGCCCCAGCACCACCACCGTCGCCGCCCGCACCCCCATCGAGATCAACCCCTGGAGCGGCGAGGCTGTGGCCCCTGGCCGCCGGGAGAGCGCGATGGGCAGCGCGCCCACCGCCGAGGCGACCACCCCGATGGCGCACCCCGCCAGCATCGCCGGGAGAGCGCCCTCGCCTCCCAGCCGCCGCGTCGGCGCGTATCCCAGCAGGACGGCGGCGGCGCCGACCGCGACCGCGCACACCAGGAACCGCAGGTATCCTGCCAAGGGCGACCGGGAGGCGGTCATCGCGGCCCGTCGCCGTTCGTTTTCTTGATCTCGCGACCGGACGCTCGGCTGGCGAGCATCGACTGGCGAATCAGGTTGTAGGTGCCGCCGACCAGACCCAGGAAGAGGCCGATCAGGATGCCCCACGGGCCGGTCCCGAAATGACCATCCCACCAGTAGCCTGCCAGCGTGAGCCCCACGACCGCGCCGACGAACTCGAACCCGAGGCCGGACAGCCTGGATGAACTCTTCCTGGACTCTGGTTCCTCAGGCAGTTCCGCTGGCATTCAGGGGCCTCCCGGGAAACCCACACCTCTCCCAAGCGCAGGCGGAGTCTAGCAGGTTCAGGCGAGCTTGTGAAGACATTCACAAGCAGAAAGCGCGCGTCAGTCCCGGATCACCGGCAGCAGCGACGCGGACGGCAGGTCGAGGGGCACGGAGATCCGCTGCGTCAGGATCTCGCGTTGGCGGCTGACCAGCTCCTCGAGGGTCATGGCGGAGAGGATACGCTCGACCTCCTTCTTGACCTCCAGGAAGACCTCGCGGATGGCGCAGAACTCGGTCCCCACGTCGATCGTGCAGGGGAGGGCGAGAATCTGGTCGATGCCTGTAGTCTGCCCCTCGAGCGTCACCAGGATGTGCCGCAGGCTGATCTGGGAGGCCGGCCGGGCGAGCGCGTGGCCCCCCTGCGGGCCGCGGTTGGACTGGATCAGCCGGTCCCTGGAGAGCAGGGCGAGGATCTGGCGCAGATAGGGCTCGGGGATGCCTTGGTGCGAGGCGATCTCGTGGCTCGTCACCGGCCCCTGCTCGCCCTTCATGGCGATGTAGAGCATCGCCCGGATGCCGTACTCGCCCTTGGTGGAGATTTTCATCGTGGTTCCTGCTCAAAAGTCTAGCATACCGGCCGCCCACCGCCGTCCCGCGCGGCCGGCCCGTTCGGCCTCGACGAGCTCCGGCAGGGCGTCGAGGTCGCGCAGGTCGCCGCCGCCGGTGTTGCGGGTGAGGTGGAGGGCCTTCATCCCCGCGGCGACCGCCCCCTCGACGTCCTCGAGGCGCCCGTCCCCCACGTGGAGGGCCGCGGCGGGCTCGACGCCGAGCTCCTCCAGGACATGGAGGAAAATCCGGCGGTCGGGCTTCTCGACCCCCACCTTGGCCGAGTAGGCGATCGAGCCGAAGTACCGGGCGAGCCGCAGCTTCCCCAGCAGGTCCGGCAGGCGGTGGTCCCAGTTGCTGACGACCCCCAGCCGCAGCCCCTGCCGCCTGAGCTCGGTCAGCACCTTCACGGTCTCCGGATAGACC
This sequence comes from Thermoanaerobaculia bacterium, assembly GCA_036402955.1. Taxonomy (GTDB): domain Bacteria; phylum Acidobacteriota; class Thermoanaerobaculia; order Multivoradales; family UBA5704; genus DATARR01. Next base: position 52,136 of record DASWRX010000371.1, read on the forward strand.
TCCCAGGCCGCCGCCGTGCCGAAGCGGTGGAAGAGCTCCGCCGCCGCGAACCGCGACGGGGGCGGAGCCCCCTTCAGCTCGCACATCCGTTCGAGGAACCGCCGCCACCAGCCGCGCTCCCCCTCCGGGTGCGCGCTGAAGCGGTCGTGGCCCGGATCGGCGCTGCACGACAGCTCCTGCCAGACCACCGAGATCAGCCGCCGCGCTTCGTCGGCATCGACGTCGACGCCGTGGCGGCGGAGGACCTCGGCGTAGACGTCACCGAGGCGCGGGCTGTGGATCAAGGTGTGGGTGACGTCGAAGGTGACCGCCCGGATCATGCTCCCAGGATACCGGATCTGGCGCCTGTGGTACCGTGGCTCGATGCGCTCCCCCCTGATCCGCGCCGCGACCGCCCTGCTCCTGTTCTCGAGCTGGCTCGCGCTGCTCTTCTCGGGCTTCGCCTTCCACGGCGGTGTCCACCTGCTGCCCCTGGCGGCGCTGATCGTGTTCCCGTGGCGGGCGATGGGGCCGTCCGTGTTCTCCGGCCGGCGGTCGAGATCCGACCCGCCTTGAAAAACCACTACCCACGGAAGGCCTCCACCGGGTTTGACAATACTCCGAGCCCGGACACCTCGATCTCCACCCGGTCGCCGTCGTTCAGGGGACCGACGCCCGCCGGAGTGCCGGTGAGCAGCACGTCCCCCGGCTCCAGAGTCATCATCCGCGACACGTAGGCCAGCAGATCCGCGATGGGGAAGACCATCAGCCGCGTGTGCCCGCGCTGGCGCTCGGCGCCGTTGACGCGGGTGACGACCTCCAGATCCTCCAGGTCCGCGCCCACCAGGATCGCCGGCCCGAGAGGGCAGAAGGTGTCGAACCCCTTGGCGCGGGCGAACCGGCCGTCCTTCTTCTGGAGATCGCGGGCGGTCACATCGTTGGCGCAGGTGACGCCGAGGACGGCCTGCCGCGCCTCGGCCGCCGAGGCCCGCGTCAGCCGGCGGCGCAGCACCACCGCGATCTCCCCCTCGTGCTCGACCCGCTGGCTCTCCGGCGGCAGCACGATCGGCGCGTTCGGGGCGTTCAGCGCCGACGGCGCCTTGAGGAAGAACAGCGGTTCCTGCGGTACCTCGTTGCCGAGCTCCTTCGCGTGCTCGGCGTAGTTGCGCCCGATCGCCACGATCTTGCTCGGTCGCGCCGGCACCAGGAGCGCGGCGCCGGGATCGGCGTCCGGCCCGAAGCGCCAGTCGCCGGGAAGGGTCTCGAAGGGGTCGGAGGAGAGGACGCGGAGCCGGTGCGGGGATTCCGGATCGGCGGCGGCCCAGAAGCCTTGGGGGGCGATGCGGTAGAGGAGCATGGTCGCGATTCTACCCGTGTGACGTACGATTCGCCTCGGGAAAGGGGATGACGATGACGCGCCGACTTCTGCTGATCAGCAACTCCACCACTCACGGGGAAGGCTATCTCGACCACGTCCTCCCGGAGATCGATGCCTTCCTGGGAACGGTCCGCCGCCTGGTCTTCGTCCCCTTCGCCCTGAAGGAGCGGGAGGCATATGGCGCCAGGGTCCGGCAGCGGCTGGCGGCGGTGGGGATCGAGGTGGAGACGCTGACGGCGGACGAGGCCGGGCGTCGGCTCGCCCGGGAGGCGGAGGCCTTCTTCACCGGCGGGGGGAACACCTTCCGATTGCTCAAGGCGCTCCAGGGTTCGCGCCTCCTCCCTATCCTGCGCGAGCGGGCCCTCGCCGGCGTTCCCTACCTGGGATCCAGCGCCGGCACCAACATCGCCGCGCCGACGATCCGGACGACCAACGACATGCCCATCGTCCAGCCCGCCTCCTTCAAGGCCCTGGGGCTCGTCCCGTTCCAGATCAATCCCCATTACCTGGACCCGGACCCCGGCTCCACCCACATGGGCGAGACCCGCGAGCAGCGGCTCAGGGAGTTCCACGAGGAGAACGAGACGCCGGTGGTCGGCCTGCGCGAGGGGGCCTGGATCCGCGTCGAAGGGGACCGCGCCACCCTGGGTGGCGTCCGGGGAGCGCGGATCTTCCGGCGGGGGTGGGAGCCGGAGGAGCGGCGGACGGGGGAGTCGCTGGACGATCTCTTGTAGCGACGATCCTCAGTCCCCCTACGCCACACCTTCTCCCTTGCGAGCGGCTTACCGTTTCAGAGCGCCTCCGCCCCCCGTCCTCACTTCCTCAGATACCGGCGATCGAAAATGTTGCTGAAGCTCCGGTCCGGCGCGAAGCTCTCCCAGACCACGATAAAGCCGCCGTCGGCGCCGATCCCCACCTGCGGGAGCTCCTGCGAGCCCTGCTTGCGCACGTTGACGCGCAGTTGGGGGCCGAGGGGAGCGCCGTCCGACTTGAAGCGCCGGGCGAAGACGTTGGTGCCGTCCTGGGCCGAGGTGCCCGGCGCCTCCCAGGCCAGGACGAAATTGCCCTGCCCGCCCATGGCCATATCGTAGTCGCCCCCTGCCGGCAGCCGCAGGACGCTCCCGATCGGGGTGGTGTCCGCCTTGTACCGCTGCCCGAGGACGGTCGGTCCGGCGCCCCAGAGGATCAGGAAGTTGCCGCTGTCGTCCTTGGCGATGTGCAGGGGCTGGGGAGTCGTCACGTTGGCCACCACGAAGCGCCCGCCGGCCGTGCCACCCTGCGGCGTGAACCGCCGGGCCACGATGTTGCCGCTCCTCCAGGCCACCACGAACGCGCCCTGGGGGCCCACGGCGACGACCGGATCGGTGCCCGCCGGATCGACCACGATCTCGGAGCCTCCCGCGTGGCTCGCCTCGAAGACTCGGGCTCGGACCGACGGCGCGCTCCCCTGCCAGACCACCACGAGCCCGCCGTCCCCCTGGGTGGAGATCGAGAAGCTCGGCGACGCCTGGCGCGTCACGAGGACGTCGTCCCCGTCCTGAGCGCCATTGGGAGCGTACCAGCGGGCCAGCAGGTCCAGGTTGGCGCCGTCCGCTTTCGGAAAGATCACGACGAAGGAGCCGTTGTCCATCATCGCGGCCGCGGAGCTCGTGGGGAGGTCCAGGGCCTGGTCCGAGACCAGGAGCTCGCCGGTCGCGGGGGTGCCGTCGGCCTTGAAGCTCACGGCCTCGAGGGAGCGCTCACCACTGCTCGGATCGGTGACCACCCAGGTCACCACGAACTGGCCCGCTCGGTTCGTCGCCAAGTGGGGGAACTGCTGAAGCTCCCGCGAGTCGGCGCTGACACGGACTTCCCCGGTCAGGGGGCGCTGGGCAAACAGGAGAGAGGGGACGGCGAGGAACAGCAACAACGAGCTCAGGACACGAACGGGTCGCATAATGCCTCCTTTGACGCGGCTCCCGGGAAGGAGAGCCGCAAGGTGGTACTGCATTCAATGGGAGGAGGCGTTTTCTGACTGGAAAGAACGTCAAGGGGACTGGCTAGGAGGGCGGCCCCAGCAGCTCGACGACTGGGCCATCCTCCAAGCCGCGAGCGGCCTTGGCGAGTGGCCGATCGAAGGTGGCGAATCGTTCGGCCTCTCCGCTGGAGGAAAGGTGGAGGGCATCCGCAAAATCCAGGCCCCGCTCGACAAGCATGAGCGCCCGCAGCACGGCTTCCCGATCCTCGAATTGAATCCGGGGATAACCCAAGAGCTTACGGAAGACGTCGCGGATGGATTCCGGATCGAGGTTATAGCTGTACCTCAGCACCCATTCGGTCTCGAGGAGGACCGTTTTGCAGATGCGGAGGCGATCGGCTTCGAAGATTTCCAGCGCGGCTTTGAGCTGTCCGGGATCGTCCGCCGTCACGACCCGGACGATGACGTTAGTGTCGAGCGCGATCACCGGTGCTCCCGAGCACCGCGGGCAATACCGGCTTCCATCTCCTCGAGACTGCGGGCAGGGCCCTTGTATCCGGCGCAGCCCACGAGATCCTTCAGCGTCGTCGCGGGAAGGGCCTCGGCGCGGCGCAGGATCACCGAATTCCCACGGTCTTCGACGAGGAGGTCCGTTCCCGCGGTCCAGCCGAGACGCTCCCGGATCTCCTTCGGAAGGATGAGCTGCCCCTTCGTGGAAAGTCGCGTCGTCTGGGAACGGGCTGAGGATTTGGCCATGGCTTCTCCAGAGGTAAGACTCCGGTAAGATCATTTTACCCGCCGGGCCAGGCCCATGCAATCAGGTCGAACCCTTCAGGCGCCCCCGGTATAGAATTCCCACCGTCCAGGAGTCGCCAACCGTCGCGGAGGAAGCCAGCCCATGATCCCCGTCAAGCCCCAGATCGCGGAGCGCGCCTACGTCAAGAGCCTAGCGGAGTATCAGGAGATGTACCGGCGCTCGATCGAGGCGCCCGAGGAGTTCTGGCGCGAGGCGGCCGGGATCCTCGACTGGTATCACCCGCCCCGCAACATCATGGACGTGGACCCGAAGGAGGTGGATTTCTCCTGGTATTCCGGGGGCCGCCTCAACGCCTGCTACAACTGCGTCGACCGCCACCTCCCAGAGCGCGGCGAGCAGACCGCCATCATCTGGGCCGGCGACGAGCCCGGCGACTATCGGTACATCTCTTTCCGCGAGATCAAGCACAACGTCGCCCGCATCGCCAACGTCCTGCTCGCCCACGGCGTGAAGAAGGGGGACCGGGTCTGCATCTACCTCCCAATGATCCCTGAGCTCGCCTACACCATGCTCGCCTGCGCCCGTATCGGCGCCGTCCACTCGGTGGTCTTCGCCGGCTTCTCGGCCGAGTCGCTGCGCGACCGCATCCTGGACGCCGGCTGCAAGGTGGTGTTCACCGCCAACGAGGGGCTGCGCGGCGGCCGGCGCATCCCGCTCAAGGCGACCGTGGACCAGGCGGTCGAGGGATTGGAGATCGTCGAGAAGGTCTTCGTCGTCCGCCGCACGGAGAAGGGCGTGCCGATGCGGACCGGCCGCGACCTGTGGCTGGAGGAGGAGACGGTGAAGCAGCGCTCGACCTGCCCCATCGAGTGGATGGCCGCGGAGGACCCGCTCTTCATCCTCTACACCTCGGGCTCGACGGGGAAGCCCAAAGGCGTGCTCCACACCACCGCCGGCTATCTCGTCTATGCCGCGACGACCCACAAGTACGTGTTCGACTATCACCCGGGCGACATCTATTGCTGCGCCGCCGACATCGGCTGGGTCACCGGCCACAGCTACATCCTTTACGGACCGCTGACGAACGGCGCGACGACGGTGATGTTCGAGTCGATCCCCACCTATCCGGACCCCGGGCGCTATTGGCGGATGATTGACGACCTCGGGATCAACATCTTCTATACGGCGCCGACGGCCATCCGGGCGATCGCCCGCTCCGGCGACGAGTGGGTCAAGAAGTACCGCCGCGCCTCGCTGCGCATCCTGGGCTCGGTGGGCGAGCCGATCAACCCGGAGGTCTGGCTCTGGTACCACGACGTGGTGGGCGAGGGGCGGTGCGCGGTGGTGGACACCTGGTGGCAGACGGAGACCGGCGGGATCATGATCACGCCGCTGCCAGGCGCCACCCCCTGCAAGCCGGGCTCGGCGACGCTGCCGTTCTTCGGCGTCCGGCCGGTGATCGTGGACGAGAAGGGCCAGGAGCTGGTGGGCAACGATGTCTCGGGCAACCTCTGCCTGCGGGGCACCTGGCCGGGGGAGGCGCGCACGATCTACGGCGACCACCGACGGTTCCGCGACACCTATTTCTCCCAGTTTCCCGGCCTCTACTTCACCGGCGACGGCTGCCGGCGCGACCAGGACGGCTATTACTGGATCACCGGCCGCGTGGACGACGTGCTGAACGTCTCCGGGCACCGGCTGGGGACGGCGGAGGTCGAGAGCGCGCTGGTGGCCCACGAGGCGGTGGGCGAGGCCGCGGTGGTGGGCTTCCCGCACGACATCAAGGGGACGGGCATCTTCGCCTACGTACACCCGACGCCGGAGTACGAGACCGTGGACCGCGAGGAGCTGGTCGGCGCTCTCAAGGAGCAGGTGCGCCACGTCATCGGTCCCTTCGCGACGCCGGACCGCATCCAGATCGTCACCGGGCTCCCCAAGACCCGCTCGGGCAAGATCATGCGCCGCATCCTGCGCAAGATCGCCTCCGGTGAGTACGAGGAGCTGGGCGACATCACCACCCTGGCCGACCCGTCGGTCGTGGAGAAGCTGGTGGACGATCATCGCGCCCAGAGCGTATAGAGATCGGGCGCTCCGTGCTAAACTCGTGGCATCTCTTTGTTGGAGGCTCTATCTCTCCGGTCCGGCGCGCCCCCAGAGGGCGGGAGCCTCGCCCGGGACCCTCCACCTTCCCGAAAGCTCGATGACTCCTCCAGCCGCGAAGGCGATCCCCTTGGCGCTCGTCTTCACGCTGGCGGCCGGTCTGGCCACCGTGGCCAGGGCCGAGGTCCAGGGCTTTCACTACACCCGCCAGGTCGAGATTCCCTCCCCGGGCTGGGTGCAGGTGCCTCTCGACCTCGCCGCGGTCCGGCACCTGGCTCCCGGAGGCGCAGACCTCCGTGTGATCTCCCCTACGGGCGGCGAGGTCCCCCTGCGGATCGAGCCCGCCGCCCCCCGCGGCGAGCGCCGGCCGGTCGACTCGTTCCATCCGCAGCCGGCCGGGGACGGCTGGTTGCTGGTGGTCGACGTGGGCCCTGATCCGCTCCCTCACGAACGCCTCTTCCTGACTTCGGTCCGTTCCCCCCTGCCTTTCCCCGATCGCGTCGAGAGCAGCCCGGACGGCGCGCTCTGGCGGCCGCTCGCAGGCAAGCCGTCCCCTGGCGAAACCGTTGGGAAGATCGCGGTCTCCTATCCGGCGGCCGGAGATCGCTATCTTCGCCTCCACTGGCCGCGCCGGGCGGAGTCGCCCCGGATCTCGGCGGCCGAGGTGGAGGCCGTCACCAGCCCGACGCTGTCGGTCGCCAGCTCCAGCATCCAGTGTGAGCCGGGTCCGCCCGGCGCCACCTTCTGCACCCTGGCGCTGCCGGCCGCCGGACAGACCGTGCGGCGTCTCACCGTCGAGATCGACGGCAAGGGGGTGGTGGGATACCGCCTCGATGCGCCGCGGGATGCCCGCTGGCGTCCCGTGACCGAAGGGGTCTGGCAGCCGCCGGGGGGCGGCGGGCGGACGCGCCACCCGATCGCGGCCGGGCCGGAGCCGGTGGCCGGCGCCGTCCTCCGTCTCGAGCTCCACGGCTCGGGAGCCCGGCCGCGGCTCGCCACCTACGCCGTCGATCTCGCCGTGCAGACGGTGCTCTTCCACGCCGAGGAGCCGGGGAAGCACACGCTGGCCTATGGCGGCGTCACGCTGGCGGGCCTCCGGCGGGCGGAGCCGCCTCCCGCGGGAACCCGGACGATCTGGCTGGAGCCCGGCCCCGAGAGCGAGCGCGGCCTGCCCGACCTGCCGGCCGCTGCGACCGCCCCGTCCGTCCGCCTGGGGGAGAGCCGCCGGCTCGCCGGCTCGTGGCGCGTCGCAGCCCCCGCGGCGAAGCCCGGCTCGCTGGTCCGCCTGGAGCTGCCGGCCCTCGTCTATCGTGCGGCGCGGGCCGACCTCGGCAACCTGCGGGTGATGGCGGGGGACCGCCAGATCCCGTTCCAGCGCTGGTCGCCGGAGGACCCCGCCGCCGCCGTCCAGGAGTGGAACCTTCGCCTGCAGGGAGGCGGCCGCCGGTCGGGTGACAGCTCGGTGGAGATCCACTTGCCCGAGCCGGGCCTGCCGCTGTCGCAGGTCGAGCTCACGGCGCCGGCCGCGCCGCTGCGGCGTGCCGTGGGATTGCGCTATCTGGAGCCGGCCACCACGCCGGCCCGGGAGGTCCGCCGGAGGGAGCGGCCCACCTTGGTCCGCGAGACCTGGGAGTGCCGTCCCCAGCCCCCCCTCCCCTGCCGTGGGTGGCTGCCGCTGCCCGGCCACGCGCCGTCCGTCCTCGAAGTGAGCGTCCACGACGGCGAAAACCCGCCGCTCTCCGGTCTCGGCGCAGCGCTCTGGCGCCGGCGCGACATCCTCCTCTTCGTCTGGCCCGAGACGGAGGAGCCGGTCCGCCTGGTGGCCGGCCCCGACACCCTGACCGCCCCCTCCTACGACCTCCAGGCTCTGGGCGACGCCCTGCTGAGCTATCCCTGGCAGCCCGCCGAGCTCAGCCAGGGCACCGCTCCGCCGCCCGCCCGGAGCTGGTGGAGCCGCTGGATGCGGCCGATGATCCTCCTCGCCGCCACCGCCGGCCTGGTGCTCCTGTTGCGGCGCATCCTTTCCGACGCATGAAGCGGCTCCTGCTGGTGGGAGCCGGGCACGCGCACCTGGAGATCCTGCGGCGGCTGATCCTGGAGCCGCTGCCGGAGGTGGAGCTGTCGGTGGTCTCCCTGGGCCCCCTGCACCATTACTCGGGGATGGTGCCGGGCTATCTCCAGGAGACCTACCGCGAGGAGGAGATCGCGGTCCGGGTGCCGGACCTGGTGCGGCGGACGGGAGGGCGCTTCGTCGCCGGCCGGGCCGTGGGAGTGGAGCCCGGAGAACGGCGGGTAAAGATCGAGACGGCGGAGGGGGTATGGGAGGTCCCGTACGACGTGGTCTCGTTCGGGGTGGGCTCCAACACGGCCGGCATCGACGCGCCGCGGGTGGCCGGCGAGGCGCAACGGATCAAGCCGATCGAGCGGGTGGTCGCCCTCCGCCACCGGCTCCAGGAGCTCGCCTGCGAGAACGGCTCCATCCCCTTCGCCGTGGTCGGCGGCGGCGCGGCGGGCGTCGAGATCTCGCTCGCGATCGAAGCCGTGATGCGAAAGGCCGGGCGGGCACGCCGGATCACCATCCTGGACTCCGGCGAGCGCATCCTCTCCGGCTACCGCGATCGTTTCCGCGAGCGGGCCGCCGGCATCCTGGTGGAGCGCGGGATCGAGGTCCGGACCGGGGAGCGGGTGCAGGCGGTCCGTCCCGATGAGGTGGAGACCGAGGACGGCGGGACGGTGCCCTCCCGCCTCACCGTCTGGCTGACCGGCGCCGTGGCCTGGCCGCTGTTCCAGGGCTCGGGGCTGCCGCTCGACGAGCGGGGGTTCCTGCTGACGGACGAGGCGCTGCGCTCCCTGGGCGCCCCCAACATCTTCGCCGCCGGCGACTGCGGGACCCTGGCAAATCACCCGGAGACTCCGAAGGCCGGCGTCTACGCGGTACGGGAGGGTCCGGTCCTCTGGGAGAGCCTGAAAACGGCGCTCCAGGATGGCGAGCCGCCCCGCTACGAGCCCCAGAAGGGATTCCTCTCCATCCTGAACACGGGCGACGGCTTCGCTCTCCTCGACTACAGAGGCGTCGTCTCCCACAGCCTCTGGGCCTGGCGGCTCAAGGACTGGATCGACCGGCGCTTCATGGCGCGGTATCAGAAGCTGGTCTGACGGAAGGGGAAGTGGCTCCTCGGGAGGGATTCGAACCCCCAACATTTCGGTTAACAGCCGAACGCTCTACCGTTGAGCTACCGAGGAACGTGGAAAGAATCGTCCGGGCTTGACCCGGGAGGCGGAATTCTAGGCGGACCGCCCGCCGGGTGTCAACGGACCGCCGGTCCGCTGTCGCGAAGGTAGGGGCGCAGCATGCTGCGCCCCTACGAACCGGGACTGGTCTTATACCGTGTTGTCCAGGAACGGCTTGAGCTTCGTCGCCCGGCTGGGGTGACGCAGCTTGCGCAGCGCCTTGGACTCGATCTGGCGGATGCGCTCGCGGGTGACGTTGAACGACCGGCCCACCTCTTCCAGGGTGTGCTCGGAGCCGTCGCCGACGCCGAAGCGCATCTTGAGCACCAGCTCCTCGCGCGGCGTCAGGGTCTTGAGCACCTTGCGGGTCTGGTCCTTGAGGTTCGCGAAGATCACCGAGTCGATGGGGGACACGGCGTTCTTGTCCTCGATGAAATCGCCGAGGTGCGAATCCTCCTCCTCGCCGATCGGCGTCTCGAGCGAGATCGGCTCCTGGGCGATCTTCATGATCTTGCGCACCTTGGAGGCGGGCAGGTCCATGCGCTCGCCGATCTCCTCCGCCGTGGGCTCGCGGCCCAGCTCCTGCACCAGTGAGCGGCTGGTGCGGGTCAGCTTGTTGATCGTCTCGATCATGTGGACCGGGATGCGGATCGTCCGCGCCTGGTCGGCGATGGCGCGGGTGATCGCCTGCCGGATCCACCACGTCGCGTAGGTCGAGAACTTGTAGCCGCGGCGGTACTCGAACTTCTCCACCGCCTTCATCAGGCCGATGTTCCCCTCCTGGATCAGGTCGAGGAACTGCAGGCCGCGGTTGGTGTACTTCTTGGCGATCGAGACCACCAGCCGGAGGTTGGCCACGATCAGCTCCTCCTTGGCCCGCTCGCAGGTCGCCTCGCCCAGCCGGATCTTGTTGATCGTGGAGGCGATCTCCGCGTGGGTGGTGCCGTAGCGCTCCTCGAGCTCGCGCAGGTTGCCGCGGTACTTCTCGATCCGCCGGCGGTGGAGCGCCTTGAGCTCGTCGTTGGTCTCGCGCTTGAGCGCCGTCTGCGCCCGCTTGATGTCCTGCTCGAAGCGGGAGAACTGCTTGTCGATGTCCTTCAGGAAGTCGACCAGCCGGTTGCGGGTCTGCACGCTGAAATCGACCGTGCGGATGTCCTTGGCGATCTTGGCGACCAGGCGGTCGATCTCGCGCTCGATCTCCAGGTACTTCTCGCCGTCCGGCTTGCAGCGCTTCTGGCGCTTGCGCAGCTCGCTGATCTCGTGGTCGTTGGCCGCGATCTGCTCGAAGATCTTGAGGTTGCCCTTGATGCGGTCGGCGGCCTTGGGATCGAGCGGCTCGTCGGGATCGGCGGCCACCAGCTCGCGGAGGATCCGCTTGTCCTTGGCGGCCATCTCGTTGAGGCGCAGGAGCTCCCGCAACACCACCGGGTTCTCGCACAGCGCCTCGTAGATCATCCACTCGCCCTGCTCGATGCGCTGGGCGATCTCGACCTCCCCCTCGCGGTCGAGCAGGGGGACGGTGCCCATCTCGCGCAGGTACATGCGCACCGGGTCGTTCGTCTTCTCGTGGGTGGCGAGACCGAATTCCGTCGTCTCGTCCTCTTTCTTGTCGAACTCGCTGGCGCTGGACTCGAAATCGTCACGGTTCTGGTAGCGCTCGGGCCGGTCGATGACGTCGACCCCGAGATCGGAGAACCGCAGGTAGATCTCATCCAGCTCGTCCGGGAGGCTGACCACCTCCTCCGGCAGCATCTCGTAGATCTCGTCGTAAAGAAGGTAGCCCTTCTCCTTGCCCAGCTCGATGAGCTGCTTGACCGAGCTGTACTTCTCCTCGACGGGTGCTAGACTGGAAATCGCCAATTTTTTACTCTCCTCTCAGCTTCCGCCCGGGCTCAGGAACGCGGAAAAGGCTCTTTCGAGCCCGTGTTCGCGCCCTGCCGGGACCCCCGGTGCAAGCTGCGGCTCAACCGTGTCTTCTCTTCCACGAGGCGGTCCAAAAGCGCATGATCCCCCTTGCGCTGCGCCTCGTTGATCTCTCCGTGCAGTTCCTTGGTCCGCTGGCGCCGCCAGCGGTCGGCCAAATTGTCGAGGGACTCCAGAAGCCCGATCCTTCCGGAGGCAACCTCCCTTTCTAGCATGATTTTCGCCAGTCGGGCAACCGTTCCCTCGGCCTCCCCCAGCCTGGACTTCACCATCTGGAAGTCCGGAGGGGTACCGGCTCCTGCATATAGAGCGCAGAAGGCCTCGTAAATATTCCTGCATTCGGTGTCGTGGAAGACCTCCGGCAGAGGGAGCTCCCCCGGGGGAGGAATCTGGGACCGGTCCTCCTCCTGGAGGAGCTGGTCCAGCACCTGCTCCTCAAGGCTGCGGACGAGCCGCGGGCCGCCTTCGGAGAGGGGGATGGGGCCGGCGGGGCGCTGCGGCGGCGTCCGGTCGTCCGGGCGGCCCCGATCGTTCCGGTGGGTCCGGTCGTCGTTCCGCTCGCCCCCTCCACCCATGCGGCGGGCCAGCATCTCGACCGGGATCCCCAGCCGGCCGGCGGCGATGCGCCCATAGCTGAAGCGGAGGATGGCGTCGTGGATCGGCCGCAGCAGCTCGCCGACCTCGGTCGCGGCCTTGGCCTGCGCCCGCGGCTCGCGCGCCGCGTTGGCAGGGATCAGGCGGTCGAGCTCGGCCGTGACCGCGTCCTCCGCCTTCTCGACCGCCGCGCGCACGGCCTCCTCCCCCTCCTCCAGGCGGAGGGAGTCCGGATCGTGCGAGCCGGGGAAGCGCGCCCGCCGCGTTCCGAGACCCTCGGCGAGCAGCAGCGGCAGGCAGCGGCGGAAGGCGTTCTCGCCCGCGCTGTCGCCGTCGTAGGCCACCACCACCTCCTCGGCGTAGCGCGAGAGGAGCCTGGCCTGCTCGGGGGTGAGCGCGGTGCCCATTCCGGCGACCGCCCCCTCGAGGCCGCAGGCCACGGTGGCGATGACGTCGAAGTACCCCTCGCAGAGAACCGCCCGGCCGGTCTCCCGGATCTCGCGCTTGGCGAGGTGCAGGCCGTAGAGGAGGGACCCCTTGTGGAAGCGGTCGGTCTCGCTGGTGTTGACGTACTTGGCCTTGTCGTCCCCCAGAGTGCGGCCGCCGAAGCCGACCAGACGGCCGGCCTGGTTGTGGATGGGGAACATCAACCGGTGGCGGAAGCGGTCGTAGAGGTCCCCCCGCTCGGAACGGGCGATGAGACCCGCCGCCTCGAGGTCCGCCTGCGGCACCTTGGGATGCAGGGCGGGGAGGAGGTTCTTGTACCCGTCCGGGGCGTAGCCGAGGCCGAAGCGCTCGACGAGCTCCGGCGGAATGCGCCGCGTCTTGTCCAGGTAGTCGCGGGCGAAGGTGGACTTGCGGAGCTGGTCGCGGAAGAACCCGGCCGCCGCCTGGAGGGCCCCCTCGATGTCGCGCTCCGGCTGGCCGCCGGCGAAGCGCGCCTCGGTCCGGCTGGGCAGCGGGATGCCGTAGCGCATCGCCAGGTTCTCGATCGCCGCCGGGAAGTCGTCCCCCGTGGTCAGCATGTGGAGCTTGATGGCGTCGCCGCCGGCGCCGCAGCCGAAGCAGTAGAAGAGCCCCTGCACCGGATCGACGCTGAACGAGGGGCTCTTCTCCTTGTGGATCGGGCAGAGCCCCGAATACCGCCGCCCCGCCTTGCGCAGGCGGGTGTGGTCGGAGGCGATGGCCACGATGTCGATCGCGTCGCGCACCGCCTGCACGAGCTGGGGGGTGATGTGGACGTTGCCGAGAGGCATGGGTCAGGCCCCGCGAAACGTCACCACCGTCGCGCCGTCCCCCCCCTCGTTGGGGGCGCCCGACCGGATGTCGGAGACCCCCCGGTGCCGCCGCAGGTGCTCGCGCACGGCCTGCCGGAGCCGGCCGGAGCCATGGCCGTGGACGACCCGCACCTCCCTGCGGGAGGCGAGGAGCGCCTGGTCGAGGTAGGCATCGAGCTGATCGAGCGCCGGCTCGACGCGCTGGCCGATCAGGTTGATCTCGGGCGGCACCGAGGCGGCCTCGTCCAGGTCGCCGCGCCCGCTGAGGCGGGAGATGGGCCGCGCCTCGCGGGGCGCCGCCTCGCGCTCCTTCCGGGGGACCGCGCCGCCGGCCGGTCCCAGCTCCTCCGGACGGCAGCGCACCCGCTTGCCGCGCACCAGCACCTCCGCGCGGCCGTCCTCCAGCTTCTCCAGCGTCCCCTGCCAGCCGAGACCCAGGTGCCGCACCGGCTCGCCCACCACCAGCGGCCCGCCGGCCGCCGGCGCCTCCCCGGCGAACGCCGGCGCCTCGGCGAACAGGCTCTCTACCGCCTCGGCGGCCAGCCCCTTGCGCCGGCCCTCCTCGAAGCGCTCGCGCAGGCGGGCCTCCTCCCGGCGCAGGCGCTCCGTGGTGTCGCGGCGGAACTGCTCCAGCTCGGCCCGCATTTTTCCGGAGACGTTCCGGCGCTCCTCCTCCAGGGCCGCCCGCTCCCCGGCCAGCCGGCGGGCGAGCTTCTCGGCGTCCGCGCGCTCGGTCTCCAGGCTCTCGCGCGTCTCCGCCAGCTCCTGGCGCGCCCGCTCCACCTCGGCGATCAGCCGGCGCAGGTCGCGGTGCTCGGTGCCCAGCCGCGCCTCGGCCCGGTCCAGCCACTCGGCCGGCAACCCGAGCCGGCGGGCCAGCGCCAGGGCCTCGCTCGCTCCCGGCGGCCCGGGGACCAGCCGGAAGGTGGGACGGCCGGTGGCGGGATCGAACTCCATCGCCGCGCACGACGCCCCCGGAAGCTCGAGCGCCGCCGCGGCGAGCTGGGCGAGATGGGTGGTGATCACCCCCAGGCTCCCCTTCTCGAGCAGCCCCTCGAGCAGGGCCTCGGCGAGCGCGGCGCCCTCCTCCGGATCGGTCCCCGAGCCCAGCTCGTCGAGGAGGACGAGGCTGTCCGGCCCCGCCCACTCCCACGCCTCCTTGAGGCGGAGCAGCCGGCCGCTGAAGGTGGAGCGGTCGGCGAGCAGGTCCTGCTCGTCGCCGACCGTCGCCACCAGCCGGGAGAGGAACGGCACCCGGCTGCCGGGCGCGGCCGGGATCGGCAGCCCGCACTGGGCCATGAGAGCGAGAATGCCCGTGGTTTTCAGCGACACCGTCTTGCCGCCCGCGTTGGGGCCGGTGATCACCAGGATGCGCCGCTCATGGCCGAGCTCGACGTGCAGCGGCACGATGTCCCCCGAGTGCCCCGCCTGCCCCAGCGCCTCCTCGCGGATCTCGGCCAGGCACGGGTCGAGCAGCGGGTGGCGGGCCAGGAGGAGCTTCAGGTCGTGCCGCGCGCCGATCTCGGGGAGCGCGGCGCCGCAGCGGTCGCCGAAGCGCACCGACGCTTGCAGAAGATCGAGCTCGCCCAGGAACCGCGAGTGCTCGCGCAGGGCGGGGAGGGCGGCCCGCGCGGCGTCGATCAGCTCGATCAGGATGCGCCGGCGCTCCGCCTCCTCGTCCTCGACCGACTGCTGCAGGGTGTTGTTGGTCTCCACCACGTGCAGCGGCTCGAAGTAGAAGCTCCGGCCGGTGGCCGAGCGGCCGTGGACGAGGCCGCCGCTGCGGCCGCGCGCGCCGGACTGGAGCACCACGACCAGCCGGCCGCCGCGCATCGGGATCGTCTCCTCGGAGAGCTCGTCCTTGTGGGTGGAGACGAAGTCGCCCAGGTCGCGGTAGATCTGGTCGCGCAGGGTGCGGATCTGCCGGCGCAGGGCGGCGAGCCGCGGGCTCGCGTCCTCCCGCACCTCCCCCCGGCGGTCGAGCATGCGCTCGATCTTCTTCAGCAGCGGATCGACCTCCGGCAGCTCGCGGGCGAGCGCCTCCAAGGCCGGGCAGGGCGGGACCGCCTCGCGGATGCGCGCCGCCGCGGTCCGCGTGGCGCGGCCGAGGTCCGCCAGCCGCACGAGGTCGATTCCCTCCACCGGCGGCCGGCCGGTGGCGATCCGGGTCAGCAGGTCTCCCAAAGGGACGTCGAAGTCCGGCACCAGGGCCCGCTCGCCGGTCAGCCGCGACGCCTCCTCAAAGAGGGTGCGCTGGGCCCGTAGCGGGCCCTCCTGCTCGAACGGCCGCAGCGCCAGCGCGCGCTCGCGCCCCAGATCGCTCGCCGCGAAACGCGAGACCACGGCCAGCAGGCTGGGGAGCTCGAGCGCCTGCGCGGTGGCCTGAGACAGGATGGAAGAAGAAGGGAACGAGGCTTCACTCACCAGGATGAGTGTACCAGCGCCGGCAACCCCCTCACCGCCTCGTCTCCACCTCCGGGGCCACGTAGCGGGAGATCTCGGTGAGGGCCTCCAGGGTGGCGTAACCGGTCTCGGCCAGACGCTGGAAGAAGAGCAGCGCCGCCCCGACGCCCTGCCGCAGATCGCGGGTGCGGAGAATGGGGAGCAAATTCTCTCCCAGGACGCGGATCTCGGCGGTGCGCCCCTGCCGCGCGTAGAGGATCGCGAGGTCCAGCAGGGCCTCGGCCGCCTCGCCCCCCAGACCTTCGAGGATGAAGCCTTGGCGCGCGTCGGCGAACGCGGTCTCCGCCTCCCCCGACGCCCCCAGGGCTTCGCCGATCCTCCCCTCGAGACGGCGGAGCCGGTAGAGGTTCGGCCCGTCCCCCAGCTTCTGATAGAGACGCCGCGCCCGCTGGAGCGGCGGGAGCGCTTCCGCCGCGCGCCCCGCCTCCACGATCTCCACGGCCTGGCGATGGTATGCCGCGGCCCGCGAGCGGAGCTCCTCGGGGTCCGGCTCGCGGCCGTCCGCCGCGGTCTGATCGAGCGGTTCTTCCATTCCGTCCATTCCGTCCATTCCGTTCTCCATTCCCAAGTCCATCTCCACGTTGGTTCCGGCCTCGCCGAGGTTCCAGAGGCGCCGCGTCACCGTGCCGCACCGCGCGCAGCCGGCGAGCAGGTGGCGCACCACCCGGCGGCGCTCCGGCGCGTCCACCGCGTTGCGCATGAAGCGCTCGAGGAGCTGCGCGTCGGGATGATCTTCCGGCATCACTTTCCAGGTTCCCCCTCTTCGCCCCGTCGTCGGATTCGGGCACCTACGACGCGAAATTCGAGGTGATTATAGGACAAATATTACCGGATGCAACAACCCTCCAGAATTAAAAGCACCTCGCAACAGAACAAAGATACGGCCTTACAGAATCTTTTTCTTCGCTCCAAGTCATTGATCCACATAAGTTTGTGCTTGCCAGCGGGCTTCGGAAACGCTACATTTCCGCCCATGTCAATCTTCAACGGACTGGGAAGGGCTCTCCGCTGGCTTCGCGACCGCCAGGGGAAGAGGCAGTACCAGGTCGCCGATGCCGCGGGGATCACGAAGGCGATGCTCTCCGCCTATGAGACCGGCAAGCAGAAGCCGTCGCTCGACACGTTGGAGAAGATCCTGGCGTCCCTGGAGTGCGACCTCAACGATCTGCACAACGCGCTCCAGATCGTCAACGAGCGCCCGGAGGCGATCCGCCGGCCCGGCGCCCTGCGCGAGAGCTGGCAGGTCTTCGGCCAGGACGCACTGGAAGGAGCCCGGGAGGGCGGCGGCGCGAGCGGTCTCAGCGTCTACCGGATCCTCGGCCTCACCCGGCAGCTTCCGCCGCAGGAGGAGCAGGCCTTGAGCGAGATGCTCGATGGCTTCCACAAGCTGGTCCGCTACCTCCACAACGCGGTCTCGCCGGCGCCGCCCGCCGGACCCGAGCCCGGAGAAGAGCCGAGCTGAGACGGGCGGTCCTCCTGGGGACCGCCCTCTCCCGGCCGCCGCTCGCGCGTCTCCCGTCGCGCTTCAAGCCCGCACTTCCCTCCGCTCCCGGCCGTTTCGCTTCTTCGATTTTCCCACCCAACCCGTGCATGGATCTTGCAATTCCGATCGGGCGACCGCGAATCTGTGTGCGCGGCGCTCAAGGATGAATGCGGGATGTGGCGCGGAGAGCGCGCGATTGGCGCGATCGAGATGAGTGGACAGCTTCCGAGGCCTTGAGACCAGCGATCCACCGGGTCTCACCTCTCCGCCGGAGGACGTTTTCGTGGACGGTGAACTGGAGCGGCGGATCGCCCGCCTGCGGCAGGGCGACCACCTTTGTCTGATCTACCAGAGCGCGGCCGAGCAGGCGGCGGCGCTGATCCCCTACTTCAAGGCGGGGCTCGCGGTGGGCGAGCGTTGCCTCTTCGTCGGGCATGCCACGAGCGGGCGTCGGTTGGAGCGCGCCCTGCAGGACGCGGGGGTCGACGTGCGGGCCGAGTGCGACCGCGGCGCCCTCGTCTTCCTGACCCAGCGGGAGAGCTGGCTTCCCGACGGCCGCTTCGATCCCGGCGCGATGATGGACCTCCTGCGCCAGGCGGAGCAGCAGGCGCTCGACGACGACTTCTCCGGCCTGCGCGCGACCTGGAACATGGGCTGGGTGCTCGAGGGGACCGCCGGCGCCGACCGGCTGACCGAGTACGAGGCCCACCTCAACCGCTTCCTCGCCGGCAGCCGCACCTGCGCCCTCTGCCGCTACTCCCGCGAGGGGGCCTCCGCCGACGCCATCCAGAACGCCCTGCACACCCATCCGCTCGCCGTGCTCGGCGACCAGATCTGCCCCAACGCCTTCTACGAGCCGCCCGACATGGTGCTCGGCGACCGCTCGCCCGACGAGCGGATCGACTGGATGCTGGCGCAGCTCCAGCGGGCCCGCTTCAGCGAGGCCAAGCTCGAGGAGGTCACCCTGCGGCTGTCGCAGAAGCGCGCGGCGCTGGAGCGCGCCGACAAGGCCAAGGAAGAGTTGCTCGCGATGCTCGCCCACGAGCTGCGCAACCCGCTGGGAACGATCAGCAACGCTCTCGAGGTGCTGCGGATGAAGGGCGAGGGGGACGAGACCACCCGGCGGGCGATCGACGCCGCCGAGCGGCAGGTCCTCCACCAGGCGATGCTGATCGACGACCTGCTCGAAGCCTCCCGCGTCACCCGCGGCGAGGTCGAGCTGCAGTGCGAGGGCCTGGACCTGACCGAGCTCGTTCACGACACGGCGGAAGGCTACCGGCAGACCCTGACGGAGGCGGGCGTCGCGCTCGACCTCGCCCTGCCGGCCGAGCCGCTGCGGGTACGGGGCGACCGCCTGCGGCTCTCCCAGGCCCTCTCCAACCTGATGGACAACGCCGCCAAGTTCACGCCGGCGGGCGGCCGCATCGCCGTGCGGGCCGCGCGCGGCGGCGACGGCCGGCGGGCCGAGGTCACCGTCCGCGACGACGGCGCCGGCATCCCCCCGGAAGAGCTGCCGTACGTCTTCGAGGTCTTCGCCCAGGGCGACCACAGCCTCGACCGCTCCCAGGGCGGCCTGGGGATCGGCCTCGCCGTGGTCAAGGGCCTGGTCGAGATGCACGGCGGCGAGGTCCAGGCGCGCAGCCAGGGACGGGACCAGGGGTCCGAGTTCTCGCTGCTGCTGCCGCTCGAGCCCGCGGCCGGCGAGGAAGCCCCGCGGGCGCCGCAGGAGGCGTTCGCGCACCGCAAGATCCTGGTGGTCGAGGACAACGCCGACGCCGCCCTCACCATGCGCGACTTCCTCGAGCTGTCCGGCCATGAGGTCGAGCTCGCCGCCTCCGGCATGGACGGCGTCGAGGCCGCCCGCCAGTTCCACCCCGAGGTGGTGCTCTGCGACCTCGGGCTCCCCGGCATGAACGGCTTCGAGGTGGCCGCCGAGCTGCGGCGTGACCCCAGCACCCGCTCGGCCAAGCTGATCGCCGTCACCGGCTACGGCGGCGACGAGGACCGCCGCCGCTCCAAGGAGGCCGGCTTCGATCTCCACCTGACCAAGCCGGTCGATCCCGCCCAGCTCAAGGCGGTGCTGCAGGAGAGGAACGGGGTGCGCCGCTGAGGCCCTACGTCGGCAGGAAGGCGTAGCGCAGCACGAACAGCACCGCCAGCGCGTACATCAGCCAGTGCACCTCGCCGCCGCGCCGGGCGGCCAGCTTGGTCAGCGCGTATGCCACGATCCCCGCCGCCAGACCGTGCGAGATGTTGAAGGTGAGCGGCATCAGCAGCACGGTGAAGAAGGCCGGCGCCGCCTCCGTGATGTCCGACCAGTCGATCTCCCTGACGGCGCGCACCATCAGCGTCCCCACCAGGATCAGCGCGGGAGCCGTGACCGGCGTCAGGCCGTGGGCGTCCGCGTGGCTGAGCAGGCCCACCAGCGGCGTCAGGAACAGCGAGAGGAGCAGCAGCGCGCCGGTCACCACGCTCGCCAGCCCCGTCCGCGCGCCCACCGCCACGCCCGAGCCGCTCTCGATGTAGGTGGTCACCGGCGAGGTGCCGAACAGCGCGCCGCCCACCATCCCGAGAGCGTCCGCCGCCAGCGCCCGGCCGATCCGCGGCAGCTCGCCGCCGCGCAGCAGGCCCGCCTGGTGCGCCAGCCCCATCAGCGTGCCCAGCGTATCGAAGAGGGCGAAGAAGAGGATCACCAGCAGCAGCGGCAGGTACCCCGGCCGCAACGCTCCCAGGAGATCGACGTGCAGCCCCGGCAGCGCGAAGCCGGGCAGCGAGACCAGCGCGGCCGGCGGCGTCACCTGCCCGGCGACCAGCGCCGCGATCAGCGTCGCCGCCAGCCCCCAGAAGATCGCCGTGGTCACCCCGGCGGCCATCAGGGCGAGCGTCACCGCAAGGCCGAAGAGCGTCAGCAGGGCGGCCGGCGAGCGCAGATCCCCGATCGCCACCAGCGTGTTCCTGTCCGCCCGCACCAGGCCGCCGTGCTGGAGGCCGATGAAGGCGATGAACAGGCCGATCCCCACCGCGCCCGCCAGCTTGATGACCTCCGGCACCGCCCGCACCAGCACCTGCCGCGCCCCGGTCACCGTCAGCGCCACGAAGACGATCCCCGCCCAGAAGACGATCCCCAGCGCCACCGGCCACGGCACGCCCGCGCCGAGGCAGATGCCGTAGGCGAAGAAGGCGTTCATCCCCATCCCCGGCGCCAGCGCTATCGGGTAGTTGGCGAGGAAGGCCATCAGCAGCGTCGCGAAGGCGGCGCTGAGGGCGGTGGCCACGATCGCCCCCTGCTGCGGCATCCCCGCCGCCACCAGGAAGACCGGGTTGACCGCCAGGATGTAGGCCATCGTGAGGAACGTCGTCAGCCCGCCGAGGGCCTCGCGGCCCGGCGTCGAGCCCGCCGCGCGGACGTGGAAGATGCGTTCGAGCATGTGCCGATATCTTAGCCGCAAGCGTCTGTGCTAGCGTTGCCTCCTCGGAGGGCCCCCATGACCCAGAGCACCTTCGACAATGTTTTCGACGAAAAGAAGCACCCCGAGACCGGCGACCCCTTCTTCCTCTCCACCAAGACCATCCCTCCCGAAGATCGGCTGATCTTCGCGCTCGACGTGCCCACCGTCGACGAGGCCAAACGCCTGGTGGATGCCCTCGACGACGCCGTGCAGTTCTACAAGGTGGGTCTCGAGCTCTTCGCGACCGGCGGCTACTTCGAGCTGATCCAATGGCTGGTCGAGCGCGAGAAGAAGGTCTTCGCGGACCTCAAGCTCTTCGACGTCCCCGAGACCGTCCGCGCCGCCGTCCGCCAGCTCCGCCGGTGGCCGATCACCTTCACCACGGTCCACGCCGGCAGCACCGCCATCCTGGAGGCGGCCTGCCGCGAGAAGGGGGATCTCAGGATCCTCGCCGTCACCGTGCTGACCAGCCTGAACCAGGAGGACCTGCGGGAGATGGGCTTCCAGGAGGAGGTCCACGAGCTGGTGCTGTCGCGAGCCCGGCGGGCGGTCGAGATCGGCTGCGACGGCCTCGTCGCCTCCGGGCTGGAGGCGCACGCCCTGCGCGAGAGCCTGGGAGCGGGTCCCCTGATCGTCACCCCCGGCATCCGCCCGGCCGAGAACCGCCCGGCGGACGACCAGAAGCGGGTGGTCACCGTCGAGCAGGCCCTGCGCAACGGCGCCGACTACATCGTCGTCGGCCGGCCGATCCGCAACGCCGCCGATCCCTACGCGGCGGCGATGCAGATCCAGGGGACGATCGAGGGGCTGTTCCTCTCCGGCTAGGAGAAGCCAGGGACCTGAGGGACAAAAAGGACGCCAGGGACGAGGAGGCGGTCCCTGGCGGATTCGGTCATTCAGTTGTCAAAGAGCGCACAACCGCTCAAGAAAGGGAGGCGCCCCTTCTGGCGCGCCCCCCGGATTCCTACCCGTGCCGGCCTACCCCACGGGCTTTGGCGCCGGGCTCGTGGTCGGACCCGTCGACGGACCCGTCGGCGGCGGCTGGACCTCCGGCGGCTGGGGCGCCGCCGGAACCTTCTTGCGGCGGCGGAAGGGCGGGATGCCGAACTCGACCAGCTTCTCGTTCCGGTTCCCGTAATGCTCCTTCAGACCCGTCCGCAGGAAGGTCGCCAGCTTCTTGCCGCTCGCCAGCGCGACCTTCAACTGCTGCGAGGCGAGCTGCTTGTTGGCGGTGTGGAGGTCCTGCTGCATGGCGAGCGACCGCACCTCGTCCAGGAATCCCTGGAGCTTGGCCCGCGACGTCTCCAGGTGCGGAAGATCGCCGGCGCTGCCCGCCAGGGTGTTGAGGAGATGCTCCCACTCGGTCACGAAATCGGAATACCGCGTCTGCTGCTTGGCCATGTCTTTCTCCTTTGAATGAAAAGGCCATCTGGGGTTGACCCGGCTTCCCTGAGCCGGGCGGTCCGGTCCCGGGCGCGTCCAGGGAACACCCCTGGACCGGCGCGCGAGGCCGGTACTGCATGAAACCGCGTAAAACACATGCAACGTCTCTGACGGGCTCGCCCGCGAGCCCACACGCCTCCTTTCCGACGGATGCGGTTCCAGAAGAACCTCTTCCGCCCATCCTTCTGCGACTATTTGGATTTTTTGTGGCCATTTCGACCACGACGCTGTATTATAGGCAGTATGGCCGGGCCGTCAAGACCCCAATTTGAGATTCAGCCCTGAGCCTGGTCCGGCTCCTCTTGGGACGTCTCGCCACGAGGTTGAAGCCGGGCCGGCAAGCTTGAGACAGACCGGCGAAGGTCCGGGCGGGTCCGCGCGAGCTCGCGGCGGACCGCCTCGAGCTCGCGCGGTCTCATTCCGGGTTGAATCGGGCACCGGCAAGCTCGAGACGATCCACGCCAACCCTGACCCGGGCGCGCCAGGGTTGCGCCGGGGCGAGTCAGGCTCGGGGAGACGCGGGCGAGCTCGACCGGCTCCGTCCCAGGCTCCCGCGGCCGGACGCAAGCTCCGTCCGGGACATCTCGACGCTGACCGGACCGCGCCAGGCCGGAAACGGCTCGGCGCAACCTTCCTCTCTCTGACAACTGAATCAGGATTTTCGAGGCGGCTTTGGGGACTTCTTGGCTTTGGGCGCCGGCGCCGCCTCGTCCGCCGCTCCAGCGCGCGGCTCCACGAGATGGCCCGAGAGCTCGCCGAGGACGCGGCCGAGCGTCCGCCGGAGGGCGCGCTCGAGCTCGTCGTCGGAGACGCTCTCCTTGTGGACGTTGCGGATGACGAACGTGCCGACCGGCGCCTGGCCGCCCACCCGCTGCCAGAGCTCGTAGGCGGCCGGGCTGGCCGGGTCCTTGAGCGTGGGATAGACGAACGCGAGCAGCTCCTCGGGATCGACCTCCAGCGCCTTGGCGATGTCGATGATGTGCTCCATCTTGAGCTCGATCGTCCCGGCGAAGACCCGGCTCAGATATCCGTAGCTGTACTCCAGCTTCTTCTCGATGTCGCGGACGGTATACCCGAGGATCCGGATCGCGCTCTTCAGGCCGTCGAGGACATACCGGACCTCGGCTCGGAGGGGGGGCTTGGCGGCGGGGCTCATGAGGGGAACTGTATCGCAGGGATGGAAGGCCTCCCCCTTCAATCTTCGGGCAGGCCGGCCCGGGTGCGTCGAGGCGCGGTCGGCGGCGCCGGCGAGCTCACAGAATCCAGAACTGAACCTTCTGCTCCTCCAGGAACGCTCGCGCTCCGGGTCCCTGCAGGTACGCCAGCGTCGAGAGCGTTCCGGCCTCCAGGCAGGTGCGGGCGACCACCGTCACCGAGCGCGGCGCATCGGCGACGGGCCAGCCGGTCTTGGGATTCAGGAGGTGGCCCAGCCGCTTGCCTTTCCACCGCACGTAGCGCCGGGCGTCGCCGCTCGTCGCGAGGCCCGCGCGGGCGACGTCCAGCCGGTACAGGGCCGCCTTGCCCGTGCGGCTCGGATCGTCGATGCCGACTCCCCAGGTGCGGTTGCCGCGCCGCGGGCCGCCGGCGTAGACGTCGCCTCCAAAGTTCGCCAGGAACGATTCCGTGGTCCGCGCCGCGAGGAGCCCGGCGACGCGATCCACCGCATATTCCTTGCCGATCCCGCCGAGATCGATCTCCATTCCGGAGGGCATGGACAGCGTGCGATCCCGCCAGGTGACCCGCTGCCAGCCGACGCTCTCGAGACACTGCTCGATCGCCGTCCGCTCCGGCACGCGGCGGCCGCCGTCGAACGTCCAGACGCGCCGCAGGACGCCGGAGGTGACGTCGAAGAGCCCGCCGGACATCTCCCAGCAGGTCGCCGCATAGTTGATCAGTTGCGCCGTCTCCTCGTCGACCGCGATCGGCCGTCCTGCGGCGTGATTGATCTCATGGATCAGGTTGTCCGTCCGGTAGCGACTGAATTTCCGTTCGATGCGGAGCGCCTCCCGCGCCGCGATCTCGACCAGCGCCGCGGCCGCGTCCCGATCGTCGGTATCGATCAGCACCGTACACGGGCTCGCCATGGCCTCGAAGCGGCCGGCGAAGTAGTCCTCAATGCGGTCGACCTCAAAAATTGAAGGAATATCCGATGACGGCCGTGACCGTGTTGATCGCCGGCGACGGATCGAAACTGCTTTGCACGCCGTCCGCGTTCGGATCCAGGCCGTCCCCCTTCTGCCGGATGTATTCGGCGCGGAGGGTCCACTGCGACGGGTTGTCGCCGACGCGGAAGCCGAAATCCGCTCCGATCGTCAGCGTCGTCAGCCGGCCGAGGCGGTAGTCGGCGGTGGCGTATTCCGGCGGGGCCAGTTGGGTGGACAGGCCGATCGTGTAGAAGCTCGCGGCCCCCTGCCGGTAGTATCGGACGTGCGGCTCGAAGTACCAGCCTTCCCGCAGATCGTGGCGGTACTTGAGATCGATCGTGTTCGACCGCACGCTCCAGGTGTCCCAGTAATAGCGGTACGAGGTGTAGATGATGTCGTTCCGGAGGTGATACACGGAGCTCAGGAGCGCCGAGGACCGGGTCCGGCTCGACGGCCGGTTGTCCGTCAACTGTCCCACGGGCAGGCCGTTGAAGGGGCTGACGAGGCTGATCACCTTGTAGGGCTCCGTCAGATAGCCTCTCTCGAAGGTGCGCGTGCCGTCCACGGACAGGATCCAGCGGCGCGTCAGCACCCTCGACACGCCGAACAGCACGCTCTTCACCCGTTTGGAATTCGCCCCTTTGGAGACCTCGCTGCCGTCGGACAATCCGATCGGCGTGCCACCTACCGGAAAGACGCTGTCGTCGTTGTAGCCGCCGCCGACGGTGACGGTGACCATCCTCTGCATCAGGTCCGCGGAGACCTTGGCGTTGAGGCCGAGCGACTGGTAGTCCTTCTCGCGCGAGACGTGGGCGCCGACCGTCGAGGTGAAGAAGCTTCCCCAGGGCTTCTGCCATTCGCCATCCAGTCCGAAGCGGTGGTCCTCGAACTTCGTCAGCGGGATCTGGCCCGCGGGCACGGTGATGTCCCGGCCCGATGGGCTGGTCACCGTCTGGACGGAGCCCGACGGCAGCGCCCCGCTCGGCGAGGAGCCGGTGATGACGTCGATCCCGAGCTGGGCGGAGATCGACTGGCCGTCGCCGAACAGGCGCGTGGCGCGGACGATCGGCTCGAACACCTGGGTCCGCCCCTGCTCGCCGTAGAACAGCGTCGTGTAATCGATCTGGGTGGTCGCGGCCGAGTCCGCCATCGCCGCCGCCGGCGCGAGGAGAAGCGCCAGCGCGGCCGCGCTCAGCCGCTCGCGGAGCGCCGAGGAGGAGCTCGCCGGTTCCGCCGATTCCCTCGGCTCCGTCTGTTCCGTCGGCTCTAGTTGCACCCGCAGCCTCCCCCGCTCACGTCCTGCCCGCCCATCGAGGCCTCTTTGCTGAAGTAGATGTGCTCGTCGATGCCGTGCAGCATGGGATTGGGGATGAACCTCATCCGCTTCTCGGCGAGCAGATCGCGATCCCAGGGCCGCACGGTGGCGCAGCCACCGGCGAGGACGGGCAGCGCGAAGACGATCATCAACCGCAGCCACTTCGCTGAGCTCTTCATTTGGAAATCTCCTCCTTGATCTGCGTCTCGATGGCGTCGGCGTCCCGACGGTCGAACCCGGCATGGGCGTACACCAGGCGTCCCGTGCGGCTCACCAGATAGCTCGACGGCATGGCCCTGACGTCGAACGCCTCGGCCGTCTTTCCCGCCGGATCGAAGGCCACGATGAACGGCGGCGAAAACTCGCGCAGGAAGGCCTGCGCCAGCTCCCGGTTCTTGTCCAGGTTGATCGCGACGACCACCAGGCCGCTCGCTCCGTAGCGTTCGGACATCGCGCTCAGCCATGGGAACGATTGCCGGCAGGGCCCGCACCACGAGGCCCAGAAATCGACCAGCACCACCTTCTGCCGCAGGCCGTCGAGCGCCACGGTCCCGGTGCTGGTGGGCAGCTCGAAGCTCGCGACGCGCGGGGGGTCCGCGACCGCGCCGCGAGCCGCTCCGGCTCGCGCGGCGACCGCGAGCGGGAGCAGCAGAAGGAGCAGAGAGACAGCTTTTCTCTTCACGATAGACCCCCTCCAGTGCAACGCCTGCGCCAGGCGGGCGTTGGCCCGGCGACTCCCGTTTCGAGCGATTCCCGCTTCAGTCCCGCGAGGGTACCACGAGATCGGAGGCCGCTGGTATCTGGTAGGTGAGGTTACCGGTGACGTCGGCCCGTATCGGAAATCGTACCCTCTGTCGGGGAAACCTCGCGGGCCGGCGACCCGGCGGGGATGGGCAGGGGCTCGGCCTCAGGCGAGCCAGGGCTCGACGATGGGCCGCACGACGTGCACGATCACGTCGATCACGAAATGGGAGAGGATCGCCGCCTCGAGGCCGCGGCGCATGTAGAGCCAGCCGAAGGCGAGACCCACGGGCAGGATGATCAGCACCGTTCTCAAGGCCACGATCGACGGCACGGTGGCGGCGAAGAGCTGCTCGTTGCTGATGTGATACCAGCCGAAGAAGAGGGCCGTCGCCACGTTGGCGCCCCAGAGCGCGATCCCGCGTCCGCGTCCCTCTCCCGAGACGCGGAAGAGCTTCATCCCCAGCCACGCAAGGAGCGAGAGCAGGAAGAGACGATCGAGGATCTCTTCCGCGAACGGAGCCCAGAAGCTCGCCAGCCCGCTGCGCCACCAGACGACGTCGATGCGGGCGTGGATCTCGGGCGCGGGGAAGTCGACGCCGAGCGCGTGCTGGAAAATGGCGTCGACGCCGAAAGCGACGAGCGCCGTGACCGCCGCCCAGAAGAGCGCCGGCCGTACGATCGACGACACCGGCTCGGCCGGCCGTGGCGCGCCGTCGAGCCAGCTCTCGAGGTAAGGCGCGCCGAGGCCGATCCGGCGCGCCACGAGAAGGCCGAGGCCCGTGGCAGGGACGAGGAGCACGAGGTTGCGAACGAGCGTGGAGAGCACGAGCGAGCCCAACGATGCCGGCGGCTGTGGGCCGGGAGCGATCGCCTGCAGCCCCAGAAAATAAGGGATGACGAGCG
This sequence comes from Thermoanaerobaculia bacterium, assembly GCA_036402955.1. Taxonomy (GTDB): domain Bacteria; phylum Acidobacteriota; class Thermoanaerobaculia; order Multivoradales; family UBA5704; genus DATARR01. The sequence goes on from DASWRX010000371.1 coordinate 79,276, forward strand.
GTCCGGTGAGCGTGCCGGCGGCCGCCAGGAAAGCGAACGTCCTCCAGGGATACGGACGGGATGGGGGAGTCATGGCGCCGCCTATTGTACGGGAGGTTTGGTTGCGTCGCTTGGTGGTTCTCGCCTCTTGTCAGAAGTCGGTTCCCAACGGCGAAAGTTTTGTAGGAGGCAAGGAGAATACAATGCCAGATCAGTCGATTCCATGGGTGAACACGGTGCTGGGCGCGGCCCCCGTCGCCCTCGCTCCTCCCACGGCCGCGCGCACCGCCGGCGACCTCGCGACGAAGGACGACGGCACGATCGTGCCGGGCGGCGCGTCGACCGTCGTCGCGAAGGGATGCGTCACCCCTGGCGACGGCGGCGGGGGCCTGTTTTACTGGGACGCCGACACGGCTACGCCGGACGACGGCGGCACGGTCATCGTGCCGTCGATCGAGCCCCGTGCCGGATGTTGGAAACGCATTCAGGACGGCGATGCCTTGTCCGTGAAGTGGTTCGGCGCCGTGGGTGATGGCTCGCAACCCAATGACGATGCCTTCGCGAACGCGATCCATGCGCTGCGGTTCCCGGCGTCCTTCGGCACTCAAGGTCCGACGATCGTCGTGCCGCCGGGCATCTACGCGTTCCAAGACACAATCGTGATCGATCGTCAGATCGTGCTTCGCGGCTCGGCGGGTGGCGCAGGCTTCCCGAGCACGGTCCTGCGGTTCCCATCGGGGACCGGCGGCATCCGGATCGTCCGCGCCGGCGACGGTGGAGTGGCGGGGGACGGATCGCTCGTCGAGGGGCTCAGGATCGAGGGCGCGCGCAGTGGCTCGCCGTCGTGTGAGGCGCCTTCGAGCGCCCACGGAATCACGATGAACGCCCGAGCGTTCGTCGAGCGCTGCTCCGTGGCCAACTTCGATGGCGACGGGATCCACATCGAAGCGTTCATGCCCCAAAGCAACGCGAATGGCTGGATGCTGCGATCGATTCGTATTGACGCGGTCGGCGGCCACGGCGTGTTCGTCCATGGCTCCGATGCGAACGCCGGATGCGCCACCGCAGTGGATGTGGCCGACAACGCCGGGTGGGGCATCTGGGACGCAAGCTTTCTGGGCAACACCTTCATCGCGTGTCAGATCGCCAACGCGGCCGCGGGCAACTACCGGGCGAGCCTCCAACCCGACCCCACGGACCCTTGCAAACCGCCAATCTCCAACCCCAATGCGCGCTCCCTGTTTCTCAATTGTTATAGCGAGGACGGGAACGCGCAACCAAGGTCGGAGGTCGGGGCGCCGAGCATGATCATCGGCGGGTTTGCCGCCGGAACGATCACCAACGGCTTCGTCAACGGCGGAGGTGGCGTGTCGGTCGATGGCGAAGGCGCGGCTTTGACCGTCGCACCGCGCTTGAAGGTGATCAATTTCGCGAGCGGAACGTTGTGGGCCAGGACGACGCTGGGAACCGAGGCCTTCGGCGGGGCTGGAACCGGAAGGACCGCTCTCGAGATCAGCCGCAACGGCCTGGGCTCATCGATTCACTTCTCGTACACGGACAGTGCGCTCGATTGGCTATCGATCGGGAGACCGACCGACTCCAACCTTGCGCCCCTGCGGATCAGCTCACCGAGAGACCCCAGCGAGGAGAACGCTTTCAACGTCTGGATGCAGAACGGATTTCTCCTGGGCGGCCAGGTTACCACGCCCAACCCCACCCCGGCGCCCGCGGTGGTGGAGCCTGGGATCTTCGTCGGCCTCGCGGACGGCTCCTGGCCGGGTCCTCCGCGCACGCTGAACCGTGGATGGAAGGTGGGCGATCGGATCCTGAACACCGTTCCGTCTTCCTCGGTGTGCAGCCCGGCGGGTTGGGTGTGCGTCGCGACGGGCTCCCCCGCCACCTTCGCACCCTTCGGCGAGGTCCAGATCTCGAGCAGTAGCGCACCCACAGCCCCGGCGTCCGTGGGAGACAAGGTCTACAACTCCAGCCCCATCTCCGGTGACCCTATCGGCTGGGTCTGTACGGCCGGCGGCTGGAAAGGCTTCGGTCAGATCGCCTGACCGGCCCACAGTAGGAGCCCTCGGCCTTGGTGCGCGATGGCCCACGTTGGCGTATCGTTGAACCAACGCGACCATTGAGAGACCCGTCCGCCAGAACGTGAGCCTCCCCGGCGTCTCCAACATCCGCTCCCAGGGTCTGCCGCCCGACCGCGCCGCCCGGAAGCTCGCCTGGCTGATCCGCGAGGCCTTGCGGCGGGAGCTGCAGGGCTGTCGGGGGCAGGTCCGAAAAGTTGTTCAGTCCAACACGAAGGGGATCTGCTGGGCAGCGACGGGGGTGAGCTGAAGCAGAGACCGGAATGCGGCGGCATGGTCCGATGCGCCGGGCTCGTTCCGGATATAGAGATCCGCGATGAGATCCCGCCACCTCAGCAGCTCGCGTCTCAGCGTCGAGCGCTGCTGGACCTCCACCGTCAGGTCCAGGAGACGCAGGACCCGCTCGTAGGCGAGGGAGAGGCCTTGCAGGTCCCGCAGCTCGATCAGCCGCTTGGCCCGGTTCATCTCGTTGCCGATCATGAGGATCTGCTGGTCCAGACTAAAGCCCGCCCACCGTTCCGGAGACAAGGAGGAATGCTGGCTCATTCGAGGGGCTCTCCTTCACCGATCAAAGCGAACGTGATCTCGCGCAGCCGTTCCCGGATCTCGGGGTCTTGTATCAGCATGCCCCGGTTTCCCTGCGCGGGACGGATGTTGATGAGCGCCGTATACTCGATGCAGTCCTCTCGTCCTTTGCCAGGGTAGTAGTTGGCGTCCCACAGGTCAACCTGCCGGCTGCCGGATTCCAGCAGGATCTGCTCGGCATCGCGTGAAGCTCACCACCCACCGCAGCGATCCGCCTTTCCAGATCCACCACGTATTTCACCATATCTCCGAAAAACAGGTGAGCCAGGCGGGCGAGCTCGCTCCGGTCGATCCTGCGATCCACAATGACTATGCCGGACGCGTTCTCCATGCACTCTCCTCAGAACGGTCTCAAACCGTCGCAAGCTGTGTCGAATGAGGTGCCGAATAGGGTAGCACCTTGGCCCCTGCGGTTGGAAAGGCTTCGGCCAGATCGCCTGACCCGGCCCACAGAAGGCACAAACGAGGTAGGAGAACTCCGTACTGCTCATCATGCGGCGGCGTGCCTAGGGATCTTGTGAATTTCGTCGCGCAGCTTCCGCTCGGCGTGCCACAGGTCGTGAGCCGTCTGCACGCGAAGCCAGAAGGCGGCCCCGTTCCCACAAAATCGCCCCAGGCGCACCGCCATCTCCGGGGAGACAGCCGAGCGTTCGGCAAGGATCGAATGCAGCATCTGCCGGGAAACGCCGAGTTGCCGCGCCGTCTCAGCGACGGTGAGGTTGAGCGCCGGGAGCACGTCCAGGCGCAGGATCGCCCCGGGGTGCGCAGGCTCCATCTTGGAGGGATGCTTGGCGGAATACTCAGTCATGGCCGGCTCCTCAGTGATACTGCTCAAGGTCTACATGTAGGGCGTCGCCGTCTTCCCATTCAAAGGTGATACGCCACGGGCCGTTGACCGCGAGTGCGAAGCGGGTGGGCTTACCTTGAAGCTGATGGAGCCTCCATCCCGGCATGTTCAGCTCTCGCAAGTCCTGCGCCTCATTGAGTGCCGTTAGCCGTCCCCGGACGCGGTCGAGCAGGTCGGCTCTCACTCCCTTCGGATCGTCCTCGTTCCAGAGCTGCGCGAGCCCCTTGTGCCGGAAGCTCCGGATCATGTTCGATAGCGTAAGCTGACGGCAGTGAACGTGTCAAGCAGGGCTTTACAGGTCCAGGAGGATCGGGGAAGAGGACGGAGGGTGGGCCCACAAAGGACCGCCCCCCAATTCTGCTACGTGGTCCTCCAGTGGTCCTTGAGGCGGCAGAGCGCTCTGGAGGCGTTTAGGCCCTGGCTGTAACTCTTGATTTAAGGAAGCTCAGATGGTGCGCCCTAGAGGATTCGAACCTCTGACCTACAGCTTCGGAGTCTGCGCCAGGGGGGTTCCATGGTGTCTCACCACGTCCCCCTAAGTCACTGAAAGCATGGACATTTAGCGGCATCGCCTGTATCATACGGCATCATGCCAACCCATGCAAGCGCGTCCACCAGTGGTCCACCAGTGGTCCACGGCTATTCCGCGCGGGCCTGGAGGTCCACCCGTCAAACCGGAGGCACCCGACCATGAGGCGTGCAACTGCTCCCCTCTCCGATCTTCAGATCCGCACCGCGAGCAAAGGGACCCGCTTCGAGCTTGCGGACGGCGAGGTCCCCGGGCTCGGGCTCCGTGTCCTCCCGAGCGGCCGCAAATTCTGGTTTCTACGCACGGCCCGAGTGGCGGCCGGCGTCGAATCACCTTCGCCGAGTACCCGGCCCTCAGTCTGAAAAAGGCGCGGGACAAGGCCCGGGAACTCCTTGGAGGCGTCAAGGTCCACGACCGCGACCCTATGGCCGAGCGGAAGGCCAAACGTGCCGCCCGCAAGAAAGCCGGAAGCGAGACGTTTGAAGCCCTCTCCGCCTTCTACCTGGAAGAGCACGCGAAGCGAAACAAGCGCCTCCGCCCGTGGAAGGAAGACGAGCGAAAACTACGGGTTGAAGTGCTTCCCGTGTGGGGTTCTCGGCCGGCCGCTCAGATCCGCCGGACCGATGTCCGCGAGCTGCTCGAAAGGATCGCGACGGAACGGGGAGGCGTTTGCGCCAACCGCACCCGGACCCTGATATCCCGAGTCTTCAGCTTCGGAATGGAGAAAGAGCGCGTCGAATCGAACCCTGTGCACGGCCTGAAGCGGCTCTATGCAGAGAAGCCGCGCGAGCGGGTGCTCTCAGAGGATGAGATCCGCTCTCTATGGCCCCTATTCGACCGTCTACAGCCCGCTGTCTCCGCCGCGTGGCGCCTGATCCTGTTGACCGCCCAACGGCCCGGAGAGGTCCTCTCCATGCGCTGGCGGGACCTTGAGCGCGACTCCCGGGGGTGGTGGTGGAATCTTCCGGCGGAGCTGACAAAGACCAACCGCGCCCACCGCGTGCCGATTTCCGCGCAAGCTCTCGCCGTTATAGAGGCTCTCCGGCCGCTCACCGGTTCCACGGAATGGGTGCTCGCCTCCCGCGCCGATGGCAAGCGGTTGACATGGCTGTCCCACAGCGCGGCCCGTCTGCGGGAGTGGTCCGGCCTGGAACACTTCACGCCGCACGATCTCCGCCGCACCGCCGCGACTTGGCTAGGCCGCTCGGGGGTCCGACCCGACACCATCGACCAGCTCTTGAACCATGCCGCCGGCCGCATCTCCCGCACCTACAACCGGGCGGGATACGACGCGGAGAAGCGCCAAGCGGTGGTGCTGCTCGGGTCTCTCGTGGAAGGCGTGCTTGCGGGCGCGGAGCGGTCCAACGTGGTGAGGATCGCATAAGCGCGAAGCTTCAAGCGGTCTCCCGTTTCGCTGCTACTTCGATTCTCTTCTAATTCCGCGTTGAATACGCGGCTCTCCCTTTTCTCGTTTATTTCCCATTTCTTCTTCGCCCTATTCTTTAGACCATTTCTCAGCCTTATTCCCCTCATTAGTCCTATTCGACATTAAAAAACTTTGAAACCATCAGGCAATTAGTCCCAATCCATTTCAGATAGATTCACTTAATTCATTCATCGCCTCCCGATGGTGCTTGTAAAGTACATTCCCTCCAGGCCCCGGATGGGGTATACTTCCCCTAGTGCTTAAGCATGACCCACAGGCGCCCACAAATGCATTCGAGCGCAGGAGTGTTCAATCATTTCGATCGCTCAATCGTTAGAGTGTAAATAAAGAAAGAGCAGTCGAGGAGCCAGGATAATTCGGTCCCGCGACTCTAAATTGTACCAATGGAGGAAATCGAAAATGTCCGACCAGATCGTATCCCTCAATGCGTCCAATCTGGGATCATCCGCTAATCCTCTCAAAGCTAGAATTGACCGGCGGAATTACCTTGTGGCCGCGTTCAAATCGCGCCCTCTGATTTTCCAGGAGATTCGCGCCAATCTTGGAATGACGCAATCCACCGTTGCAATCCAGATAGGCGTACATCTCAATTCCGTCTGCGGGTGGGAAACCGGGAAGGCTATCCCGACTATTAAAAATGCGGAAAGATATTACGAGACGCTGGAGAAAGCCGCGACAGAGCAAGGCAACGAGCCGGACGCGGTGTGGTGCTTACTCCGGCAGCTCGTCTCCGCCCCGGGAGAGGAGTAAGGAGATGGCCCAAACTCTTTCCCGAATTATACGCCCCCTAGAGGCGGCCCGCCTTTTGGGCATTACGCGCGCGACACTATATCGCTGGGAGAAAGCCGGCCGGCTGGCGCCCCGAGTGATTCTCGGTCCCGGTACTAGCGGCTGGAAAGAAGAGGATCTTGCCGCGTTCATCGAAGCGGCTCCCCGTGGCGGCCGTGGTTAGCGTGAGTTATGGTCCGGGCGGGGTCAAGACGGCGCCGAGTGCGAATCGACGCCCCGAGGGAGAGATGGCATTGTCTCCAAGAAAATTCTATGTGTCACCTCTGCCATTGCACGATCCCAGACCTGTTAGGGCCGAATTCAATTTGATAAATGAGTTATACGAAAATTGCACAAAATACGCATGCGAAAAGGGAGCCGATGATTACGGCCAAATTGAATTGGGCGGATTCCCGACAATTCTAGTTGACTCAAATTTAAGGCGCTATCTTTCCAAAACAGACTTCTCGCCAGAACTGGCCTGCCGGGCTCTAATGAAGGACTCACTAGATAGTACTTTGAATTTTCATCCTTATAAAGTAGCATGGTGCGATATGAGAAAAGAGATGTTAGAGCAAAACTTTGATGACGTGGAAGAATGGCGGGAAATCGAGGAGTATGCCAAAAATTTCCAGTTCAATATTATGCACGAGGAAAAAAAGGGGCAGAGGAAGCAAATGAGAATTCCCTATTACATTCTCAATCCTTATAGGGCTATTGCGTCGAATCTTGGAATCACGCAGAGCAATCTTATTCAACTTGGAATTATGGAGGCATTGCAATACCAAAACGGAATTATGGATGTCGAAAGACTCCAGGAAAACGTTAGCAGGTTTTTCCGTCATTTGCGGCGTAGGGTCAGGCATCTAGCTTTTATGTTTTATGAATTAGAGATTGATTTCACAAAAGGTATGAAAACGGCTGTTGATGCGGCATTGGAGATCTCGAAAAAAGAGAGAGCATGAGACGTGCAGGGTACTTTCTAGACTCCCCTGCATTGCAGGGTCCTGCGGGGAATGTCCTTCATTGCAGGGAATTGCGTCGTCTCCCTGCTGTGCAGGGTACCTCGTGCAGGGTGTGCAGGGTGCATTTACGACCTATATATATAGAAAGAAGTAATAGCGGCAATAAGTGCGCAGTGCGCAATAGCCGCCCAGCCACGCGGCGCTGGCGGACACATGAAAAGAGGAGACCCATGGACGCACGTAGACAACGGTGCTCGGCCCGAATCTCAGACGGTTCCCGGCCGTGCCAGCGCTGGGCAATCAGTGGCGGTTCTGTGTGCGCGACTCACGGCGGCCGAGCGCCCCAAGTCAAGAAATCCGCAAAAGAGCGACTCGCCGAATTAGTCGAGCCCGCACTCAAGGGACTACATACGGCGTTGAAATCTGGTGAGATCCCGTCTATCGTGAAAGCTGCTCAAATCGTGCTCGATAGAACCGGCTTCCATCCGTCACAGGCTATTGAGTTGACCGGAAAAGACGGTGGACCTGTTGAGACAGTGAATACAATTAATCTAGACCGCTTGAGCATGGATGAAAAGCGAACCCTAATTGAGATACTAGACAAAGCGGGCGCGTTAGAGGGTAATAAGGATGCGCCTATAGTCATTATGGACGATTTAAAGGGTCCCCTATCATGCCCATTAAAATGATGAGTCTGGCTGAGTTGAACGGAGAACCGATTCCAGAGAAAATTTACTCTGACATCTTTGCCTATCGCTCTAATTCCCTGCAAGCTCTGGATAGCGCTCCGCCTCTCTCGTAAAGTAGATATCCCAATAGAGAACCACTTTATTTTGCTCAAGCCCCATCCCCAATGCTGACGCTGACCAAGTGTGTCGGCGTTGGAGTGTAAATGCTTAGATAAATCTCAATATTACGAGGCAGCGCCTGATTGTTCAAAGAGATCACAGCCCTGTCATTCATAATCCGAATGCGGCCATCTTCCATTGCCATCTCTCCGAGAACCGCAGTGCTCTTTGTTGCTGGATTATAGTAGCGGGCCTTCACTTTGAATATTGGACTTCCACACCTAACGTCCAAAATAGGCTGAGGTATATCCGTCTTCGTCCTTAGCACAATAGACAACGTGTACTTGAGTTTCTTAAGCTTCAGAATACTCATTGGAAGATTGTCTTCCATAAATTGGTCTTCTGTGAGGCGAGAATGGGCCTGAAGCAATTCCAGTTCATCGGAAACTTCGGGAGCCAAACCTAACTTCATCTGCGCAAGCGTATCTCGTAATTGCTGATTATCTTTTTCTGAATCAGCAAGTAGACTCCAAGGTGCTTGCAGAAAAGCTATAATAAAAGTTAACATGCTCCAAACGAGCAATGCTCCGATCGGCGCAGCTAGAAGTTTCGCCCATGGTGGCCAATGAGTCGTCAATGTGCGCAACCCTGGAACCCGGAAAAAGCCAGCGGCAACGGCGAGAGTGATTCCCGGAAGCATAACGCTACGCAGTAGCCAACTTCTGCCAGACCAATTCTTCCACGCTCGGGACAAACTTTTCGACATTAGATTCTCCGCCAGACGTAACCGAACTGGCACCAACGCTTGTATTTCAGAGTTCTGAGCAGTGCCGCCCTAAGTGCGAGATCTCGTCTCCCCCCTTGATGAACTGGAGGCAGTCATACCCTGTGTGGGGATTACGTGTGTACGTCGCGACTTCAGCGTCAAGCTGTCGGCGCGAGATTGGCGGCCTCTTTGGTGCTCTCGACTCAGCGGTCCACATCAGAACCCCGCACCACTCTGGCCTTTCTTGGTTACAAAAATTTTCCAGTCGCATCAAAAGCTGCGCGTGGTCGCTACTTAGCTTTTTGGTTATTACAACGAAGTCCATCATTCCCTGTCCGCCTATACGACGAAAGGAGGCGTCTGTGGCCGGAACTGTCCAAGCTGGAGAGACAGATCTAGCCTGATCCATAGAGGAAACACAAGACGCGCAAGTGGCCATCCCCCCCACCAAGACGAGAAGGCCGAAGCAGCCAAGACCCAGGAGTACTTTCGCGGTGCTCAATGGAAGTGCCTTTCTCTCTTTGATGTAAATGTCTTTGAATTCTCCCGTCTTCTTCCCCCCACTGTCCACCCGCCGGCCTTACGCCTTATCGCATTTCCTGCAATAGGTGCGTGAGAGCGCGGCCCCCGGGGTCCTGGTCCGGGGGCCGGCCCTACCTTCTACCGTTTAAGCTCTTGGCCGCAATGGTCGCAAAGCAGAATGCGACCGCCCGCGAGGAAGGCGTCGAGGCCATCGAACCCGCTTCGCCATGCGTGCGCGAGATCCTCTCTCCCATAGTGGCACTCGGTTCGATCCTTCCCCGCCGCCCTGGCTTTAGCTCCCGCTCTGTACGCGGTCGATATCCCCTTCCACGTCGTGGGCGGTTCGGTTTCGTCGCTCCATGCCTTTACGCTCTTCCTGTTCATTGCTCGCCCGCCCTCTCCCGCTCTCGCTCCTCTCGCCGTCTCGTCTCCTCTGCGAGCCCGGCGGGGTGGACGGCGTCATAGTGCGCTTGGTTTGCGTCCCGATAGGCACGCATCAAAGCGAGGTAGAGGTCTCCCGCGAAAGCAAGGAAGGCGCCCGCGCTCGCCTTGCCGTGGCTTTTTGCTGCGGTCTCCCATTCGAGCTTCTGAAGGGGTGTCGCCTTCACCGAGACGCTGCGCGTGGCGTCCGGCGGGTAGGACGGTTTCGAGTCCCATCCCATGGCTACGCCCCTCCCCGCCATGAGCCCATCTCCGTCTCCAGGCGGTCGGCCAGCTCCGCCAGCTCGCGGGCGACCTCTCCGGCTAGCTTCCCGAGGTGCTCTTCATGCGGGCTCTTGTGGTCGATCGCCGGCCCGTCCCACTCCGCGAGGAAGCCTTGCAGGTGGCGCAGGTCGGCAACGGCGGCCCGCAGGTGCGCCCGGAGAAGCCCCTCCGGGTGATTGGGCCAGTAG
>DASWRX010000372.1:0-2805 GCA_036402955.1 Thermoanaerobaculia bacterium
TTTCTCCGCGGAAGACGGACTTTCTCCGGAGAGGACGAGCCATCCTGCGCGGAGAAACTCCGCCGTCGCCGGAGAATTCACGCCGTCCGGGGACGACGGAACGTCTCAGCTCTCCGCCGGCAGGCCCACCAGCTCCATCAGCTTCAGGGCGTTGACCGTGGTGGCGACGCCCGGCCGCATCACGTAGTCGAAGGTCATCGGCGGATCGCCGCCGGGGTGGAGCGTCTCGCGGAAGTGGACGGGGACGCAGACCGCCTTCAGGTCCTCGACCTCGGCGAGCTGGAGGTCGTGGGTGGAGACCGCGCCGATCGCCCCCTTCCGCAGCAGGTGGAGCACCACCCGCCGCACCGCCACCTGCCGCTCGTAGCTGTTCGTCCCCCGCAGCACCTCGTCCAGCAGGTAAAGGACGGCGCGCCCCTGGCCCTCGGAACGGTCCGCCGCCGCGACGATCCTCTGGATGCGCTGCAGCTCCGCCATGAAGAACGAGACCCCCTCGGCCAAAGAATCCTCGACCAGGATACTGGTCGCCAGCGTCACCGGCGGCATGCGGAGCGAGGCGGCGGCGACCGGCCCTCCCGCCTGGGCGAGCACGGCGTTGACGCCGATCGCGCGCAGCAGCGTGCTCTTGCCCGACATGTTGGAGCCGGTCACCAGCAGGAACGTCCCAGCCGGACCCACTTCGACGTCGTTCCCAACCCGCTGGCCGTCGGCGATCAAGGGGTGGCCGAGGCCCCGGGCGGCGAAGCGGTCCGCGCCCGAGACCACTTGCGGGAAGCACCAGCCGGGCTGCTCGAATCTGAGCGCCGCCAACGCGGCGAGCGCCTCGAACCGGCCGAGCGCCGCGAGCCACCTGCGCGCTTGGCCACCGGCGTCCCGCTGCCACGTTTCCAGCAGGAGCAGGACGTGGAAGTCCCAGAGGAAGAGCGCGGCGAGCGGTAGATGAAGATAGGAGGAATGGCGGACGTCCGACAGGTCGACCCGATCATCGAGGAGCGCCATCCACGCATGCGCGGGCCGGTCCCGATGGGTGAGCTCCCCGCGCAGCTCCCCGGCCTTGTAGGAGTGTCCGGCGATCGTCTCCAGCGCCTCGGCGTAGAGTTGGAAGTCCTTCTCGCGCGCTCCGATGCGGTCGAACGTGCCGTGGGTCCGCTCCCGGAGCTGATAGGCCAGACCGATGTTGAAGGTCGCCAGCAGGAGGAAGGGGCTGATCGGGAACGGGGTGAAGAAGCCGGCGAAGCCGGCGATGGGAGTGACAACGGTGAGGATGCGGGTCAGCCAGATCAGCCACGGCCGCCGGAGGAGCCACGGGTTCCCCGCCTCGGCCCAGCGGAGGAAGGGTTCGATGTCCGGCGCCCGCTGGTCCATGGGGCGCGCCCGCACCTCGAGCTGCTGGCGCAGGTCGATCTCGGGGGCCAGCTCCGCGACCGCCGCCTGCCGGCGGACGATCTCCTCCGGCGGCGCGGGATGGAGCAGCCAGTCCGCGAGCATGGCCTTCCCCGGCGGGGTATGGGCGGTGCCGAGCAACTGGGCGAGCGACGCGCGGCCGAAGAGGTTGAGGTCCCGCGCCATCGGCCGCTCGGCGTCGTCCGGCTCCGGAAGCGAGGGGAGCGGCAGGCCCGACCAATCCCGGTCGAGCCGCAGTAGCCCCTCCTCGTTGATCTTCCGCAGCTCCCCCTCGCGCCGCTGCCGCCGGATCACCCGGTCGTGGTGGGGGAGAACCCAGAAGAAGGCGACCAGCCAGAACCCCGCCCCGGCCCACCATCCCCACCCGGGACGGCCCGCCTTGACGAGGACCACCGCCAGGCAGACGACAAACGCCGCGAACAGCGCGCCGCGGAAGAGCGAGAACCGGAAGGAGACCCCGGCCAGCCGGCGCTCCTCGGCGGCGAAGGCGTCGCGGCGTTGGGCGTAGGCGGCGGCGGGTGAGTCCATCGGGGGAGTATATTGAAGTTCCGGGCTTCTTCCTCCAGAATGGAGGCAATCAGGAGGTACCGATGGCGACCCTCAACATCAAGAACTTCCCCGATCCTCTCTACGAGAAGCTTCAGGAAAGGGCCCAGCAGGAGCACCGTTCGTTGGCTCAGGAGGTCGTCCACATCCTCAGCCAGACCATGGAGCAGGAGGAGCCGCTTTCCATCCGCGGATTGCGGGGCTTGGGCAAGGAGATTTGGAAGGGGATCGACGCGGCGGCGTACATTCGTGAGGAGCGGGATTCGTGGGACTCCTGAGCGACCTTGGGGCGGGTCCCGTGGGTCTCGATTCCTCCATCCTCATCTACTACATAGAAGAGAATCCTCGGTATCTCCCGCTCCTGGATCCGATCTTCGACGCCGTGGTCGAAGGCCGTCTGAAGGTGGTGACCTCCGCTCTTACGCTGCTGGAGACGCTGGTCGTCCCTCTTCGGATAGGCAACGAGATGTTGACGCGCCAATACGAGCGATTCTTGACCCGAAGCCAGGGGCTGCTCCTCGTTCCCATCGATCCCGCTCTTTTGCGCGCGGCAGCCCACGTGCGGGCTTCCACGCGCTTGAAGACCCCTGATGCGATTCAGGTAACATCTGCTCTGAGCGCTGGATGTCCAGCCTTCCTCACCAACGACGGCCGGATCCCGTCGTTGCCGGGGCTCCGGGTCCTCCAACTAGAGGACTATCCGGAGCCCTGACGCCCTCCTACTCCACCGTCACGCTCTTCGCCAGGTTCCGCGGCTGGTCCACGTCCGCGCCGCGGCGGACGCCGATGAAGTAGGCGAGGAGCTGCAGCGGGATCACGTTGACGATCGGCTGCAGGCGGGTGGAGACCGAGGGC
>DASWRX010000373.1:0-1863 GCA_036402955.1 Thermoanaerobaculia bacterium
CCCGGGACGGCTTCGTGGCGGAGGGTATCCCGTATGATACGGCCCTGGTTTCGCTGGAGCTGGCGCTGCTCTACGCCGAACAGGGGCGGACGGACGAGCTGAAACGGCTCGCCGCCGAGATGGTGCCGATCTTCACCTCGCGGCACATCCACCGGGAGGCGCTGGCGGCGCTCACCTTCTTCCGGCAGGCCGTGGAAGCCGAGCGGGCGGGCGCGGAGCTGGTGGGGAAGGTCGCCGCCTATCTCCGCAGCGCCGAGGGCAACCCGGGCCTCCGTTTCGAAGTGCCACGCGACGCCACCTGAAGCCGGGGGGAAGGCTCCACCCACCGGGGAGAGGCCTCCCCCAGATTGGGAGACCCCTCTACCGGGTGGGGAGACCCCTGTACCCGCGAGGTAGACACCTCTCCCAGGTGGGTAGACCCCTCTCCCGGGTGGGTAGACCCCTCTACCAGGTCGGGAGACCCCTCTCCCGGGTGGGTAGACCCCTCTCCCTCGCGGGTATGGGCCTCTCCCTGGAAGGTACAGGGGTCTCCCAGGTGGGGACGGGGGTTCCCCCGGAACTGAGAGAGTTTTCCGGAGCTTGCCGCGGGTCCGCCCCTTGCACGGGAGGCGTGGCGGAAGGAGGGGGCATGGCAGAGATCGACGTGGCGGTGATCGGCGCGGGGGTGGCGGGGCTGGCGGCGGCCGGGGAGTTGCGGCGGAAGGGTTTGCGGGTGGCCGTCCACGAGGCGCGGGACCGCATCGGCGGACGCATCCTCACCCACCGCGACCCGCGGGTGGCGGTCCCCATCGAGCTGGGCGCCGAGTTCGTCCATGGCGAGGCGCCCATCACCGAGCGCATCCTCCGCGAGGCGGGCCTCTCCGACTCCGACATCGCGGGCGATCACTGGCAGGCCGAGCGCGGCCGGCTCCGCACCTTCAACGGTTTCTGGAAGCGGATCGACGGCGTCCTGAGCCGGATCGATCCGGACGGCCAGGATCAATCCTTCAACGATTTCCTGGCGCAGCGTGCCGGCGGGCGGCCGCTCGCCCGGAACCGCACCGCCGCCCGCGAGTTCGTCGAAGGGTTCCACGCCGCCGATCCGGCGCAACTGAGCGTGCTCTCGATCGCGCCCGAGCCTGGCGAGGAACCGAGCGAGTCGGCGGCGCGGATCGGCCGCGTGGTCCAGGGGTACGACCGCCTCGCGGAATGGCTGGCGCGCGACCTCGGCGAGGCGCTCCATCTCGGCTCGCCGGTCGCGGAGATCGCCTGGGAGCGGGGACGGGTCGAGCTGACGCTGGGATCTCCGTCGGCCGGCTCCTCGCGGAGCTTCTCGCGGATCATGGCCCGGGCCGCCGTCGTCACCGTGCCGCTCGGAGTCCTCCAGGCGTCGCCGGACGAGCCCGGCGGCATCCGGTTCCGTCCCGAGCCGCCGCGGCTCCGCGAGACCCTGGACCTCCTCGCCATGGGCTCCGTGGTCCGCCTCATCCTCGCCTTCCGGGAGTTTCCCTGGAAGGGCCGGAGCGACCTCGACCGCCTGAGCTTCCTGCACACCGGCGACAGGGCCTTCCGCACCTGGTGGACGGCCTACCCGTTGCGGGCGCCGGTCATCGTGGCCTGGTGCGGCGGTCCACGCGCCGCGGAGCTGGCGCGGAACCAGCCGGACGAGATCGAGTCCATGGCCCTGCACGCCCTCGCCGAGCACTTCGGGATTTCCCGCCAGCGGATCGCCTCGCGTCTCGAAGGGGTCTGGAGCCACGACTGGAGCGCCGATCCCCTCTCTCGCGGCGCCTACAGCTACGCCCGGGTGGGAGGGAGCGGCGCCGCGCGCCAACTGGCGAAGCCCGTCGAGAAGACCCTGTTCTTCGCCGGCGAGGCGGCGGA
>DASWRX010000374.1:0-10678 GCA_036402955.1 Thermoanaerobaculia bacterium
GCCACCAGCGCCGTCATCATGATCGGCCGCAGACGCAGGATCGCCGCCTCGCGGGTCGCCTCGGCGATCCCCATGCCGTTCCCCCGCAGCTCGTTGGCGTAGGAGATGTAGATGACGGCCGTCTGCACCGAGACGCCGAAGAGCGCCAGGAAGCCGATCCCCGACGAGACGGAGAAGGGGGTGCCGGAGAGCCTCAGGGCGATCAGGCCGCCGATCGGGCCGGAGAGCAGCACCGCCAGCACGGTGATGAACGGGAACTTGAAGTTGTTGTAGAGCAGGAACAGCAGGAAGAAGATCAGGAAGATCGTCAACGGCAGGATGATCCGGATCTGCTCGCGCGACGCCGTGTACTCCTCATACTCCCCGCCCCACACGGCCCGGTAGCCGGCGGGCAGCTTCACCCGGGCGTCGACCTGCTGGCGCGCGTCGTCGACCGCGCTCGCCAGGTCCCGATCCTCGACCGAGTACTGGACCCCGATGTAGCGCGAGCTGTCCTCGCGGTAGATGAACGAGGCGCCGCTGACGATCTGGATGCGCGCCAGCTCCTTGAGCGGCACCTGCTGGCCTCCCGGCGTCGCCACCAGGATGTTGCCGATCGCCTCCGGCGTCTGCCGGAACTGCGGCTCGAGGCGCACCACCAGGTCGAACGTCTTCTCCCCCTGCACCACCTGGGTCGCCGCCGCGCCGCCGACCGCCGCCTCGATGAGGCCGTTGATGTCGGCCACGTTGAGGCCATAGCGGGCGATCTTGCCGCGGTCGATGTCCACGATCAGGCTGGGCTGGCCGAGCTGCTTGATCACGGTGATCTCGGCGATGCCGGGCACCTTCGCGAGCACCTGCTGGATCTCCCTCCCCTTCGCCTCCAGCACGTTGAGGTCGGGGCCGAAAACCTTGACCGCCAGCGCGCTCTTCAGGCCGGTCTCCGCCTCGTCCACCGCGTCCTCGGCCGGCTGTGTGTAGTTGAAGGTGATGCCGGGGAACGCCGCGAGCTTCCTGCTGATCGCCCGGATCAGCTCCGGCTTGGTGCGGTAGGGCCCCGTCCACTGGTTGTAGGGCTTCAGGCCGACGAAGAACTCGTTGTTGAAAAAGCCGGTCGGATTGGTGCCGTCGTCCGGACGGCCGAGCTCGTTGGCCACCGTGGTGACTTCGGGGAACGAGCGCAGGACCGCCCGTACCTGGGGCGAGGTCTTCGCCGCCTCCTCGAACGAGATGGTGGACGGCATGTTGGCGCGCACCCAGAGGGCGCCCTCATCGAGGTGCGGCATGAACTCGGCGCCGATCCCCGGGACGAGGAGGAGCGAGCCGATGAGGAGCAGCGCCGAGACGGCGGTGGTGCCCCACGGGTGGCGGAGGCAGACGTCGAGCCCACGGGCATAGACGGACCTGATCGCCTCGAAGATGGCGTTGCGCCGCTCGCGGACCCCTCTCCTCAGCACCCAGGCGCAGAGCACGGGCACCAGCGTCAGGGTGATGATGAGCGACCCGAGCAGGGCGAAGAGGGTGGTGTCCGCCATCGGCCGGAACAGCTCGCCCGAGGCCCCCGACAGCGCGTAGATGGGCAGGAAGCCCGCCATGATGACCGCCACCGCGTAGACGATGGGCCGGTCGACCTCGCCGGCCGCCTCGAGGATCACCTCGTGGATTTTGAACGGCTTGCCCTCGCGCAGGGCGAGCTGGCGGAAGATGTTCTCCACCATCACCACCGCGCCGTCCACCAGGATGCCGAAGTCGATGGCCCCGATCGACAGCAGGTTGGCGGGGACGTGCTTGAGGTCGAGGCAGATGAAGGCGAAGAGCAGCGCGAGCGGGATGGTGGCGGCGACGATCAGGCCGGAGCGCAGGTCGTAGAGAAAGAAGATGAGGACGACGGCGACCAGGAGCATGCCGCGCAGCAGGTTGTCCTCGACCGTGCGGGTGGTGAGCGCGATCAGCTCGCGCCGGTCGTAGAAGGGATGGATCTTGACGTCCGCCGGCAGGACCGAGCGGTTGAGCTCCCGGGTCTTCCGCTCCACCTTGTCGAGGACGACCTGGGCCTGCTCCCCGGTCCGCATCAGGATGACGCCCTCGACGGCCTCATCGCGATTATTGAAGCGGTCACTGAAGCCGAACTGGCCGAGCCGCGGCGCCTGCCCGATGACCACCTCGCCGACGTCCTTGACCGTCACCGGGATGCCGTTGTGGACGGCGAGGACGACGTTGCCGATGTCCTCGGGCGTCTGCAGACGGCCGAGCCCGCGCACGTAGTAGAACTGCCCGCCCTGCGAGTAGAAGCCGCCGCCGGCGTTGTCGTTGTTGGCCCCGAGGGCCGCCACGACGGTGGGCACCGAAAGCCCGGCGCCGGCGATCCGGGCCGGATCGAGCAGCACCTGGTACTGCATCGTCGGACCGCCCAGCCCGGAGTCGTCCGCCACGCCGGGGACCGACTTGAACTGGCGCTGGATGACCCAGTCCTCGATCGTCTTGAGCTCCATGGGCGTGCGGTCCGGGCTGTCGAGCACGTAGCGATAGATCAGGCCCGACGGGGAGAACAGCGGCGAGACCGACGGCGTGACGCCGGACGGCAGTCCGATGTCCGCCAGCCGCTCGAACACCTGCTGGCGGGCGAAATAGCGGTCCGTGCTCTGCTCGAAGGTGACGCGGACGGAGGAGAGGCCGTAGAGCGAGATGGAGCGCACGACGGTCTGGCCCGGCAGGCCGTTCATCTCCGTCTCGACGGGCACGGTGATCAGCCGCTCGACCTCCTCCGCCGCGTGCCCCTCCCACTGGGTGACGATCTCGACGATGGGCGGCGACAGATCGGGATAGGCGTCGACCGGCAACCGCTTGAACGACCAGACGCCGCCGCCGATCAGCAGCAGGGCCGCGAGCGCCAGCAGGAAGCGCTGGCGGAGGGCCATCGCGACGATCCGGTGGATGGCCGAGATGGACGTCTGGCGCGGGACCGGCGGCGTCTCCGGAGGCGGTAGAGGCGTCTGCGGCTCGTCCACGCTCATGAGTTCCCCGCGGTCTGCAGGAACAGTCCGCCCTCCACGACAACGGTCTCGCCCGCCGTCAGTCCGGAGGTGATCTCCTGGCGGTCCTCTCCCGGTCCCGCCGCAGGCACCCGCGAACCGATCTGGACGCGGCGGCGGGCGAAGGCGCCGCCGGGGCCGGCGACGAACACGAAGGGCAGGTTCTCGTCGTCCCGCAGCACCGCGGAGACGGGCACCAGCAGGCCCGAGCTCTCGCGGCCGGCCTGGATGGCGACGCGCACGTAGAGATCCCGCTTCAGCACCCCGTTCGGGTTCGGCGCCACGATGCGGACGGAGATCGCCCGGGTGGTCGGATCGACGAGGGCGGAGATGTAGTCCACCTTGCCGACGATAGGCGGGCCGGGGGACTCGGTCAGGACGCGGGCGGAATCGCCCGCGGCAATGAACGGCAGGTCGGCCTCGAAGATGTTGGCCATCACCCACACCGTCGACAGGTCGGCCACCGTGAAGCAGGGGGTGGTGCCGGCCTGGAGGAGCTGCCCGGGCGTGATCAGCTTCTCGACCACGGTGCCGGCGAGCGGCGCGCGGATGAGGCCGCCGGCGTTGGCCGCGGGGCGGTTCTGCTGGATGTCGTTCAGGGTCTTGGCGTCGACCCCGAGGTCCCGCAGTTGTTGCAGGGCGGCGTCGCGGTCGGCCTCGGCGGCCACCGCGTCGGTCTCGGCCTGCTCCACGTCACGCCGCGCGATGGCGTCGTTCTTCCAGAGCTGCTCGTCGAGATTCGCCACCCGGCGGGCGTTCTTCGCCGTCGCCTCGGCCTTGCGCAGCGCGCTGACGTCGGCGGCGAAATCGGGCGAGGCCACGACGGCGAGGCCCTGGCTGCGGCCGACGCGCGCCCCGACCTCGACCAGGATCCGCGACACCGGTCCCGAGATCGGCGCCAGCACCTGGGTGGCCCGGTTCTGGTCGAAGGCGACCGTGCCGGTGGTCTCGATGGTGCGGCGGTAGCGCGTCGCCGCGACCGTCTCCAGCCGGATCTTCTGGCGCTGCGCCGGGTCGAGGGTGAGCTCCGCAGGCTTGGCCGCGGAGGATTCCGGCGCCGCAGCGGCGGCCTTCTCGGGCTGCCGCGCGCAGGAGACGACGAGGAGCGAGGAGATGGCGAGGGCGGCCAGAACCGCGGCACCGGCCAGCATCAGCGGTCGAATCGGATCTCTCATGGGTGGGCTCCTGATGGCACGGATGGCGCGGGAGGAAGCGGAGCCCCCACCGCGAGCTCCAGGGCGGCCTCGGCATCGTTGGCGGCGGCCAGGGCGTCGGCGTACTGCTTCTCGGCGTCGAGCAGGGTGCGCTTGGCGTCCAGCAGATCGAGGGCGGAGTTGCCGCCGAGCCCGTAGCTGACGGAGGCCACCCGGTAGACCTCGCGCGCCTCCGGCAGCAGCTCGTCGCGCAGGAAGATGGCCTGGCGGAGCGCGGTCGAGGCGCTGGCGTAGGAGGTGCGGACGTCGAGGCTGATCTGGGCCGTGATGTCCGTGATGTTGGCCGCCAGCTCCTGCTCGCGGTGCGCGGCGGCCGCGACCTCCCCCTGGAGATGCTGGCGGAAGAAGATCGGGAACCCGAGGCCGATGCCGGTGGTGTAGGTCGTGGGGCTGCCCTGCATGGCGTTGCGGCTGAAGGTGACGTTGACGTCCGGCACCCAGTACTGATGCGCCAGCCGGGTCGCGGCGCGCGCTCCCTGGAGCTGGATCTGGAGGCTCTGGAGCTCGGGCCGCGAGCCTTGAGCGAGCTTCTCCAGCGCCTCGAGCTCGGCGATGGAGGCGGGCACCTCCAGGCTGTCCGTGGTCTCGATGGGCGCGCCGCCGCTGCGCCCCAGCAACCGGTTGAGCGAGGCGAGGGCGGTGACCAGCGCGCGGTCGTTGGCCAGCAGGTCGTTCTCCGCCTGGGCCACGTCCACCTGGGCCTTGACGACGTCCACCTTGGGCACCGATCCGGCCAGGAACCGGGCCCGGGTCTTGGCCAGGAAGTCGAGCGACAGCTCCCTGCCCTGCCGCAGGTCGTCGCGGTGGCGGAGCGCGACCAGGATGGCGTCGTAGGCCTGGGCCGCCTGCGAGGCCACCTGCTGGCGGAGCTGGGCGAGGGTGAACTCGGCGGCGCTCACCGCCGCCCTGGCGACGTCCCGGCGCAGCCGGGTCTTGCCGGGGAACGGGAAGGTCAATCCGAAGCCGATGTCGTTCGCGTCCCCCGAGCCCGGATTGAGGGCGTTGCGCTGGCCCGCGACGTCCACGGCCAGGGTGGGATCGGGCAGGGCGGTGGCGACCACGACCTGCGCCCGCGCCTGCTCGACCTGCTCCCGGGACGCGAGGATCCCCGGATTGCGGACCAGCGCCTCGGCGATCGCCTCGCGGCGGGAGAGGCGAAGCGGCGCCGGCGAGCCCGGCGCGGTGGGCGCGGCGGTGGCCGTTCCGGTGCCGGCGGTCTGTCCCGCGGCGGGCAGGGCAAGCAGGGCGCCGCTCCCCAAGGCGACGAGAATGCAAATACGGAATAGGTTCAAGGAGCCCTCCTGGAGCTCTCTCCGCGTTACGACGTGAAAGCCGGCGTAACCAGCCGACGCGAAACGCCGGCGTGAAACCGAAAGCGGTGAGGATCGGAACGGGAGGACTAGACGGCGGGAGGAGCGCGGCTTCTGAGATTCTCGCTGACGCGGGCGCGGACGGCGTCGCCGGGCGTCAGGTGGGGCGCGGCCAGGTGGTCCATGGGGGCGAAGACCGCGAGGCCCGGCGAGAGGATCGCCGTCAACCCCGAGACCATGCAGACCGGACATTCGTCGCCGCTCCGGGGCGCCGCTCCTGCCTCGCCGCGGAAGGCCGGCGCCTCGCGCTGGTGCTTGGCCAGGGTCAGCGACTCCAGGCTCTCGCAGTGCGGAGAGTGGAGGAGCGGCGCGGTGGCGAGCAACTGGAACACCGCGAAGGCGGTGACCAGCAGCAGGGTCGCGAGATGGCGGAGTCGGATCATGGTCAGAGCGGAGCGGGTGCCGTTTCGGCACGCTGTGTGAATTGTAACATCAAACCCCGGGGCTTATTTCCGTTTCGCCAGCCGCTCCACCAGCTCCCGCATCACCCTCTGGGTCTCCGCGCTGAACCATTCGTCCAGCACGAGCAGGATCTCCGCCTCGTCATCGCCCTCGAAGAGGGCGGCGAGATCGGCGCGGGCGAGGCGACGGGTGGCCGCCATGGCGTTGGGGGGGAGAGCGAGGACCGACCGGCACCACTCGACGGCCCGCTCCACCACCCTCTCGGGGGCGGCGAGCTCGTCCACCAGGCCGACGCGGAGGGCCTCGGCCGCCGGGATCAGCAGCCCGCCGACGCACAGCCGCTCGGCCTGCCGGCTCCCCACCACCCGCCGCATCACCTGGTAGATGACGGGCGGCAGGAGCAGCCCCACCTGGACCTCGTTGAGGCCGATCTTGAAATCCCCCTCGGCCATGATCCGGACGTCGCAGAAGATGGCGAGCACCGCGCCGCCGGCCGGGCTGTGGCCGGTGATCGCCGCCGCGATCGGGATGGGCGAGGTGGCGAGGGCGCGCATCAGGGCATAGAAATCCCGCCAGGTCGCCTCGATCGCCGCCCGGCCGAGCTGGATCAGGTGGGGCACGTCGAGGCCGCCCGAGAACATGCGCGGGGAGCCGGAGAGCACGAGCGCACGAGCGCCCTCTGCAGGCGCCGCCGCGACGGCTCCGCGCAGGGCCGCGATCAGCTCCGGGGAGAGGGCGTTGGCCGGCGGGCGGGCGAGCCGCAGCTCGCGGACCGGGCCATGGTCGAGGGTCTGGATCATGCTGGAACCTCCTCGGCGGCGAATCGTATACCGGAGCGGCCCCGGGACTGGGCAGGATGGTAAAATGAACTTTGTTCCGGCCGAGCCTGGAGAGAGTTTTGGAAGATAGCAAGATCAAAGAGTTCCGCCAGCTCCTCACCACGCTGGAGGTCAACGCGGAGCGGGACCAGCTCGGCGAGCGCGACCGCCTGCTGGAGAGGAACCGCCAGGTCTACCGCTTCCAGGCGGTCAAGAAGGAGGTCATCCTCCCCACCCTGCGGGCCCTGATGGTCGATCTCGACCGCAAGGGTCACCTCACCCGGCTGTGGGAGAAGACCCCGGAGAAGGTCCGCTTCGACGTCCAGCTCCAGACCCGCGTCCCCAAGCGCGGGGCGATCGAGCTCGCGCTCCACCCCTCGGAGCCCAAGCTCGAGATCGAATACGGCTGGAGCACCGGCGCCCGGCAGCAGGAGAGCTACCCCCTGGACGGGATCGAGGCCGCCTTCGTCATGGAGCGGCTGATGCACCTGCTGCGCGGGCTGCTGTAGGGGGCCGTGATCGCCCTTGATCGTCCCAGCTTTTCCTCCACATGCCGCCCTCCCCGCTCCTCCCCCTCCTCCGCTTCCACTTCGCCGTCGGCGCCCGGCTGGCGATGCGGGCGCTGGTGCCGACGATCACGGCGGCGTTCGGGGCGGGGATGCTGCTCGGCACGGACTTCCTGACCTCGATGTCCCGCGTCCTCTTCGGGGCGCGCTCGTCCGGCGGCTCGGCGGTCCTGTTCGCGGCGGTGTTCCTGGGCGCGGCAACGGAGGCGGCGCCGCGGGTCTGCCGCGGTCTCGGCGGCTGGATGCGCCATCTGCCGGTGAGCGGGCTGGCCCATCGCCGGGCCGCGGGGCTCGCCATCGCCGTCGCCCAGGCGCCGCTGCTCCTGGGGTTTCTCGTCCTGGCCTGCTATGCCTCGCTGTCGCCGGCCGCGCTGCTGGCGGACGCCGGCAAGCTCGCCGTCACCGCTCTCGCGGCCGCCCTCTGCGCCACGCCGGTCGAGCAGCGGTGGATCGCACTCCCCCTGGCCCTGGCCGCCGCCGTCCTGGCGGGCTCCGCCGGCTGGGGAACGCTGGGGCTGGCCGCCGTCCTCCTGATCGCGGCCGATCTCCTGGCCGGTCCTCTCGGACGGTCCGGAGCGCCCGCGGTCCATCTGTCCCGCCGTTCGGACGGGCGCCTGATCGAGCTGCGGATCGCCTGGCGGGCCCTGGGCTCCAGCCTCTTCGGCGCCCTGGCGCTGGGGCTGCTGCCGGTGGGCGCGGCCTTCGCCTTCACCGCCCACAACGAGCTCGCGCCGGAGCACGTCCGGCTCGCCGCGCGGCTCGGGGCGGGGCTCGCCGCGACGCTCGTGCTGGCCCAACTCTCCGAAGCGCTCGCCGTGCGCCGGCCGGCCTGGCCCTGGTCGCGGTCGCTCCCGTGGTCCGCGGCGCGGCGGGTCCTGGCGGACGCCCTGCTCCTCGGCCTTCATGCCCTGCCGCTGGCGCTCGTCGCGGTGCGGATCTCCCCGGCCGCGCTGGCGGTCCTGGCCATCCTCCCCCTGCTCGCCGTCCGGTCGGCGGGAGCCGTGCGGCGCGCGCCCGAGCGGCGGACCGGCGCCGCCGGGGAGATCCTGCTCGAGGGATGTCTGCTCTCGGCCCTGGTGGCCCTGCTGCCCTGGACTTCCCTGCTCGCCCTGGCGGCGGTCCCCTGGGCCCTGCGCGCCGCGGCGGAGCGGGACCGGCGGCAGAAGGTCAGCCGCTGGCTGGAGCTCCACCACCTGGCGGCGGGCGATCCGCAGTCCTGGAGCGCCTCGTGATCCAGCTCCACCAGGCCTCGTTCTCCTATCGCAATGATCGCGACGCCGAGCCGGTGCTCGCCGGCGTGGACCTCACGATCTCGCCCGGGCTGACGCTGCTGCTCGGACCCAACGGCTGCGGCAAGAGCACGCTGCTCAAGCTGGCGGTGGGGATCGAGCGGCCGGACGCCGGACGGATCGAGATCGACGGCCAGGACCTCTGGGTGGACGAGGCCGCGGCGCGGCGGGGCCTCGCCTACCTCCCCGAGCAGCCGGACCTGACCCCCTACGCCACCGTGCGCGAGATCCTGGCCCTCGTCTGCCGGCTGCGCGGCGAGCCCCGCGAGCGCGGCCGCGAGGCGCTGGAGCGCGTGGGGCTCGGCACGCTCACCCATCGCTCCGTGCGCGAGCTGTCGATGGGCCAGCGGCGGCGGGCCGTGCTCGCCGCCGCCCTGGTGGGCACCCCGCGCCACGCCCTGCTCGACGAGCCGCTCGAGGCCATGGACCGCGGCGCCCGCGAGGACCTCCTCGCCTGGACCGACCGGCTGGTGGCCGCCGGGGCCGCCGTGGTCGTGGTCTCCCACGAGATCGAGCCCTTCGCGCCTCGGGCCGCGCGCGCCCTGGCCATGCGCGGCGGGCGTTGCGTGGACGCCGGTCCCCTGCCGGACGATGCCGCGGAACGGCTCGCCCTGCTGGACCGGATGGCGCGCGGCGCGGCCACGGATCTGCGATAACGTCCGTGCATGACCGATCTCAGGCCTCACCCCCTGGAGCTCTCCGCCGCCGAGATGCGCGCCCTGGCCGAGGCGGCGCTCGACCGCATCGTGGCCCACATCGAATCGCTCCCCCGGCAGACCGTCTCGGATACCCGCGGCGGCTTCGAGCTCGCCCAGTCCCTCGTCGAGCCCATCCCTGAGGAGGGCGCCGCGGTCTCCGGCCTGCTCGACCTGTTGTTCGACCGGGCGGTGCCGCCGTCGTTCAACACGGCGAGCCCGGGCTACCTCGCCTACATCCCCGGCGGCGGCCTGTTTCACTCCGCGGTGGCCGATCTGATCGCCGACGCGACCAACCGCTACACCTCCGTCTACGCCGCCGCGCCCGCCCTGGCGCAGCTCGAGGCCAACGTGATCGCCTGGTTCTGCCAGATCGCCGGCTACCCGCCCGAGGCCCGCGGGACGCTGACCAGCGGCGGCTCGCTCGCCAACTGGACCGCCCTGGTGACCGCCCGCCGCGAGCGGCTGCCCGAGAACTTCCTCTCGGGAGTGATCTACGCCTCCGACCAGTCCCACTACTCGGTCGCCAAGGGGGCGATCCTCGCCGGCTTTCCCGAGGCGAACGTGCGCGAGGTGCCGACCGACGACCGCTTCCGCATGCGCGCCGACGCGCTCGCCGAGCGAATCGAGGAGGACCGCCGGCGCGGCCTCACCCCCTTCCTGATCGCCGCCAGCGCCGGCACCACGAACACCGGCGCCGTCGATCCGCTGCCGGAGCTGGCGGACCTCGCCGAGCGGCACGGGATGTGGCTCCACGTGGACGCGGCCTATGGCGGCTTCTTCCTGCTGACGGAGGAGGGACGGCGGGCGATGCGGGGGATCGAGCGGGCGGACTCGATCGTGCTCGATCCGCACAAGGGGCTGTTCCTGCCCTACGGCACGGGCGCCGTCCTGGTGCGCGACGGCGAGGCGCTGCGCCGCGCCCACAGCCTGACGGGGGACTACATGCCGGGGCTCCAGAATGATCCCGATCGGGTGGACTTCAGCCAGTACTCGCCCGAGCTCTCCCGGCCGGTCCGCGGCCTGCGCGTCTGGCTGCCGTTCAAGATGCACGGCGCGGCCGCCTTCCGCGCCGAGCTGGAGGAGAAGCTCGCCCTCGCCCGCCTGGCGGCGGACCGGCTGCGGGAGATGGAGGGGATCGAGATCCTGGCCGAGCCGCAGCTCTCGCTGCTCGCCTTCCGGCTCGCCCCGGCAGGCGTGCCCGAGGAGGCGCTCGACGATCTCAACCGCCGGTTCCTCGATCGCGTCAACGCCCGCCAGCGGGTCTACCTGACCGCGACGCGCCTGCGCGGGCGCTTCGCCCCGCGCATCTG
>DASWRX010000375.1:0-34342 GCA_036402955.1 Thermoanaerobaculia bacterium
GTCGCGAGCGTCCTCTCCACCGCCTCGCGGTTCGCCCAGCCGAGCATCAGCACGGCGCCGCTGCCGACGTCCTGGACGACGACCGGGATCAGGCCGCGGTCGTCGAAGCGGAGATCCTCGACGTTCATTCCACTTCCTCCCGAATCGATTCTTCCCGAACTGGAAAGCCGGCCGCCGCGATCGCCCGCGGCGGCTCGCCCAGCGCGGCGTCCAAGTCCACCACGTGCACCCGCGCCACGCCGGCGCGGACGTACGACGCCAGCACGGCCACCGGATCATCGCCGTAGACCGTGGCGCGGGCGTCGTCCCCCTGACGGAGGCGGACGGCCCGGCCGTGCCGGAGATCGATCGCCGGGATCAGCTCCATGGCCCCTCTCCGGACATCTCCAGAAAATTGGCGAGCAGCCGCAGCCCGGCCGGGCCGCTGCGCTCGCGATGGAACTGCGTATACACACCCTCAGGGCGAGTCTTCAGTCCCGCGGCACGGGCTGATCCTGCCGAAGCTTTCTCCAAAACAAAACCTCCTTCCGAGACCCGGAAGGAGGCGGCGTTCAGCGGCAGGCGGTCTCTCGTCCCGGGTCCGTGCGGCCGGGACGACCGGCTCAGTTCACGGAGTGATGATGGCCGGACCCACGCCAACCCCAGTCGTCGGAGGTTATGGAGCGGCGGGGCGAATTCAGGCTCATCATAAGTTCCTTACAATTGTAGAAGTTTACCGCAGAGCACCATGGGACTGTCAAGCGGGATCGGGCAACCAGAGAGGGCCCCTCTGGTAGCATACCATGCTGAGGAACTAAAATTTGTCCTGGAATCTGCTCCAGAGCTGGACGGAGGAAGGCCTGAATGAAATTCGTGGAACGAGAGGAATTCTCGAATCTCCGGAACTCCCTGCTCAGCCAAGAGAGAGCATCGAGTGTCCGCCTGATTCTGGGAGGACCGGGCGTTGGTAAAACTACGCTCGTCAAAGCCCTCAGAGATACTCTGAAGCAAGAAAGGTGGCGCATTTATTCTTCGCATGACGCCGCTTCGTTCGTCTCTTTGTCACAGTTCCTGGAGGGCCTGCTCAAATGGATCGCCCGAATTGGAGGGGTAGCGGATCCTGCAAGATCCGATACCCCATTCGATGAAAGATTTTGCCATGCACTGAGCGAAGTGACAAACCGCGCCCCGGTCCTCATCATCCTTGACGGGCTGGACGAAATCCAGCTCGACAATATGGGAACGGATCAGTTCGCCGAAGTTGCCCGGATCATCCGCGGTTTGCCCGGTTCTCATCTGCTCCTCTCGTCTCGAGAACATATCTCCATCTGGTCTTTGACCCGCGCAGTCCAACCTGAAAAGATCTTCCTCGAAAGGTTGCCCTTCGAGGCTTTCCGGGTACTGTGCCATCAGTTGGGACTTCCATTTCACGAACAGGAAGGAAGGGTCAGATCGCTATATGAGCGGATCCGCGGCTTACCGAAAGCCTTAGAGCTGGTAGCCGACGCCCCTGTCCCTGAGGCGGCTGTCGCCTTGCTCGAAGAGCTCGGCAAAGAGCCCACGATCGACGAGATCTATAAGACGCTATACGAACTGCACCTTCAAGAGTTGCTCTCATCTCTGCCCTCCGACGAACAACCGATCCTCCAGGCCATCCTCGGTTTCCTTGCAGTTCTTCAAGAAAATCCGCACCTCCGCGACCTGAGCGAATTTGTGAGGGCCAGCGTTCCGCAGTCGGCTCCCAAGAACCCAAGGGACTTGTGGCATTTCCTCTACAGCACCAGGCTCGTCAGGCTACTTGGGCTCCCGATGCCGGCTGAGTTTTCACAACCACCTGCCACCCCTTTACGTCTCGGTCACGAGAGCCTCACGGAATTCTTGTGCAACCACCACTTCTCCCAAGGAGATCTCATCAACTTCCATCGGCAGTTGGCGGACATTTTCCAGGGGTCGGTGGCGGGAATCGGACCCCGGAACATCCTCTATCATCTTTTTGAAGGATGGGCGGGACAGCCTCAGGACCTGACGGACCGTCTTTGTAAGATAACTTGGAGCCCGCTTCTGGACGCTTGGCAGGAGATCTCCGGATCTTCCCTGACTTACCTCGAACAGCTCTGGGGACGCCTCCAGGAGCACCAGCGGGAAGCTGTAACTCTTAAGATCGAAGAATCCCTGAATGAGCGCATTCGATGCAGTGGAGGCGCACAACTGCTCAATTTTTTGGAGATCGCCTGCCAGATGGCAATCCCCCGGCGGTATGGGCCTTTCATTAAAAGGCTGGCAGACGATGCGCTCAGAGTGCCAATCGGTGCTCCGTTTGCCGCCGCCATCCGCATTGACGAGTTGAAAGCTCACTTGCAAAGCGCTGCCGGCGACTGGCGCCTACGGATTCTCGTCGACCTCTGGCCAGGATACTATCCACTCTTCGCTATCGAGGAGGAGCTCAACAAAGAAGGGATCTGTCTCGACATCGTGGAGAGCTCCAGAGAGAAAATCCAGTTGCTGCTTCAGGGTAAAGCCGAGCTGATCGCGACGACCCCCGGATGCCTTCTCGGCACGGAAAGCGAGAGCCTCCGCGAGCTTCGAGTGCTCGGAGTCCTGAACCGTTCCTTTGGAGCCGACAAGATTCTAGTCGACGCAACCAGGATCAATCTCGACCCTCATGGCAAGCCGGTTGACCCGCGGCAAATTATCACCGTCCCCCTGATGGCCACTGGCGACAGCACAAGTCGTATGTTCCTGAACTGGTTTCTCTTCCAGAATGGACTACACCCCGATTCACTCGACATACGAGAAGGCAGCGACTACCTCAAGGGGCTGCAGAAGACCCTCGACGACAGAACGATTGGCGTGCTCTCGACATGGGATCCTTACGCCACAATGCTGCTCGACATGAGCCCTGCGTTCAGGGTCGCGTACGACAGCCGTGAGGCTCCGTTGGTGATCGATCTCCTCGTGGCAGACCGGAAACGCGCTGCTGGTCTGGCGGAGAGCCGCGAGCTCAAGATTCTTGGAGAGTGGTATGACCGGGCATTGAGGGAAGACCGGGTTTCTGATGGCGATGTAGCGGAAAGAATTCGCACACGCCTTGGCATCTCTCGGCAAGCCTACAAGATCGGGCAGAAAGGAGTGAAGTGCCTCAAACGCTCACAAATGAAGTCCTTTTTCAATTGTAAGGGCAAAAAGCTCGAGACAATTTTTGAAGCTGTCGCGTGCGCTTGGCGAAAACCAGAACAGGTCGACGAGAATGGCCAGATAACCGATCGGCTCAGAGAGCACGTGAAGGGCCTGATCGGCGACAAGACTCCCGCATGGCTTTCAGCGGGTCCGATGTTGACTCAGGATCCCATGTATGATGTCGTCCTTTCCTTCGCCGGTGAAGAGAATGAAAGCCCGGAGGAGCTCTTCAACATCCTCAGCCAGCGCGATTACAGCGTATTCTACTATCCGCGCCGAGAATCTGACCTTGTGGGCAACCGGCTATCCCGGTCCCTGCCGGAGATCTATACCTATCGGTCACGATTCTGCGTCGCCTTCTACTCACGCACTTACGCCGCAAAACGTTATACGCGCATGGAGCTGAGAGCGGCCAAGCGAAGGCTTCGGTCGAGCCCTGGCAGCGGTTATCTCATCGTTGTCAAAATGGACGGATTGTGGCCTCCAGGCATTCCCCAGGATTTAGTGTACATCCCGATCGAAAAAGGGTTGCCTCAGATCGCCGATCTGATTCAGGAAAAGATCGAGGCCGCGAGGAGAGCGGAAACCTCCGATAGCGTTATCGACACGCAATGAAGCGATCTGATGGGTGACTCGACGCCAAGCCGGCAGACTCCTAGAGTTGCCCCACGCCTCCTCGGCCGTGAGGCTTTCGGGAGGACTCATCCAGGAGCCTTCATCCCAGCCTCTTCCGGGCCGCCGCCGCGTGCGCGGGCAGCCCCTCGGCATCCGCCAAGGCGGCCGCCGCTGCGGCGCGGTGGCTCGCGGCGACCGGCGTGAAGCGGATCGTGTGGCTGCGGCGCAGGAAGGTCTCGACGCCGAGCGAGGAGGCGAAGCGGGCGCTGCCGCAGGTGGGGAGCACGTGGCTCGGCCCGGCCACGTAGTCGCCGAAGACCTCCGGCGTGGCGGCGCCGATGAAGATCGCGCCGGCCGCGCGGACGTGCAGGGCGAGCACCTCCGCCTCGCGCCCGACGAGTTGCAGGTGCTCGGGAGCGATCCGCTCCACGAGATCGAGCGCCTCCTCCAGGCCGGCCACCACCAGGGCGGCGCCGTGGCTCTCCAGCGAGGCGCGGGCCGTCTCGGCCGTGGCGAGACCCTCGAGCTGGCGGTCGATCTCCACCGACACCCGCCTGGCGAGCTTCGCGTCCGTGGTGATCAGCACCGCCACTGCCTTGGGGTCGTGCTCGGCCTGGGCCAGTAGATCGGCCGCCACCTCGCCCGCGTCGGCGCCGGGGTCGGCCACGATCACCACCTCGCTCGGTCCGGTGAGGCCGTCAATCGCCACGTCCCCCGCCACCCGCTTCTTCGCCGCCGTGACCCAGGCGTTGCCGGGACCGGCGATCAGGTCCACGCGGCGCACCGTCTCCGTGCCGTAGGCGAAGGCCGCCACCGCGTGCGCGCCGCCCATCCCCCAGATCTCGGTCACGCCCAGACGGGAGAGGGTGTAGCGCAGGGCCGGATTCGCGAGGTAGGAGGCGGGCGGGGTCGCCACCGCGATCTCCTGGACGCCGGCGATCCGGGCGGGCACCACAGTCATCACCGCGCTCGAGGGATAGCTGGCCCGGCCGCCGGGCACGTAGAGGCCGACACGCCGGAGCGGCGTGATCCGCTCCTCGAGCTCCACCCCTTCCTCCTCCAGACGGTAGCCGGTCCGCGCCTGCGGCGCGTGGAAGCGCTCGACGGCGACGATCGCCCGCTCCAGCGCCTCGACGAACCCGGCGGGGAGGCCCGCGGCATCCGCGCCGGTCGCGGCATCCCCCGGCAGCGGCGCCAGCGCGAGACCGGCCACGGACTCCGCCGCGGAGCCGTCGAGCCGCTGGGCGAAGTCGAGCAGGGCGCGGTCGCCCTTCCTGCGCACGTCGCGGACGATCTTCGCCGCCCGGCTCAGGGTCTTGGCGTCCAGCACGGTGTCGCCGCGGCGGACGAGGCGCTCGACCGCGCGGCGGCCGGCGCGGGACTCGGCTTGCAGGACTTCGATCGGGCTCAACATAGCGTCTCCTCCAGCCCGGCCGCCCGGCGGGCGAGGCCCATCGGCAGATCGCGGCCGGTCATCATCCGGAACTGCCCCCGCGCCTGGTCCACCAGCACCTCGCGGCCGTCGATCGCCATCGCCCCGCGCGCCGCCGCCTCCACCAGCAGGCGCGTCGGCCGGTCCAGCTCGTAGACGAGATCGATCACCACCGCGCCGGCGCGCAGGCTGCCGACCTCGAAGGGCAAGGGATCGTCCTCGCCGCGGCCGAGCGAGGTGGCGTTGACCAGCAGGTCGAAGCGGGAGGGGTCGAGAGCGGAGAGCGGCAGGAAATCAATTTTCAGATGATCGGCGGAGCTGCGGCCCCGCTCCGGATCGCGGTTGAACATCGTCACCCGCGCGCCGCCCCGGGCGAGCCCGGCCGCGGCCGACCGTCCCGCTCCACCGGCGCCGACCACCGCCGCCGCCATCCGTTCGAGGTCGAGCCCGCGGTCGCGCAGCGGCAGCACCACGCCGTCCGGATCGGTGGCCTCGGCCTCCCACACCCCCTGGTTCCACACCAGTGTGTTGGCGGCGCCGATCAGGTTGACCAGCGGGCTCTCCGCGCCGGCGACCGCCAGGGCCGACTCCTTGAACGGCGCGGTGACCGAGAGCCCGCGCACCGGCAGCCCGATCGCCTCCAGCGCGCCGTTCTCCACCACCTCCAGCCAGAAGTCGCCGAACGATTCGGCGTGGAACGGCAGGTAGACCGCCGGGATGCCCAGCGTGCGGTAGGCCGTGTTGTGGATGCGCGGGGAGAGCGAGTGGGCGACGGGATTGCCGACGATGCCGAACAGCGCCTCGATCCGCGGCAGCGCCGGCAGGCCGTAGTCGCGCCGCAGCCGCTCGATCGAGATCTGACCCGGCGCGCCCGGAACCTCACCGAAGGCACCGTAGACCACCGGCGCGCCGAGGCGGGGAGCCACCAGCCGCGTCCAGGCGCCCGCCGGCCCGGCGGCGAATGCGGCGACGTCGCGGCGGCCGAGCGAGGCGAGCAGCAGCAGCGCCGGGATCTCGTCGCCCGGCTGCGTGGCCGTGGGGATCAGCTTGTACAGGAGGGCGGGGGTGGCGGCCATCCGCTCGAATGTGGCCTTGAGGCCGTCGAGCCCCGGCGCCGGACCGTGCCAGGAGATCACCCGCTTCTCCGGCGGCACGGCCTTGAGGACGTCCGGGCTGAGATCGCGCGACGCCTCGAGGTCCACCAGGTCGTAGCGGGACGCCGCCTCGATCAGCCGTTTGCGCCGCCGCTCGGGCGAGCTCTCGGAGCTGCCGCCCTCGGCGCGGCTGCGCAGGGTATAGAGGAGCTTGCCGGGAAAGAGGCGGGACAGCCGCGCGGCATCGAGATCGCCGATGAGATCGGCGCGGATCTCCAGCCAGTCGATCCCCTCCAGCTCGGACGCCAGAGGCGCGAAGCTCCCCCCGGGGAGCGTCGTGACGGTCGCCACCAGCGTGGCGCGGACCGTTTCGGCCGGAACTGTCTCCAAAACGAAAACCTCCTTCCAGAACCCGGAAGGAGGCGGCTTGTGACGGCAGGCGGTCTCGGTCCCGGGTCCGTACGACCGGGACGTCGCCCGGCTCAGTTCACGGAGTGATGACGGCCGAGCGCACGCCAACCCCGGACGGCGGAGATTGCAGAGCGGCGGAGGGTGTTCAGGCGCATCATCGGAATCCCGTTCAGGCGCGAAAGCTTATCGCAAAATGACGGCAGCCTGTCAAGGCCGCCGTGCGAGAATAAGGGGCCGCCGCTCCCGGGGCGGCCTTCCCGAGGATCGCATGCACCAGCTCGCCGCCTACCTCCTGCGCTACGGACTCGCCGTCGTCTTCGGCAACGTCTTCCTGGAACAGATCGGCGCGCCGATCCCCGCCCTGCCGGTCCTGATCGTGGCCGGCGCCCTCGTGCAGGGCGATCGGATGCGCCTCGTCCCCCTGCTCGCCACGGCGCTCGTGGCGTCGCTGCTGGCCGACACCATCTGGTTCCTGGTCGGCCGCTGGCAGGGGCACCGGGTCCTGCGCACGGTCTGCCGGCTCTCCCTCTCGCCCGACTCCTGCGTGCGCGGCACGGAGGATCTGTTCGAGAGCGCGGGCATGCCCTCGCTGCTGTACGCCAAGTTCATCCCGGGCTACAGCACCATCGCGCCGCCGCTCGCCGGGGCGATGAACAAGACCCTCGTCTCCTTCCTGTTCTGGGACGGCCTCGGCAGCCTGCTCTGGCTGAGCTCCGGCGTCGTGCTCGGCTACCTCTTCCATCACGCGGTGGACCAGGTGCTCACGCACATGGAGAACCTCGGCTTCTGGGCCGGCGTGGTGCTGGGGGCCGGGCTGGCGCTGGTGATCCTGTGGAAGTGGTGGCAGCGGCGGCGGGTGCTGAAGATCCTGCGGCTCGCCCGCATCCAGGTCGCCGAGCTGAAGCGCCTGATGGACTCCGGGAACGCCCCGACCATCGTGGACGTGAGGAACCGCTCCTCCCACCTCCACGACCCGCGGCGCATTCCGGGCGCGCTGAAGATGACGATCGACGAGATTGACCTCCGGCTGGGCGAGCTGCCCAGGGATCGCGAGATCATCCTCTACTGTGCCTGACCGAACGAAGCCTCCGCGGCCCGTGTGGCTCGCGCCCTGATGGAGAAAGGCTTCACCCGCGTCCGCCCCCTCGAAGGCGGCCTGGACGCCTGGGCCGACGCGGGGTATCTGACCGAGGACGAGACGGTCGTGGCGATCCGGCGGCCGGGGTAGATGAAGACACAGGTGCTCAATGGCTAGCAGAGGTAGCAGAGTTCAGATATGATAAAAGTTATGCTACGGCTGCTTCACGGAAGGAGAAGACTTAGGCACCGCAGTACACTTCAATGCAACATAATCGAACTGCGTATTGCTCAAATCACACTTCACGATTTCAACACTTACCTGCAATGCTAGGTAGTCTTTAGCATACTGCTTCAAATCTTGGTCAATTCGTTCTTTTTCTTTCTTCTGTTCTTCGATTTGGGCTTTGTACTGCTCAACTCTTTCTTCCAAGCGGGCGAATTTGTACACACCTCCGATTATAGTGCTTAGGACTGTGAGCATAATCGCAAAGTCGTACAGAACTGATCCGAATACATGCTTAAGAACACCTTCAGATTTTCCTCCCGCCGAAACCTGCTCATCTTGGCCCTTTTCCATGTCACGCTGCTCGCGCCTTGAGAATGACGGACCAAAATGTCCTAGGAGCCAGAACTAACGAGAGGTTACGACTAAGCCAAAAAGTGCAGCATTGATACAACCTACCAAACGTTGCCAGGCACGGAACATATACTCTTAACCTCTTGCTGGCCCAACCCCTTCACCGAACCCTTCTCAACAAAGGCCCAGGATTTAAGCCCTGGAATAACGATCAGATGGCTTGCCTTCGAAAGAAGAAGGCGAGAATAAATGACGCGGGGTCGACTAGGGTCTATCTTAATTATCCTCCACTCTGTCTCATCGCTGGCAACTACATACTTTCTCGCGAGCACATAGAGAAACCCCTTCCACCCATACAAGCCTACTGGGAGACTAGATTCTTCCAATTTCCGAAACAGTGACGAAACACTCGCTGCACCACGCTTTTCCGGTAACTCCGGACGCCGTCCTACGAATTTCGACAAATCCAAGATAGAACGCAAAGAGGAACTACCTTTTACTGACCTCATCACGACCGGGGATTCGCCCATCACTAAAAAATAACTATCATCACCCAAGCTAGCGATATATGGACTCCCTAGCAAATAAAAATTGCGAGCAGGATCACTTATTTCCATTCTCCTACCAAGAACTTCGAAACCCCGTAAACTAGAATTGGCGAGTGGGATGCGCAGGAAACCACTAAACCAATTGCTCTTATCTTGGACATCGCTAAATGCTAGAATATCTCCACCAACCATGACCCAGTTCCAAACAAAGCCTATGGATTCCCCTGTAAGATTTTTCAATTTTTGCAAGTCGAATTCTTTTCTTGGCTTATAGTCAGACCCTAGTTGCACCAACCTGTTGCCGTCATCTTCTAAAAGGTAACCACCTTGGCCATCTCGGTGAATCCAAGACGGCTTTACAATAGGCATAGGACCCGAAGAAAAATCAGGAAGATCGCGCAGCCGTTCCCCTTGGAGCGAGTAATGAGCAACCCGACTAAAAAGGGAATCAATTAAAATTAACCCAGACTCTTTGGCGTCCCATTCTCCTGAAAAAACCCAAGCAGGCGGATCTTCAATACTCTTACAAGCTAAACTGATTGGCTCCTGAGCTAAAGAACGACTACAGAATCCAAATAAGCCCGTACAAGAAAGGCCAAGAACGAACCAAATAAGACGACCCGACATAATCGAGCGTTCCTGTATGGGCAAAGCCTCCGGGGTAGCTGATAGCAGAGTCGCGCGAGATTTCCACTGTAGCAACTTGCGATAAATTTTCATGGTAACTCCTCACACGGGCTTGGGGCCATGACCATCTGACCCACAGTCGGTCGGCGCCCCACCACAGCGTAGCCCTGCAGGGTCAAGCGTTCCCGAATTGCCAAGCTGTTTTGAGATGCTACAAGGATCTGCGCTGAACTCTGGTTGACAGACAGTAACTTCGGGCGACAGGGCCGGAGCATCGGCAAAGGTTACGCCAAACGAAAGAGCCAACCCCAAAAAACAAAAGAGGAACTTAACCGTTCTTTGCACTTTGCACGGCCCTCCTGCGCACCGAGGCGCATGGCCCGAGAAGCTTTCGACAGCCAAGGCGACGAGAAGAAGCCCGAGGCTCAGCAATGCCAGCCCTCACTGGGTTAAACGCTATCAGTTAAACAGACATCTAAGCGTATAAACTCCGATAGCACTTGTCAAGTGTCACCCGTAGGGTAGATGCGCCAGTGCACAAATTGTTTAACCAATCGGGAACAAGATCCTCAGCTGCCTTGGACGACCACTGACCGACCTGAAGCCATTTACTAAATTACACTAGCCGGGTCCGGCCGTCAAGGGCTGTCGCGGAATTCTGCCATTCCTTCTTCAGTTCTGCAACCATCGACGCGTTTCTATATGCCCGGAGGCGAGCACACATATATGCCCTCTATTGAGAGAGTGCTGACCGAGGCCGATGCCGAGCCAGTCTGAAGCTAATGAGGAGGGCTCGGATGAAAGGGGCACTCCATTACCAGCCCTAGCACCGCCCGAATATCACCCTCCAGCACCCGGTCCGCCGTCAGCGAAGCGACGAACTCCCGTACCGCGAGGTACATCCGCCGCGTTCCCACGCCGAGCTTCGCGGCGATCTCCTGCCGCTTCTCCGGCCGGGTCACCGCCACAAACTCCTGCTCCTCACGGTCCGCCTGCTCCCACTCGGAGAGAGTCGGGGTCGCGGCCGGCCGGACGTCGCGCGGATCGATCCCCATTCCCACCCGCCACTCGACCGCCTGCGTGCCGCAGAGCAGCTCGATCGCCAGGACGCTCTGCGCGTTCCTCAGCACGGTGCGGAGCTTGCGGGCGGCGATGGTCGCCATGGCGTTGTGGTCCTCGGCGTTCGCGGAGGTGGGAATGGAGTCCACCGTCGCGGGATGGGTGAGGACCTTGTTCTCGGAGACCAGCCCCGCGGCGCAATACTGGGCGATCATGAACCCTGAGTTGATCCCGCGGTGCGGAATCAGGTTCGAGGGGAGGTTGCGGTTGTGGTGGGCGTCGAGCAGCATCTGGGTGCGCCGCTCGGAGATGTCCGCCAGCTCGGCGAGGCCGATCGCCAGGAAGTCGGCCGCCATGCCCACGGGCTCGCCGTGGAAGTTGCCGGCCGAATAGGAGATCCGCTGGCGGCCGTCGTAACCCTCCGGCCAGTTCTCCGCGAACTCGTGGTCGAAGGGCGGGGTACTGTCCTCCGGAAAGAAGAGCGGATTGTCGGTGGCGGCGTTGATCTCCGCCTCCACCACTTTGCGCGCATAGGCGATGACGTCGCGGGCCGCGCCGTGGACGGCCGGAGCGCAGCGCAGGGAGTAGACGTCCTGCACCGCGCCCGCCTTCTCGATCAGCCGGCTCCCCTGGATCAGGGAACGGATGTTGGCGGCGCAGGCGATCTGCCCTTCGAGTCTCCGGGCCTGGTGGATTCGATCGTCGAAGGCACGGGCGCAGCCGCACACGGCTTCCAGGGTCAGGGCCGCCGCGACGTCGGCCACGTGCGCGAGATGCTCGCCGTCGTGCACCGCCAGGCCGAGGAGCGCCGCCGAGAAGGTGGCGCCGTTGGTCAGGGCCAGCCCCTCCTTGAAGCTCGGCGACGGCACTTCCTGGCCGAGATCGCTCGCGAGGTCCCGCGCGCTATGGAAGGTGCGCGGGCGCGAGAAAGTGAGGTCCTCGGGCTCCCGGACGACGTAGTAGCGCCCCTCGCCCAGCAGGGTCACAAAGAGGTGGGAGAGCGGGGCAAGATCGCCGCTCGACCCGACCGAGCCGCGGATCGGCACCAGCGGCACGATCCCCCGGTTGAGCATCGCCTGGACGGTGCGCACCATCAGCGGCCGGACGCCGGAGTTCCCATTGAGGAAGGCGTTCAGGCGGATCGCGAGGACGGCGCGGACCACGTCCGGCTCGAAGTAGTTGGCCGGGTTGTCCGGATCGGAGGTCTCGCCCACCCCCACGGAGTGGCTGAGGAGGATGTTGCGCTGCAGCGCCTCCAGGCAGTCCGGCGCGATGGGAACGTTCTTGAACTCTCCGAAGCCGGTGGTGACGCCGTACTCCAGGACGGGGTGGACGTCCTCCCCGCGCTCGCGCCTCTCCCAGTCCTCGATGTAACGGTTGGCCAGGGTCTCGATCTGGGCCCAGCTCTTCTCCACCCGGGAGAGGGCCACTGCGTGGATCTCGACCCGGACGCGGGGGTCGCGGGCGAGACGGGCAAGGTCGTGAAGGTTCAGGGAGCCGCCGTCGAGGATGACGGCGGCGGAATGATGGTCGGGGTCGCTCATCCCTGTTGTCTCTCGATTTGCGTCAGCATACTGTGAATGGTGCCGACCAGGTCGTTGCGGGGGACCTCGCGCTGCCCGGGTCGCTCCTCCAACCACTCCTGCCGGTTAGCGAGCGCCTCGGCACGCTGGCGGCCGGCGTCCATGTCCTTGATCGTGACCATCCCCTTCTCTTTCTCGTTCGAGCCGTAGAGGATGGCGATCGGCACACCCCAGGCGTCCGCGTACTTGAGCTGCTTGCCCGGTCCCCTGGCGGTGCCGAGATACAGCTCGGCCGGGATGCCGGCCCGGCGCAGCTCCCAGGTCATCGCGACGTAGTCGTCCAGGAGGCCGGCGTCCATGTTGGTGATCAGCACCTTGGCGGTGGACTTCTGGTGGCCGGTGCGGCCGAGGTGGATCAGCGCCGCCAGCAGGCGGTCGACGCCCATCGAGGCGCCGGTGGCGGGCACCTTCTCGCCCAGGAAACGCATCACCAGGTCGTCGTAGCGGCCGCCGCCGAAGACGGAGCCGAACTGTGGCGCGTCGAGCAGGATGGCCTCGAAGACCGGACCGGTGTAGTAGGCGAGGCCGCGGGCGATCGAGAGGTCGAGCGAGACCTGGTCGTCCCCGTAGCCGAGGTTGTAGAGATGATTGGAGATCCGCTCGACCACGCCGACCTCGCGGTCGGCCCCCTCCACCCCCGCGAAGAGCTCGCGGAGCTGGGAGACGACTTCATGACGGTCGTCGGAACGGATGGTGAGGAACCGCTCGATCTTGTCCACGGACCCGGAGGAGAGGCCGACTCCCGGGATCGGGTCCCCGGAGGAATCGACGTAGCCGGTCGTCAGCTCCAGGCGGATCTTCTCGGAACCGATCTTGTCCAGCTTGTCGAGCACCCGGAAAACGTCGGCGCCCTGCTCGGCCGGAATGCCGGCGTAGGCGAGAAGGACGTTGAGGATGCCGCGGGAGGAGAACTTCACCCGGTAGGGTCCCACCTTCAGGGCCGTCAGCGTGTCGCACATGCCGGCGATGATCTCGGTGTCCGCCACGTCGGACTCGACGCCGACCGAGTCGAGGTCGAACTGGGTGAACTCGCGGAACCGTCCCGGCCCCGGCTTGTCGGCCCGCCAGACGGGCGAGACCTGGTAACGGCGGAAGGGGCGCGGCAGGTCGCGGTACTGGGCGATGACCCGGGCGAGGGGTACCGTCAGGTCGAAACGGAGCCCGAGGGACTCCTTCTCCGGATTCTGCACGGTGAAGATCGATTGCTGGGCCTCGGCGCCGGCGGAGGAGCCGCGCAGCACGTCGAGGTACTCGATCGCGGGGGTCACGAGCGGCACGAAGCCGTAGAGCTCGTAGACGCCGCGGATGGTGTCGATCATCCACTGCCGCGCCAGCATCTCGGCGGGCAGGAGGTCGCGCAGGCCTCGCGAAACGCGCGGCTCCACTGTTTCTGCCATGGAAAATCCTCCAGCAAAGGCTGGTTGCGTTCGGAAGGGGTTGGTACCGGCGATGGGATTTGAACCCATGACCTCCTGATCCACAGTCAGGCGCTCTACCCCTGAGCTACACCGGCCCGGACGCGGAATGCTACGCGGAGGAGGAGTGGTTGTCAAAAACCGCGTCTCGGGCGGGGATCGGCTCTACCGGGGCTCTACCGGGCCACCAGCAGGTTCGAAGCGAACCGTTGACCCGAATCCGTCCAGGTCTCGCTCAGCTCGAAGCCGGTCTCCGCCGCCAGGGCGGCGATCTTCTCGCGGTCGAACTTGTAGGAGCTCTCCGTGTGGATGGTCTCCCTCCTGGCGAAGGGGACCTCGATCCCGAGCTCGCGGATCGCCACCGTCTGGTCGCGGCGGCTCTCCAGGCGCATCTCGATCCGCTCCTCCCGCTGATTGTAGATCGCCCGATGGCGGAAGGCGCGGAGGTCGAACTCGCCGCCGAGCTCGCGGTTGATGCGGACCAGCAGGTTGAGGTTGAAGGCCGCCGTCACCCCGAGCCCGTCGTCGTAGGCGGGGATCAGCACGCTCTTGGATTTCTTGAGGTCCACGCCCACGAGGAAACCCTCGCCGGGGCGCAGCAGGGCCCGCACCTCGCGCAAGAGAAGGGTCCGATCCCCCGCGTCCAGGTTTCCCAGCGTCGAGCCCAGGAAGAGGACGAGCGTGCGTCCGGGAGCGACCCGCTCCTCCCGGATCGTGCGGAGCGCCGCGTGGTATTCCCCGATGTAGGCCGTGATGCGGAGGTCCGGATAGGAGAAGAGCAGGGAGCGGCTGCTCGCCTCGACGGCGGACTCGGAGATGTCCACCGGCACGTACTCGAGCTTCCCCTGGCGGGCCAGCAGGGCCTCGATCAGCAACCGGGTCTTCTGCCCGTCGCCGCTGCCCAGCTCCAGGAGCCAGACCGGCCCGCCGAGGGCCGCGACGATCTCCCCGGCGTGGTCGCGCAGGATCTCGGCCTCCGCCCGGGTCGGGTAGTACTCCGGCAGCGCCGTGATCGCCTCGAACAGGCGCGAGCCCAGCTCGTCGTAGAAATAC
Source organism: Thermoanaerobaculia bacterium (assembly GCA_036402955.1). Lineage (GTDB taxonomy): Bacteria > Acidobacteriota > Thermoanaerobaculia > Multivoradales > UBA5704 > DATARR01. The sequence goes on from DASWRX010000375.1 coordinate 14,651, forward strand.
TTGGGTTGCAGAACCTTGGGCGAGGCGGTGAGACCGGCCCGGACGTCCTCGGCGAACGTGCGGCGGACGGACTCGAGGGGCGCCCGGCGCAGGAGGAGCCGCTCCTGGAGGGTCACAGCCGTGGGCGACTCCGCGCGGAGCTCCGTTTCGGGCACGGCGAAACTGTAGCACGAGTCGGCGACGAGTCCTCTCTCCCGGGAACACCCGCCCGGGAGAGAGGACCGGCCAGCCGGCGAGCCTGTCTAGTTCGGCGGCGGCCCCGGCTGGACGTTGACCACCGGCGAGGGGCGCGGGCCGCGATACGGCGGCGTTCCGGGCGACGGGGAGCTCGGCGTCGGGCCGGGATAGGATGGCGGAGTGTACGACGACGGATAGGTGTCGTACGGCTCGCCGTTGGCTCCGATCCCCAGGTCCAGCGCATCGAGGTTGTCGGGGCCGGGCACCAGGCCGAGCTGCTGGCAGAAGCGCCACTGGGTCAGGATGGCTCCCGCGCCGTTGGGGCCCAGCTTGAGGACGTCGCACGGGAAGAAGGCGTTCCAGGGGAAAGCGTTCTCCCCCCGGCCGACGGAGAAGAGCAGCTTGTCCCGCCGCGGGTCGCAATACAGGAGGCCGGCCGCGTCGCGCACTCCGTCATCCCACAGGGCGAGGCCGTCGAGCTCCAGCGGGGCCACGGCGAAGTCCCAGAGGAAGTCGTAGTAGAGATACCAGAACTTGAACGCGGGATCGTAGACGAAGATCTGCGACGAGTTGCGGAACGAGAAGAACAGCGGCCGGTTCGGCAGCTTCGTCACCGGATCGAGGACCGACTGGGAGTTGCGGAGCGACAGCGCGTCCAGCTCGTCGAGGCCCCCCGGCAGGAGGCCGAGGTCGTTGGCGGCGAAGGTGAGCCGGTTGCTGTTCGGCGTCGCCGAGTAGACGTCGGCGCTGGCCGAGCCCGCCCGGGCCACCTCGCGGTTGACGTCGCTCCCCGCCGCGCCGACGCTCGGACGGTCGACCGAGAAGTAGATCCACCCGCCCTTCGGCGTGTCGAACCAGGCCTGCACGCTCGGCTCGCTGAAGGCAATCTCGTCGACGTCGTTGCCGCCGCCCACCACCTCCCAGAGCCAATGGTTGGTGCCGCCCCCCGCCTCGTAGATCACCGGGCCCGGCAGCAGCCCCCCGACGACGCGGTTGTCGACGTCCGACGGCACGACGCCGTTGGAGGCGTTGTCCACCGAGATCAGGATGGGGAAGTCGGCGCTGCCATGGTCGCCGGCCCAGAACAGGACCTGCGCGGTCTGCCCTGGCGGCTGCGCGTTCAGCTTGCCGTTGAGCCAGTTGGCGAAGGCGCCCTGCAGATTCGCCGCCGTGGCCGGAGCATCCGAGTTCCCCCAGCCGATCGCCCCTGGCACGGCCGCGCCGGGAGGAGGACCGAAACCGGCATAGAGAATGAAGATGTTGTTCCGCGCGTACCCATAGTTCGCCGTCAGCACCTTGTAGACCTGGTTGATGTCGTTCAGGTCCTTGTTGTCCGGCCGGCCGGCCCAGAGGATGGCGTACCGATTCATCGCCGCGCCGATCGGCTCGGGTGGGGCGGCGAAGGCGGGGTCACTCAGGTACTGCGCGTTCTCCCAGGCTGCCCAGGGATTGTCGGGAACCGGAGGGAGAGCGGGAGGATTGATGCCGTCCTTGGTCCAGGCATAGGCGTCGTCGGTGATCGGGAGGTCGTTCGAGCCCACGGGATTGATCGCCCGGAAGAACCAGGAGAAGGTGAAGTAGGAGCGCTGGTTGGGCAGGTCGTAGGAGGCCGGCTCGAAGAACCGGCTGGCGCTGTTGGCGCCGAACTTCCGGACTCCCTGCCGCTGCAGCTCGGTCAGGAAACCCCCGCCATAGCACTCGTGGAACCCGGCGAGGAACGAAAATCGGGGGGCGGCCGGCGGCACGCCCTGGACGTTCTTCACCCACTGCGCGAACTGCACGTCGGTGACGAACGGCCCGACGTTGGTGACCAGCTTCGAGGTCCAGACCGGGGGCTTCGGCATGTAGGCCGGGAGCGCCGCCTCAAGGACGGGATCGAAGGCCGCCGCCAGGACGGCCAGCGCCAGAGCGGCCAGAACGACACGCTGCTTCATCGGAGCACCTCCTCGGCAGAGGGAAATTTATCTCTGCATTTCTGTAGGTGCTTCAACCTGGAGAGACGAGACGCTCCGGCGTGACGCGCCGGTGACGAAACCCCCCGTGGTAGCATCCCGCACGCGATGAGCGAAGAGCGCGAAACCCTGGATCTGGACGTCGTTTTCGTGGGCGCCGGGCCGGCGAGCCTGGCGGGGGCGTATCACCTCGCCCGCCTGGCCCAGCAGAACGGCATGGAGCTCTCGATCGCCGTGCTGGAGAAGGGGCGCGAGATCACCAGCCACGCCATCTCCGGCGCCGTGGTGGACCCGCGCGCCCTCAGGGAGCTGTTCCCCGACGACTGGCAGAGCGCTCCGTTCGAGGGGGCCATCGAGGGGGAGAAAGTCCTCTGGATGACCGAGCGGAAGGCGTTCTCGATGCCCATCCCGCCGCCGATGAACAACCACGGCAACTACGTGGCCTCGCTCGGCAAGCTGCTCAAGTGGATGGCCCCGAAGGTCGAGGCCGCCGGGGTCGACATCTTCTTCGAGTTCCCCGCCGTCCAGGCCCTGGTCGAGGACGGCCGGGTGGTCGGCGTGCGCACCGGCGACAAGGGGATCTCCCGGGATGGCAGGAAGAAGGCCAACTACGAGCCGGGGGTCGACATCCGTGCCCAGGTCACCGTGCTGGGCGAGGGGGTGCGCGGCACCCTGGTCAAGCAGCTCGCCGAGCCGTTCGGCCTGTGGACGGGCAAGAACCCGCAGATCTACGCCATCGGCCTCAAGGAGGTCTGGGATCTCCCGCCCGGCCGCGTCGAGCCGGCCGAGGTGATGCACACCATGAACTGGCCGCTGGGCTTCGACAACTTCGGCGGCGGCTTCATCTACGGCATGCAGAACGACCAGCTCATCGTCGGCCTGGTGGTGGGGCTCGACTACAAAAACCCGCTGTTCGATCCGCACGCCGAATTCCAGCGCCTGAAGACCCACCCCGAGATCGCACGGATGCTCGATGGGGGAAAGATGGCCTTCTACGGCGCCAAGGCGATCCCCGAGGGCGGCTGGTGGTCGATGCCGCGGCCCCACGGCGACGGCTTCCTGATCGTGGGCGACTCGGCCGGCATGCTCAACAGCCAGCGCCTGAAGGGGATTCACCTCGGCATGAAGTCCGGCATGCTGGCGGCCGAGACGATCCTCGACGCCCTCAAGGCCGGCGGCGCCACGGCCGGGCGGCTCGCGGCCTACCAGGGCAAGCTCGACGCGAGCTGGGTCAGGGAGGAGCTCTGGCCGGTGCGCAACTTCCACCAGGCCTTCGACCACGGCCTGCCCGGCGGCTTCCTTCAGGGGGGGCTGGGCCTGGTGACGGGAGGGCGCGGCTGGGGGATCAAGGACCGCCTGGAGACCGCGCCCGGCCACGCGCGGATGATCCCGCTCAATACCCCGGAGGGACAGCGGCTGCAGCCCGCTCCGCCGGTCGCCATCGACGGCAAGCTCACCTTCGACCGCCTGGCCGACGTCTACAACTCCGGCACCGCCCACGACGAGGACCAGCCGGTCCACCTGCTGGTGCACGACACCAGCATCTGCGTCGAGCGCTGCACCGTGGAGTACGCCAACCCCTGCCAGCGCTTCTGCCCGGCCGCCGTCTACGAGATGGTGGCCGACCCCGCCGCCCCCACCGGCCGCCGGTTGCAGATCAATGCCAGCAACTGCGTCCACTGCAAAACCTGCGACATCATGGATCCCTACCAGATCATCACCTGGGTGCCCCCTGAGGGGGGCGACGGGCCGAACTACGGGAAGCTGTAGGGCGCCTACCCCCGCGGCCGGATCGTGCAGTCGCCGCTGCCGGTCTCGATGTGGATCGCGGTGCGGCCGTCGCCGCGCTTGGCGCCCACCACCTTGCGGCCCGACCTGCGGAGCACAGCGTCGCCGTAGCCCACCTTCAGCTCGCCGCTCCCCTGGTCGGAAACGACGTTGAAGGAGGCGTTTGGGCCGGCCTTGATGTCGATGTCGCCGCTGCCCGTCTCGGCGCTCACCCGCTTGGCCCGGGCGAGCGAGCTCTGCACCGTCACGTTTCCCGAGCCCGTCTCCGCCGTCAGGTCCTCGAGCTCGACCGACAGCACCTTCACCCCGCCGGAGCCCGTCTTGGCGATCACCCGGCCGGCCTCGCCGTCCTGGAGAGTCACGTCGCCGGAGCCGGTGTCGAGAGTCAGCTTGCCGGCGGAGACCTTCTGCACGGTCACGCTGCCCGAACCGGTATCGACTGAGCCGTTGCCCACCAGCCGCCGGACCACCACGTCGCCGGAGCCGGTGCTGATCGAGGTCTCGCCGCGGGACGATCCCACCACCACGTCGCCCGAGCCGGTGTCGACCGCCAACTGGCCGGAGCACGAGGCGAGCTGCACGTCGCCGCTGCCGGTGTCGATCGACAGGGTCCCCTCCAGATCGCCGCCGCGCACCTTGCCGACCGCGTTGCGGAGGGCCACGCTGGAGCCGGCCGGCAGCGAGATCCGCAGATCCGCGTAGAGCGTCGGCGCCGAGCCCTTGTGGCGGTAGATCTTCACCCGCTCGCCCCGGTAGGTGGTGACGGTGTTGCTGTCGAAGCCGAACATCCGCAGGAACGACGGGATGTGGGGGTCCTCCTCCTGGCCCGTGGGATAGCTGTACGAGCGGTGCTTCTCCACCGGGTAGGAGAGGGACCACTCCTCGCGGCCCTTCTTGTCGAGACCCCGCACCCACTTCATCCCCTGGAGCAGCGATCGGGTCTCGGCGGCGCTGCCGAAGTCGGCGTGGACGGTCGCGTCCACCACCACGTCGCGTCCCTGGCCACGCACGAGCTCGACGTGACCCGCGAGATTGGCGAGCCGCACCCCGCCCGCCGGAAAGGGCTGCTGGAAGGACCGGATCGCCTCCGCGGCGCCGGCGGCCGTGGCTCCCAGGGCCGCCGCGAGCGTCAGCCCCAGGGCCAACGCGGGAATTCTCATCGTCTGTGGCTTCATGGCGTCTGCCTCCGTTCTATCTTCGCAGGAAGCACTACGGGCGATCGGCGGGAAAGGTTGCAGGACGAAAAGGCGGCCTCGGGGCGCCCTTCGCGAGATACACTCGGCTCGCCGAAAATCCAGGGAGAATTCATGCGCCATTCGTCCATCGTCTGTTGCCTCGCCGCCGCCGTGGCCCTCATCCCCCGGCCCGCGAGCCCGGAGACTCCCCCGCAGAAGACCGAGCAGACGCCCGCCCGGCTGTCGTTCGAATCCGCCCTCGCGCCGGACGCCTACGGCCGCCGGCCGTTGCAGCAGGCCTGGTCGCCGGACGGCAAGCGGCTGCTGTACATCTGGGACGCCACCAGCGGCAGCGGCGCCAGTAACGCCAATAGCACCAATAGCGGCAAGGCCTTCTGGTCGCTCGATCCGGCGACCGGCCGCAGCGAGATCCTGGCGCGTCTCGCGGACCTCGGGGAGGACGGCAAGGATTTCGAGCTCGGCGCCTACGCCTGGTCCCCCAGGGGGGATGCCCTGCTCCTGGTCTCCAAGGGGGATCTCTACCTGCTGCCGATCGGCAGCCGCAAGCTCCGCCGGCTGACCCGCACGGAGGCCGAGGAGGAGGACCCCCGCTTCTCGCCGGACGGCCGCCGCATCGCCTTCACCCGCTCCCTGGACCTCTGGGTGCTCGACGTGGCGACCGGCCAGGAGACCCGGCTGACCCGGGACGGCCGGCAGAACACCACGCTCAACGGCGTCAACGACTGGGTCTACGGCGAGGAGATCTGGAACCGCGAGCCCCGCGCCTTCTGGTGGAGCCCGGACGGCTCTCATATCGCCTATTACCGCTTCGACGAGCGGTCGGTGGGCATGTACACCCTGCTCAACGACGCGCCGCTCTACCCCGAGGTCTTCCTCCAGAAGTATCCCAAGGCCGGCACCACCAATCCCAAGGTGAAGATCGGCGTCGCCGACGTCGCCACGGGCAAGACCACCTGGATGAGCACCGGCGATCCCGAATCCTACCTGGCGCGCCTCGAATGGACGCCCCGCGGGGACGCCGTCGCCATCGAGCGCCTGAGCCGCGACCAGAAGCGGCTGGACCTCCTGCGCTGCGCCGCCGCCGACGGCGCCTGCGCCAGCCTGCTGACCGAGAGCTGGCGCACCTGGATCAATCTCGGCCGCGACTTCCGGTTCCTCCCCGACGGCCGCTTCCTCTGGGGCTCCGAGCGGAGCGGCTGGCGGCGCCTGTATCTCTACGGCGCCGACGGCAGGCTGGTCCGCCCGGTGACGCCCGACGGCTGGGACGTCACCGCGCTCGACACCGTGGCGGACGACGGCTCCTGGGCCCTGGTCACCGGCTTCCCCACCGGCGACCTCGGCCCGATCGATCGCAAGGTGGCGCGGGTGCGCCTCGACGCCGCCGACGGCAGCAACTGGGAGATCCTGACGCCGGAGCCCGGCTGGCACCAGGACCTGGCCTCGCCGCGCTCCGGCGCCTGGGTCCACACCTGGAGCGACGCCAACACCCCGCAGCGCGCCGAGGTGCGGTCCGCGGACGGCAGGATCATCCCTCTCCCCTCCGCCCCGCCCAGGCTCGATCCGGCGTCGCTGCCCAGGTGGGAGTTCGTCCTGATCCCCGGGCCGGACGGCTCGCGCCTGCCCGCGCGGCTGCTCAAGCCGGCGGGCTTCGACCCGTCGCGCCGCTACCCGGTGATCATCTACCACTACGGCGGACCCGGCTCGCAGGTGGTGGACAACAGTTGGAACGCCCGCTCGCTCTGGCACAAGCTGATGGCGGAGCGCGGCTTCGCCGTCTTCAGCGTCGACAACCAGTCCTCCCTCTTCTTCGGCAAGGCGGGCGAGGACCGCGACTACCGCCGCTTCGGCACCGTCAACCTCGCCGGCCAGCTCGCCGGGGTCGCCTACCTGAAGAGCCTTCCCTGGGTGGACGCCTCCCGCCTCGGCCTCTGGGGCTGGTCGGGCGGCGGCTCCAACACGCTCTACTGCGTCCTCAACCGGCCGGGCGTCTGGAGGGCGGCCGTCGCCGGCGCGCCGGTGACCGACTGGAAGCTCTACGACACGATCTGGACCGAGCGCTACCTCGACCGCCCCCAGGACAACCCGGACGGCTATCACGACTCCGCCCCCCTGACCTATGCCGCCAACCTCAAGGACCACCTGCTCATCGTCCACGGCCTGGCGGACGACAACGTGCATCCTCAGAACACGGTCCAGATGAGCGATGCCTTCGTCAAGGCGGGCCTCCCCTTCGAGCAGGCCTTCTACCCCGGCCAGAAGCACGGCTTCCGGCCGCCGGAGATGCGGCACTTCTACGAGCGGGCGGCGGAGTTCTTCGCGCGGGAGTTGCAGGGAGTGGAGGTGGAGGCCTCTACCCCGCGTAGCGCCGCAAGATGATCGACGCGTTCGTGCCGCCGAAGCCGAAGGAGTTGCTGACCGCGTACTCCAGGTCCGCCGGGCGGGGCTGGTTGGGCACGAAGTCGAGATCGCACCCCTCGCCCGGCTGGTCGAGGTTGATGGTGGCGGGCAGAATCTGGTGGCGCACGGCGAGCGCCAGGATGCCGGTCTCGAGGCCGCCGGCCGCCCCCAGCAGGTGGCCGGTGGAGGACTTGGTGGAGGAGACCGCCAGTTTGTAGGCGTGGTCGCCGAAGACGGTCTTGATCGCCCGCACCTCGGAGAGGTCGCCGAGCGGCGTCGAGGTGCCGTGGGCGTTGATGTAGCCGATCTGCTGGGGCTCGATGCCCGCGTCCCGCATGGCGATGCGCATCACCCGCACCGCGCCGTCCCCCTCCGGATGGGGGGCCGAGATGTGGTAGGCGTCGGCGCTCATGCCGTAGCCCACGACCTCGGCGTAGATCGTGGCGCCGCGGCGCCGCGCCCCCTCCAGCTCCTCGAGCACCACGATGCCGCACCCCTCGCCCATCACGAAGCCGTCGCGCTGCGCGTCCCAGGGACGGGAGGCCTTCTCCGGCTCGTCGTTGCGGGTGCTGAGGGCGCGCATGGCGCAGAAGCCGGCGACGGCGAGCGGCGTGATCACCGCCTCCGTGCCGCCGGCGATCATCGCGTCGGCCTCGCCCGCCTGGATGAAGCGGAAGGCGTCGCCGATGGCGTGGAGGCCGGTGGTGCAGGCCGTGGCCGGCGAGGTGTTCGGCCCCTTGGCGCCGTAATGGATCGACACCTGGCCGGCCGCCAGGTTGACGATCTGGCCGGGGATGAAGAACGGCGAGACCCGGCTCGGCCCCTTCTCCAGCAGGACCTTGTGCGTCGCCTCGATCAGCGGCAGGCCGCCGATCCCCGAGCCGATGACCACCCCGACCCGGTCCTCGTTCCCCTCGTCGATCTTCAGCCCCGAATCCTCCAGGGCGAAGCGGGAGGCCGCCAGGGCGTAGTGGATGAAGGTGTCGCTCTTCTTGACCTCTTTCTTGTCGACGTAGTCCAGCGGATTGAACCCGTTCACCTCGCCCGCGATGCGGCACGGGTACTCCGTGGCGTCGAAGCGGGTGATCGGGCCGATGCCGCTCCTGGCGGCGAGCAGGGCGTTCCAGTTCTCGGCCGTGCCGACCCCCAGGGGCGACACCAGGCCCACCCCGGTGACGGCGACGCGGCGCGGCTCTGTCTTCAAGGCTGGATCTTCGGTGAAGGCTGCAGTGGAAGCGGGAACCCTAGTTCTGATCCCCGGCGTTGTTCTGGATGTAGTCCACGGCCTCGCGCACGTTGCTGATCTTCTCGGCCTCCTCGTCCGGGATCTCGATCCCGAACTCCTCCTCGAAGGCCATCACCAGCTCCACGATGTCCAGGGAGTCGGCTCCCAGATCCTCGGTGAAGCTCGCTTCCAGCGTGACCTCGTCCTCGTCGACCCCGAGCTGCTCGACGATGATGCTCTTGACTTTATCTGCGACTGCCATCGGTGGTCCCTCCTTGATCGGTCTGGATCGGCCCGGGGCGCCCCCGCGCACGACCTGCGGTTCTAACACAAAGGTCATCTGCGAGTCCATCTGACGCAGATCTTCAGATGTACAGCCCGCCCGAGACGTTGAGCGTGGTGCCGGTGACGTACCCCCCCTCCTCGCCGGCGAGGAAGAGGACGGCCCAGGCCACGTCGTCCACCGTTCCCAGCCGCTTCAGGGCGATCGACCCCGTGAGCTCCTCCCTGGCCGCCGCCGGCAGGCCCTCCGTCATCGCCGTCTCGATGTAGCCGGGAGCCACCACGTTGACGGTGATGTTGCGGCTGCCGAGCTCGCGGGCGAGCGACTTGCTGAAGCCGATCAGCCCCGCCTTCGAAGCGGCGTAGTTCGCCTGGCCGGCGTTGCCCATCATCCCCACCACCGAGGAGACGTTGATCACCCGCCCCCAGCGCCGCTTCATCATCCCCCGCACCACCTCTTTGGTGAGCGCGAAGGCGCCGGTGAGGTTGGTCCGCAGCACCCGCTCCCAGTCCTCGAGCGACATGCGGGCGAGCAGGTTGTCGGCGGTGATGCCGGCGTTGTTGACCAGGATGTCCACGTTGGCGAAGTCCGCGGGCAGGCTCTTCAGCCGCTCGCCGAAGGTCGCGGGCGCCGCGACGTCGAGCGCCAGCGGCCGGGCGCAGCCGCCGCCGGCGTCGATGTAGGCGGCGAGGGTCTTCAGCTTCTCCTCGTTGCGCGCCGCGAGCACCACCCGGGCCCCCTGGCGGGCGAGGAGCTTCGCGATCGCCTCGCCGATCCCCTGCGAGGCGCCGGTCACCAGCGCCGTCCTGCCGTCGAGCTTCAGCATCAGCCCTCCCCTTTCTCCTCTTCGGCAGGCTCCTCGGCCAGGAGCTGCCGGAGATGGTCGGGATCCGCGATCCCGGTGGCGCGGGCCGACCGGACGATGCGCCGGTTCAGCCCCGAGAGCACGTTGCCCGGCCCCACCTCGACGAACGCCTCGACCCCGAGCGCCTCCTCCATCCAGAGCACCGACTCCACCCAGCGCACCGGGCTGTCGATCTGCCGGATCAGCGCGTCGCGGGCCGCGGCCCCGGTGGTGACGGGAGCGGCGTCGACGTTGGTCACCACCGGCAGCCGCGGAGCGTGGAATTCGGCGGCTTCCAGCAGCGGCGCCATCCCCTCCCGGGCCGGACGCATCAGCGGCGAATGGAACGGCGCCGACACGGCGAGCAGCGTCGCCTTGCGCGCCCCGCGCTCTTTGGCCAGGGCGACGGCGCGGTCGATCGCCGCCTTGTCGCCGGCGATCACCGTCTGCGCAGGACCGTTGTAGTTGGCCACGGCGCAGACCTCGCCCTGCGCGGCGTCGCCCGCGATGGCCGCGATCGCCGCCGGATCGAGCCCGATGATCGCCGCCATCGCTCCCACTCCCACCGGCACGGCCTCCTGCATCAGCTCGCCGCGGCGGCGCACCAGGCGCAGGGCGTCGGCGAAACCGAGCGCGCCGGCCGCCACCAGGGCCGAGTACTCGCCCAGGCTGTGCCCGGCCATCGCCACCGGCCGCAGCTCGGGGGCCATCTCGGCGAGGGCGCGATGGACGGCGATCGCCGTCGCCACCAGGGCCGGCTGGGTGTTCGCCGTCAGGTTCAGGTCCCCCTCCGGCCCCTCGAAGATCAGGCGCGAGAGGGGGAACCCCAGCGCCGCGTCCGCCTCCTCGAAGGTGGCGCGGGCCGCGGGCGAGGCGTCCACCCAGACGCGGCCCATGCCGACCTTCTGGGAGCCCTGCCCGGGATAGACGAAAACGATCTTCCTGGCGGCGAGACTCATCCGGCTCCGGCCTCCCGCCGGCCGTCGTCCGGCAGAAGGCGATCCTCCTGGCCGCGCAGCTCGGCGATCTTGTCGCGGATCTTGTGGTCGAGACGGGCGTTGGAGAACTCCACGGCCCGGCGGATGGCGCTCTGGATGGCGCGGGCGTTCGAGCGGCCGTGGCCGATGAAGCAGCCGCCGTTGAGGCCCAGCAGCGGCGCGGCGCCGTACTCGCTGGAATCGGTGCGCTCGCGGAAGCGGTCGAAGGCGGGCTTGGCGAGGGTGTAGCCGAGCTTGCCGCGGGGGCTCGCCGCGATCTCCTCGCGCAGCATGCGGAGCATCAGCTCGGCCAGCGCCTCGGCGCTCTTGAGCACCACGTTGCCCACGAACCCGTCGCAGACGATCACGTCCACCGAGCCGTTGAACAGGTCGCCACCCTCCACGTTGCCGACGAAGTTGAGCCCGGTCGTCTTCAGCCCCTTGAAGACCTCGCGGGTGAGGTCTGTCCCCTTCCCCTCCTCCTCGCCGATCGACATCAGGCCGATGCGCGGCGACGGGGTGCCGATGACCTCCTGGGCGTAGAAGTGTCCCATGACGGCGAACTCGCGCAGGTGGACCGGCTTGCTGCCGACGTTCGCTCCCACGTCCAGGAGCACCGTGCGCCCGGTCCGGTTCGGCAGCACGGCGGCGAGCGCCGGGCGGTCGACGCCGGAGACCGTGCCGATCACCATCTTGGCGGCGATCATCGCCGCGCCGGTGTTGCCGGCGGTGACCATGGCCTGCGCCCGCCCGTCCTTGACCAGCTCGGCGGCCAGCCGCAGCGACGAGCGCCGCTTCTTGCGGATCGGGGTGATCGCCGGCTCGTCCATGCCCACCACCTCCTCGGCGTGGACGATCTCGATGCGGCCGTCGGCAGCCTGGGGAGGGCCGAGCCGGCGCAGCTCGGCCTCGACGCGGGCGCGGTCCCCCACCAGCAGGATCGCGCAGCCGTCCTCGCGGGCGGCCCGCAAGGCGCCCGCCACCGCGCACTGCGGGGCGAAGTCCCCCCCCATGGCGTCTACGGCGATCGGCATGACGGGTCAGGATTGGGTGATCTATCCCGGTAGGGGCGCAGCATGCTGCGCCCCTACGAAGGCATTACGGCCTGCGGCGCGGCCCATGGCGCGGCTCAGATGTTCTCCGTGCCCTCGATCACCTGCCGGCCGCGGTACTGGCCGCAGCTCGGGCACGCGCGATGCGGCAGCTTGACCTCGCCGCAGTTGGGGCAGGTGGACATGGCGGGGCTCTCCAGCGCGTCGTGCGCGCGGCGCTTGTCGCGGCGGGCCTTGGAATGGCGGCGTTTCGGATTCGGCATGGTCGTCGAGCCTCTTCAGATCAGTTATTTCGCTTCAAACCGGCTCTTCAGCGCGGCGAGGGACGCCCAACGGGGGTCCACCTTGGTCTCGGCACAGGAGCAGGCGCCTTCGTTCAGGTCGGCGCCGCACTCGGGGCACAGCCCCTTGCAGTCGTCGCGGCAGAGCGGCTTCATGGGGACGTTGAGCTGGAGCTGCTCGATCAGGATCGGGTCGGTCTCGAGGACTTCCTCCTCGATGTACAACTGCCCCAGATCCTGCTCGTGCAGCGCGTGCTCGGTCTCCGCCTCCGGATGGCTCTCCACCGAGACCATCAGCTCGACGTCGGCCCTGGTGGGCTCGACGATCGGCTTCAGGCACCGGTTGCAGCTCAGGGTCTGCTCATAGGAGAGCCGCGCCCGGAGATAGAATCCCGGGTCGGCGAACACCACCTGGCCCCGCCAGCGGACCTCTCCGAGCGCCAGCAGCTCGGGACGGTCCAGGGTCTCCGGAGACACGCTCCGCGTCTCGTCCCAGTTGAAAGGCTCGTCGCGAACCTGATCCAGCCAAATCTGCATACAACACCTCCAACCGGGGCAACCGCGAAGGCTAAGGGATTCCCCCTCCCGGTGTCAAATAGTCGTCCCCCGCGCCAGGCGGCCTCTGGGATCAGCCGCACCCGTGCAGGCGCAGGAGGAAGGCGGACGGCGAGCGCGCCGCGGCGAGCGAGGCCCGCTCGCAGCCGCCCACCGGCGCGAGCAGCGTCTCCCAGTCCCGCCACCGCGCCACCTGCCGGCGGTCCACCAGGGGGATCTTCTCCAATCCGCGGCGAAACTCCGAGATCAGACGCAGGGAGGGTCGAGGCCGCAGCCAGAGCCCCAGGATCAACCGGCTGCCCGCGCCATCGCCGGCGGGCGGCACGAGCCCGGAGATCCGCGGCGCCAGGACCTGGGCGCGCTCGAGGCTCGCGTCGTCGAGCGCAACAACGCTCCATCCGGCCGCATTCCCCCGCGGCAGGTTGTCCGCCAGCAGCGCGGCCAGACCCCGCGCCGGCAGCCCCCAGCGCCTCTCCCCCGGCGGATTGAGCACCGCGAGCCCCGGCAGGTCGCCCAGCGGCCCGAGGTGCAGCCCTCCCTTGGCATCGAACAGCACCATCGCCGCCGGCGGCAACGGCTTCTCGGCGTCGGCCGGCCACGCCGGGCCCGCCACGGCGAGCAGCACGGGAGCTCCCGGGCCTTCCACGTCGATGGGCGGCAGGGGCGCCGGCGCCCCACCTGCGAGCGTCACCTCGAGATCCCCCGCGTTCCGCCGCAGGACGTACTCGCCGGCCGGGAAATCGGAGACGTCCTGTTGCAGATGGAGGATGCCCAGGCTTTCAGGGACGGCGGCAGGAACGGCGAGCGCCGGCTTCGCCGGGCTTGCAGCCTCGTCGCCGGCGCGCACCGTCCAGAAGCCGTCCCGCCAGGCGATGTGGAGCACCCGCTCCTCGACCTCGTTGCCCTTCCCCCGCGTCTCCCGGACCTCGCCGCCGCGCAGCCAGGGGTTGTCGGCGATGCGGCCGGCGAGCCGCGCCACCGCCGCGATGGCGGGATAGACCCGTGCCACCAGCAGGAAGCGGTCGCCGCCGAAGTCCGAGCAGGCCACGATCTCGCGCGACGGCGGCACGGCGAAGGGGCCGAACGACGGCATCACCGGCGCGGGGAGGTTCGCGACGCCGGCCACGGCGGCCAGGTAGGCCGGCCCGTCGCCGATCGCCTCCTCCAGCTTGCCGAGGTTCTGGTGCGGATAGGGCAGCCACAGGCAGGCGTTGTAGGCGCCCGCGGCCAGCAGCCGCGCCGGCAGGCTCCCGGGCTCCGGCGCCGCCGCCCGCTCGCGCGGCGAGTACCAATAAAAGAAATGCCCGGCGATCAGCAGCAGAAGGGCGAGAACGATCGCGAGACGGAGGAGGCGCCGCATGGCGCCGGGAAGGTACCACGAGTGCCGTAGGGCGGAAAGCCGGGCCCGCGCCGCCTCACCGCGGGGTCTCGTCGACGTCCTTCTCCAGATACCAGGGCACGCCGATCACCACGATCCGCGCCCCACCCTTCTGGAGCAGGGCGATCCGCAGGCTCCGCGCCCGCCGGCTGTGCAGCACGTGCTGCCACCAATGATTCTTGATCAGCTCGGGGATGACCACCGCGATCATGCGGCCCGGGTGCTCCCGCTTCACCGACTCCAGGAACCGGAGCAGCGGATCGAGGAACTTCCGGTAGCGCGACTGGAGGCAGACCAGCCGGGGCGGCGGCAGGCGGGACCGCCGCGCGGGCTGCTCCACGTCGACGTCCCACTGCTCCTTGAGGGTCTCCGTCTCCTTCTCCGCGTCCTCCCCCTCAAGCGCGCTCAGGTGGATGGCGATCACCTCGGGGGAGAGCATCATGGCGAACCGCAGCGCCTTGCGCGTCAGCTTGTTCCAGGACTCGGTGGGGATCACCACCACCGGCGGCTCGTTCGACGACAGGTCGAGCGGTCCCGGCTGCCAGAGCTCGCGGTCCACCCGCTCGTAATAGCCGCGGACGATCTTGAACAGCAGGATCAGCGAGGGGATCGCCAGCAGCGTGATCCAGGCGCCCTCCCGGAGCTTGGCGGCGACGATCACCGCCAGCGCGATTCCCGTCACCGCGGCGCCGAGGCCGTTGACGAAGAGGTGCCGCCGCTCCGGCTTCCCCTCGCCCCCCTTCCCCCGCCACCAGTGCATCACCATGCCCGCCTGCGAGAGCGTGAAGGCGAGGAACGCTCCCACGGCGAACAGCGGGATCAGGCGGTCCGTGATCCCACGGAAGACGACCAGGAGCAGCCCGGACGTGGTGGTCAGGAAGAGGATGCCCACCGAGAACACCAGCCGCCGGCCGACGGCGGCGAAGGCGGTCGGCAGGAAACGGTCCTGCGCGATCAACTGGCAGAGACGGGGGAAGCCGACGAAGCTGGTGTTGGCCGAGAGCGTCAGCACGGCGAGCAGACTGCAGATCGCCACATAGTAAAAAGTTCCGCGGCCCACCAGCGCCGCCGCCAGTTGCGACAGGACGCTCTGGTACTCCGGCTTCGTCTGGTCCATCGCGCCGATCCCGAACGCCCGCGACAGCCAGGCGATGCCGCCGAGGAGCGCGCCGAGGCTGACCACGATCGCCGTCAGCGTGCCGTGCGCTTTCTCGACCGTGGGCTCGCGGAAGGCGTTGACGCCATTGCTGACCGCCTCGACGCCCGTCATCGCCGTGCAGCCGCTGGCGAAGGCCCGGATCAGCAGCCAGGCGCTCAGCGGGGCGACCGCCGCGGCCAGCGGCGGTGGCGGCACCACCGGCCGCGGATGGCCTCCCGAGAGCAGCGTCCGCGCCAGCCCCAATCCCAGCAGCACGAAAAAGCTCCCCAGGAAGACGTAGGTCGGCAGCGCGAAGGCGAGGCCCGACTCGACCGTGCCGCGCAGGTTCACCAGCGTGATCAGGGCCAGCGCCAGCAGGCAGAGCCAGAGGGTATAGGGATGCAGGACGGGGAAGGCCGAGACGAGAGCGGCGACGCCGGCGGAGATGCCGACCGCGACGTTCAGCACGTAGTCGATCATCAGCGCGGCCGCGGCCAGCAGGCCCGCGTGAACCCCGAGATTCTCCTTGGCGACCGTGTACGCGCCGCCGCCGCTCGGATAGGCGGTGATGGTCTGGCGGTACGAGATGTAGAGCAGCAGAAGGAGGACGAGCAGCAGGCCCGTGAGCGGAAGGATATAGGGCGGTCCCGCCACGCCGAGCGGCATCAGGACGGTGAGGGCGGCCTCCGGACCGTAGGCCGAAGATCCCAGCCCGTCGAGGCCGAGCGCCGGCACCCCCGCCCAGATGCCGATCTTCTGCTCCGCCTGCTCGTCCGTCGCCAGCCGGCGGCCCAGAAGGATGCTCGTCCACGACATGTAAAGGCGCTACAGCAATGCCCGTACCACCCAGGCCGAGAAGATTCCTCAGCGATCCAGATCCAGCTCCACGACCGCCGCCGCGACCTCGCGCAGCAGATCGTCGTCCGCCTCCTCCACCCCCAGATCCACCATCTCGGCGCTGGCCTCGCGGACGAGATCCGAGAGCAGATCGTCCTCCGGGTAGGCGGTGAGCGGCGGCACGGCCCGGAACGGCCGCGCCCCCGTCTCGACCGTCTCACGCAGGAAGTCGGCGTAGGCGAGCCCTGAGCCGGCGAGGCTGTGGTGGACCTCCATGTGCCGGCGGGCGTTCTCCCCCATCCGGCGGCGCAGCGGCTCGTCCTCGGCGAGCGCGCGGAGATCGGCGACCAGCAGGTCCTCCTCCGTGTCGTCCAGGGGGATCCGCGCCGCCGCGTCGTCCGGGATCTCGGCGAAGGATCCGGTGTCGTTGACGATCAGCGGCTTGCCCATCCCCAGCAGCCGGATCACCGTGCCCGACGTCTCCCCCGCCGTGGGATGGCGAAGGTTCACCGCCACGTCGCACGCCCGCATGTAGAGAAGGAAGCGGTCGAGCTCCAGCCGGCCGGTGATGGTGACCCCCGCGCGCAGCTCCGGAGTGAGGATCCGGTCCAGCTCGAAATGAGGCGAGACCTCCCCCACGATCAGCAGCCGCGCCCGGGGGACCTCCCGGCGCAGGCGGGCGAAGGCGCGCAGCAGCACCTCCGGCCGTTTCGAGGCGGTCAGGAAACCGAACGTGGCGACGGCGAACGTCCCCGGCTCGATCCCCAGCGCCCGGCGAGCCTCCTCCTCCGAGGTCTCCGGCAAGCCCTCCAGGCTCAGATGATGGGGAACCGTGGCGATCCGCGCCAGCGGCCGCGAGGCCAGCACCCGGTCGCGCGTGAAACGGTTGTGAACGATCACGCCCCGGCTGGCGTCCACCGCCCGCTCGAACAGGGGATAGCTCCACGGATCGAGCGGCACGCCCGTCGCCACGCACCGCCGCGCCATGGCCTCCCCCGTCCGCCCGTAGGCGTAGCGCATCTCGCGCACGTACGCTTCCGGGTCCCCCGCGAACAGCGTCAGATCGCGCACGAGATGATGGATCACGACCTCGTGCAGCACCAGGACGCCGGGATGATCGATCAGCGACCGGTAGATCGAAGCGTGATAATCCCGATTGTTGCCGAGCTGATAGAGCACGGCGTCGAACCGCCCCCGCGCCAGCAGCCCCGGCAGCGCCCGCCGGCCATGGACCGGGAAGCGGCCGGCCAGCCGCTCCTCGGGCCGGAACCCCTCGTCCACGATCAGCTCGATCTCGCAATGCTCCGCGAGCGCCGGCAGCAGCTCGGCGCTGTAGTCGGCGATGCCGGACTTCTGCGGGGGCAGGGGGCTGTAGCAGGCGACGCGCAACGCCGGCCTACCGCGCGTTCACGCCTTCATTCAAATACCGGTCGCGCAGGAGCCCCCGGTGATGCAGCTCGTGCCCGGCCATGATGTAGGCCAGGGCGCGGACGCTGATCTCGGCGCCGTTGGCGAGCCCGCGGCGGGTCCAGGCCTCCGCGTCCAGATGGCGGAGCAGGAACAGCGTCGACCGCCTGACGCTCTCGAGCTCCGCCACGAGATCGCCGAGCGGCAGGGCGCCGAAGGAGGCATTGCGGACGTAATCGTTCTCCTCGAAGCCCGGCAGCGGCGTCCGGTCGTCGCGCCCGAAACGCAGCGCCCGGTAGGCGAAGACCCTCTCCGCGTCGATCAGATGCCCCACCACCTCCCGGATGCTCCACTTGCCCGGCGCGTACCGGAAGCCCGCCTGCGTCTCCGGAATGGCGCGCAGGAAAGCCGCCGTCTCCCCGATCTGCTCGTCCAGCGTGGCGAGGATGTCCCCCTCGGGGACCAGCGAGATGTACTTCCCGTAATACGGCAGGTACTCGGACTCTTCTGGCTTGGCGATCTGCACGGACCCTCCTCGTTTTGCGCCGCCGCCGGATTCTATCCCGAACCAGCCGGGCGTGCTCCGCGTGCCATACTTCCCTGAACCGGACATCGTGGTCTGAGCGGCGCCATGATCTCGAGACAGACAATCGATGCCGAGGGCGCTCGCGGCGTCCCTCCGCTCTTCCGCGCCATCCTTCTGCTCCTGATCGGCGCCGGCCTCCTCGCGCGCTCGGCCGGCGTGACCCGCCCCTTCGACTGGCGCAACGCTTCCGGCGGCTTCTCCTTCGGGGCGGCCTGGCACCAGGCCGACTACGTGCAGATCGCGCGGAATTATTGGCGTGCGGATTGGAGGGGCGGCCTCGACCTCCCGCGTCCCCGCATCGACTGGAACGCGGACTCCCCGGGCGTGGTCGAGATGGAGCTCCCGGTCATCCCATGGCTCGCGTCGGTAGCCTATCGGGCGATCGGCTATCACGAGGCGGTGCTGCGGTGGATCTCGTGGGCGGCGTCGCTCGGGGTTCTCGGGCTGTTCGCGGCCTTCGCGCGGCGGACGCTCGACGCCAGGGCCGCGGGCTTCGCCATCGCGGCCATGGCGGTGAACCCGATCCTGGTCATGCTCGCCGTCGCGCCGCAGCCCGATCCAACATCGCAATGGCTCGCCCTCGCGTCGATGATCCTTCTCTGGCGCTGGTCCGAAACACCCCGCTTCGTCCTGCTCCTGGGGTCCGCCGCGTGCCTCGCCGGCGCCGCGCTGGTGAAGGCTCCCGCCGCCTTCTGCGGGCTGGTGCTCGCGTGGGCCGTGTGGCGCCGGCAGGGCCGCGCGGCCTTCCGGGATCCCCGCGTGTGGATGGCCGCGGCCGTGGCCCTCGCGCCTCCGGTGGCCTGGTATCTCTGGAGCCACCAGTTCTGGCTCGCGTATGGAAACTCCATGGGCATCTCGAACGAAACCCATCTGCTCTCCCGCGGGATGCTCTTTCCTCCCAGGTTTCTGCGGGGCATCGCCGGCTGGGAGATCAAAGGGGTGTTCACTCCCGTGGGCTGGCTCCTGGCGCTCGCGGCGCTCGCCGCGCGGAGCCCGATGCGCGACTTCGCGCTGGTCTGGTACGGGTCCGTCTGCGCCTTCTATCTCGTCGCCGCCGACACCACGGGAGACGGCTGGGCGTCGTACTACCACATGGCCTCGGCGGCGCCCGCGTGCCTCCTCATGGGGATCGGCTTCGCCGCGCTCGTGGACGGGACGGCGGCCCGGCGGCTGCCGTCCCGCCTCGCGGCGAGGTCGCGGCTCCTCGGTCTGGCGCTGGGCGGGATCACGCTGGCGGCCCTCATCGCGACGACCGTCTACGCGCTGTGGCTGCGCGAGGTCCGCCCGGACGAGAAGCGCCTCTACGACTGCGCGCGAGCCGCCGCCGCCCACGTGCCGCCCGGCGCCTGGCTGCTCGTGCGCGGCGGCGCGAAGCTCGATCCCCACGGCCATCCCGTGGCGTACGACGATTCCCGCGTCTTCGCCTGGATGGACCGGCGCGGCTTCACCTATCCGGAAGAGGACGCCAACCTTCAGACGATCGAGCGCTTCGCCGCGCGAGGCGCGCGCTTCTGGCTCGCCCGCCCCACCGAGCTGCGCGACGGCGCCCTCCGGCGACAGGCCGCCGAACATTGGCGGCTGGTGACGGCCTGCCAGGACACCCTTCTGCTCTATGACCT
>DASWRX010000376.1:0-4869 GCA_036402955.1 Thermoanaerobaculia bacterium
AGACGGTCGCCGCGGGCCAGCGCCTCGGCCGTGCGCTCCAGGCTGCCGCGGCGCACCACCTCCCAGAGCGCCGGCGTCTGCGCCGCGTCGAGGTTCGCCAGATACCACGCGCTCGCCGCGCCGAGAAAGGCGGCGCGCATCAGCTTGGTGGGATCGATGTTGGCCACGCCGTCCGCGTGGGTATGGATGTAGCGGTCCGGCCAGTCGTTGAGATAGATCGCCGGCACCCGCCACGAGCCTTCGCTCCACACCTGGTGATCGCTGCCCTCCGTGAAGTCCACGAATTCGGCCTGGAGCGCGCGCTTGCTCCCCTCCGGGTCCACCAGCGGATAAGACGCCTCGCCGGTGGCCGCCAGGGCGTAGGACTGCTCGTTGACGAAGCGGCCGAACGCCGCGCCCACGTCGTTGACGAAGGTCGGCAGGCTCTTCGGCGAGCGGGTGACGTGGAAGACGGCCTTGGTGATCTCGGCGTCGCCGCCCACCATGTCCATGTGGATCACGGCGAGGGCCCGCGCCGCCAGATCCGGCCGGGCGTTGAGCAGCGCGGTCGTGCCCTCGATCTCCGGCGGCCAGACGAAGCGGAACGTCCGCCGCGGCGCCGCCAGCCGCCCCTCGCGCACCAGCTTCGCCAGCGTGCGCGCCACCTCCAGGATCGTGGCGCAGCCGCTGGCGTTGTCGTTGGCTCCCGGCCGCTGGTGATCGAGATGGCAGGAGAGCACGATCTCACGCTGGCGGTCGGCCCCCGGGATCACCCCGGTCGCGATGCTGTAGATCCCGGGATGCTGGCCCGCCCTGACGCTCGCCCGCAGCCGCACCGGCTGGTGGGCGGCCAGCCGCTCCTGCCAGGCGCGGGCCTGCTTCAGCGACACCATGAAGGCGAAGGTCTTCGGCGGCGGGAAAGTGTCGAGATGCCCCCAGCGGACCAGGGTTTCGTCCTCCTTCCACCATCCCGTCACCTGGTTCTGGGCATAGGAGACGATCCCCGCCGCGCCGAAGCGGTCCACGGCCAGCGCGTAGACCGGCCCCGGCTGCGCCGCGGCGAGGACCAGCCTGCCGCGCACGTCTTTCCCCTGATAATCCGCCGCCGAGATTCCAGACCCGACGTCCACCAGCTCGGCCGTGGCCTCGCCGCCGGCGCTGTCCTCGGCGAGGACGATCGGCCGCGCCTCCCACGAGGCGATCCGCTCCCCGTCCACCCACCGCCCGCCCACCTGGCGCTGCTCCCACAGCTCCGCGAAGTCCGCGTCCCACGCCGGCCGCGAGCGCTGGGTGCCGTAGAACACCGTGCCGTCCGCCGGAAGCTCCAGGATCTCCACCTCGGAGAGCCCGGCCTCCCGCGCCCGGTCCCGCACCCGTTCCGACGCCGCGCGGAACCCCCGGGAGCCCCGCATGCGGTGGAACAGCGTGAGGTCCTGAAGATTGCGCTTCGCCGCCGTGCCCGACACCTCCGAAGCAATCGCCCGCACCACCGGCTCCGGCAGCAGCGGGGGCGGCTCGGTGGCCCGGGCGGCGACGGGCAGGATTCCGAGGACCAGGAACCAGAGCGCGGGATTCTTCAAGGTTGTCTCCTCGTGAGATGAGGGATGGTATCGCGGAATCGTTGTCCCCCTCGCCCCTGGTACGCCCCTTGCTCCCCATCCACCCGCCATGGCCAGCCCATCCAACCCCCGCCCCTTCCGCTACCGCGCCGTCCTCCTCGACATGGACGGCACCCTGCTCGACAGCAACGCCGCCCACGTGGAGGCCTGGGTCGAGGTGCTGCGCGAGTTCGGCCACGAGGTCACCGGGAAAGACATCTGGCCCTGCATCGGCATGGGCGGCGACAACCTTCTTCCCGCCGTGGTGAAGATCTCGAAGGACAGCCCCGAGGGGAAGAAGATCGCCGAGCGGCGCGGCGAGATCTTCAAGTCCCGCTACCTCCCTCACCTGAAGCCCTTCCCGCAGGTCCGCCCCCTGCTCGAACGGATGAAGCGGGACGGTCTCCGGCTCGCGGTCGCCACCTCCTCGCCCGAGGACGAGGTGAGCAAGGCGATCGGGATCGTGGGGATCGAGGATCTCCTGGAGGACACCACCTCGGCGAGCGACGCGGGCCGGTCGAAGCCTGATCCGGACGTCGTCCATGCCGCTCTCGACCGCCTGAAGCTGCCCGCCGGCGAGGTCGTGATGCTGGGCGACACGCCCTACGACATCCAGGCCGCCGGCAAGGCCGGCGTCGCCGTCATCGCCTTCCGTTCCGGCGGCTTCGCCGACGAGGATCTCGAAGGCGCCATCGCCATCTACGACGGCGCCGCGGACCTGCTGGCCCGCTACGGCGAGTCGCCGCTCGGCTGAGGCGTCCCCTTCGGCGTCCCTTTCGATATTTCCTTCGATATTTCCTTCATAATCGCTTTCACCCGCCCCACCTCCCCCGTCTGCAGCCGCACCTTGATGCCGTGCGGATGCTGGGGAGAGCGGGTGAGGATCTCCCGCACGATCCCCCGCGTCCGCCGGCCCGTGCGCTGGTCGGCCTTCTGCTCGATCTCCACCTCCAGACCGGGATGGATGTCCTTCCGCAGCTCGCCTGGCATGGCTCTCCTTTCCGGAATCCCTCATCCTCTCAAGGACAGGCGCTTTCGTAGGGGAGGGGCTTGTCCCCTCCCTCTTCGCGTCCGGCCGGGCCCCACCCGGGCGGGACGAGCCCCGCCCCTACGAAAACACCCTCGCTCACCCTACCAGGGCGAAGCCTCCGGCCGCCGCAGCAACCGCCGCCGCAGCCGCTCCGCCTCGGCGCGGATCTCCTCGTAGCTCTCCCCGAACAGCTCGATCTGCCCGAGCACCGTGCCGAACTCGCTGACCGGCCGCACCACCTCGTCCGGATCGCGGAACAGGCAGAAGGCGGACGCCGCGGGCAGAGCGGCGAGATCCACCAGGTTCGCCACCCGGTCCTCCGCGAAAGTGATGACGTTGAACTGCCCGCCCACCCTGCCGTTCGGTGCCGGCAGCCGGCCCGGCTCCCGCCCGCAGGCCAGCTCCACCACGGCGGCGAAGATCGAGGCCCCGAGGCACCCCTCGTAGAGGCCCGCGAAGCTGGCGGCCGAGCGGCAATTCACCTCCGTCAGCACCGGCCCGTCCGGCCGGCACCAGAACTCGATGTTCCAGAACCCGTCGCGCAAGCCGAAGGCGCGGATCGCCTCCTCTGCCCGGCGCGCGAGCTCCTCCCGCACCGCGGCCGGATGGCGCGACGGCAGCGAGAAGTTGTCGATCACCCGCGTTCCCGGATAGACGTTGGTGTCCGTGATCGCCCACGGGCGGGGCTCCCCGCCGCGGCACCACCCCTCGACCGTCACCTGCGGCCCCTCCACGAACTCCTCCACCAGCAGGATCTCCTCCACCGCCAGCGGATACCTCGCGAGGTCCACGTGAGCGCGGAACAGCGGCGCGTACTGCCGCGCCCACCCCGGGTACTCCCGCCGCGCCACGGCCAGCGCCCGCTCGAGGTCCGCCGGCGACTCCAGCTTGAAGCCCAGAAGCCCCAGCTTCAGCCAGGGCGCCTTGAGATAGCAGGGATAGCCGGGCACCCGCGGACGCGGATCGTCCAGCCGGATCGCCTCGCAGCGCACCGGCGACCGCTCGCGCCGCCGGCCGTAGTATTTGTGGAGGCCGAGGAACACCGCTTCCGCGCCCGGCCCGGGAAGGCCCAGCTCGTCGGCCAGGATCGCCGCCACGAAATCCCCCAGATCGTGCGTCGAGAGCACCGCGTCCACCGCATGGGCGCGCACAACCTCGCGGCACCGCGCGAGATACGCCAGCGGATCGAACCCCGGCGTCGGCCGCCAGTGGCTCTCCGGCCCGTCGACGAAATGGAACCGGTACCCGGGAACGGCCGCGAACGAGGTGCGGTCGAAGGCATCGGGAAAGAGGATCAGGACGTCCATGGCGGCTCGCGATACGATGGGTGGGTATTGTAGGGGCGCACGATGCACAACCTCCACCACCTCCAGACCTGCGCCGCCCGCCTCTCCTCCACCGGGCCCGCGGAGACCGCCGAAGCCCTGGAACATCTCGAAATCCAATCCCTCGCCGCCAAAATGGAAACCCTCGCGGGCTGCTCCGGAAACTGGATCGAGGAGGAGCTCTTCAGCGTGCCCGGCGCCCACGCCAGCCTCTTCCTGGTGCCGCGCGGGGGCGTGCTGCCCCTCCACGACCATCCGGACATGACCGTGCTGCTGCGGGTGGTCGCCGGCCGCTTCTCCATCCGCTCCTACGACTGGGCCGCGGAGCCGCCGGACGCCGATCCTCCCGTCTCCCGCCTCGCCCGCCAGGTCGCCGACCGCGTGGTGACCGGCGCCGATCCCGTCCAGGTCCTGCTGCCGGGCCAGGGAAATCTCCACCGCATCGAGGCCCTGGAGGAGGGGGCGTTCGTCGACGTCTTCTCGCCCTATTACTCCGAGGCGGACGGCCGCCCCTGCACCTATTATCGGGAGAAGGGCGGGGAGAAGGGCGGGGAGAAGGGCGCCGTCGAGGCCGCGGGCGAGAGGCTGGTCCGGCTGGTGGCCTGCTCCGAGGAGGAGGCGGTGACCGGGAGCGGGACGACCGCTCCCTCATGAGGCGCGCCGCCCTCCTGGTCACCGAAGGGCGGGGCCAGGCCGTCCACCTGCGCGAGGACGCCAACGTCAACCTGCTCCAGACCGCCTGGCTCGCGGTCCGCTTCGCCGAGCGCGGCTTCGACACCCGCATCCGCATCGTGCTCGACGGCGGCCAGTCTCCCGAGGAGTACAGCCTCCTCTGCCATTTCGAGACCGCGGAGATCGCCCGCCTCCGCGCCGCCGTGGAGCTGTCCGCGGACCGCGGAGCCGCCCGCCGCGCCGTGGTGCGCGAGATCCGCGAGAC
>DASWRX010000377.1:0-4865 GCA_036402955.1 Thermoanaerobaculia bacterium
TACTCCCCCTCCGCCCGGATCGGGAACAGCTCGGCCTGGCGGCGGTCGCCCGGGGCCATGGGGACGCGGTAGTCACCCGTCCAGCAGGCGGTGCAGTAGCTGTCGGGGGGACCGCTGACGGCGCCGAGCATGCCGTCGAGCGACAGGTAGGCGAGGCTGTCCGCCTCGATGAAGTTGCGGATCTCCTCGATGGTGTGGTGCGCCGCGATCAGCTCGCCGCGGGTCGGGGTGTCGATTCCGTAGTGGCAGGGCCACTGGGTGGGCGGCGCGGAGATGCGCAGGTGCACCTCGGCCGCTCCCCCCTCACGGATCATCCGCACGATCTTGCGCGAAGTGGTGCCGCGCACGATCGAGTCGTCCACCAGCACCACCCGGCGGCCGGTCAACAGCTCGCGGACCGGATTGAGCTTGATCTTCACCCCGAAGTTCCGGATCGCCTGCCGCGGCTCGATGAACGTCCGCCCCACGTAATGGTTGCGGGTGAGGCCGAACTCCAGCGGCAGGCCCGACTCGCGGCTGTAGCCCATGGCGGCGTAGAGGCCGCTGTCCGGCACCGGGACGACGATGTCCGCCGCCGCCGGCGCCTCGCGGGCGAGGCGGGCGCCCATGCGCAGCCGCGTCTGCGCCACCGAGTCGCCGAACAACCGGCTGTCCGGACGCGCGAAGTAGACGTGCTCGAAGATGCAGCGGGCCGGCTCGGCGCGCTGCGACAGGTGATAGGTCTCCACCCGCCCGTCGCGCGCCACCACCACCTCTCCGGGCTCCAGCTCGCGCACCAGCCGGGCGCCCAGCAGGTCGAAGGCGCAGGTCTCGGAGGCGAAGCACGGGCAGCCGTCGAGGTCGCCGAGGACCAGCGGCCGAAAACCGTTGGGATCGCGGGCGGCGATCAGGCAGGTGTCCGTCACCAGCAGCAGCGAGTAGGCGCCGCGCACTTCTTCCAGGGCGGCCATGAACGACTCCACGATGTCCGGGCGCGGCTTGCGCGCCATCAGGTGGAGGATCACCTCGGTGTCGCTGGTGGTCTGGAAGATCGAGCCCTCGAGCTCCAGGCGGTCGCGGATCTCGCCGGGGTTCACCAGGTTGCCGTTGTGGACGATGCTGATCGGCCCCATCGAGGTCTTCACCGCGATCGGCTGCGCGTTGGCCACCACGCTCGACCCCGCCGTCGAGTAGCGGGTATGGCCGATCGCCCGGCGGCCGGGGAGCCGCGCGATCACCTTCTCCTTGAAGATGTCGGAGACGTGCCCCATGCCCCGCTCCAGGTGGAGCTGATGGCCGTCCCACGAGACCATGCCGGTGCTCTCCTGGCCGCGGTGCTGGAGGGCGTAGAGGCCGAGATATGTCAGATTGGCCGCGTCGTCACAGCTGTCGATGCCGAAGATTCCGCACATGAGTGATTCTCAGCCCTCGCTCCTCCGTCAACGAAAGAGACGCGTCCGAAATTCTCCTACAGTCCCAGCGCCTTCGGCAGGGCCGTCGACCAGACCTCGTGGAGACCGGCGACCGGAGCGCGGAACGTCTCGCCTCCCGACCGGACCTCCAGGACCTCGCCGCCGGCCTCGCCGATCTCGCGGGCCGGCACTCCCGCCTCCGCCGCCGCCTGGAGCACCCGCTCGAGCGACGCTGGCGGGCAGCCCACGATCGCCCGTCCTTGGGATTCGGAGAAGAGGTCCGCCCCGGCGAGCGGCACCTCCACCCGCACGCCCATGGGACGGCGGCCGAAGCAGGCCTCGGCGAGGGCGAGCAGGAAGCCGCCCTCCGCAAGGTCGTGCGCCATGCGGATCAGCCCGCGGGCGACCAGCGAGCGCAGCAGCCGCGCCAGACGCAGCTCGGCGTCGAGGTCCACCACCGGTGGCCGCCCCTGCTCGATGCCGTGGAGCAGGCGCAGATAGGCCGCGCCGCCGAATTCGGAGCGGTCCTCGCCGAGGAGGACGACGCGGTCCCCCGCGCGCTGGAACCACGGATCGGGCAGGTGCGCCAGGTTCGGGATGACGCCCACCGTGGCGACCGCCGGCGTCGGGTAGATCGAGGTTCCCTCGGTCTCGTTGTAGAAGGAGACGTTGCCGGAGATCACCGGCACGCCCAGCGCCCGGCAGGCCTCGGACATGCCGCGGATGGCCTCGCGGAACTGCCAGGAGATCTCCGGCCGCTCCGGGTTGCCGAAGTTCAGGCAGTCGGTGAGCCCCACCGGCTCGGCGCCGACGCAGGCGAGGTTGCGCACCGACTCGGCCACCGCCTGGGCGCCGCCGCGGCGCGGATCGAGCGAACAGTAGACCGGGTTGACGTCGCAGGTCATGGCGAGGCCGGCCGGCGTTCCCTTGAGCAGGAGCACCGCGGCGTCGCCGCCCGGCCCCTGCACCGTGTTGGTGCGCACGGTGTGGTCGTACTGGGTCCAGATCCAGGACTTACTGGCGAGCTCCGGGGTGGCGAGCAGACGCTCCAGAGACTCCCGGGGATCGGCCGGCTGCGGCACCTCGGGCGAGCGCCAGCGCGCGGCGAGGTCCGCGGGCTCGGCCACCGGCCGGTGGTAGACCGGAGCCTCTTCGGTGAGCGGCCGGATGGGGACGTCCGCCGCCGTCCCGCCGCGCCAGGTGAGCACGGCGCGGCCGGTGTCGGTGACCTCGCCGATCTTCGCCACCTCGAGACCCCAGCGGCGGAAGACCTTCTCCAACTCCTCCTCGCGCCCCTTCCTGGCCACCAGCACCATGCGCTCCTGCGACTCGGAGAGCATCATCTCGTAAGGGGTGATGCCCGGCTGGCGGAGCGGCACCTGGTCGAGGTCGAGGTGCAGGCCGGTGCCGCCGCGGCCGGCCATCTCGAAGCTGGAGCTGGTGAGGCCGGCGGCTCCCATGTCCTGGATGGCCACGATCGCGCCGGTGCGCATCGCCTCCAGGCAGGCCTCGAGCAGGATCTTCTCGGTGAACGGATCGCCCACCTGCACCGTCGGCCGCTTCTGCTCGCTCTCCCTGTCGAACGACTCGGAGGCCATGGTGGCGCCGTGGATGCCGTCGCGGCCGGTGCGGCTGCCCACGTAGAGCAGCGGATTGCCGGCGCCGCTCGCCCGCGCGTGGAAGACGCGGTCGCGCCGGGCGATGCCGAGGGCGAAGGCGTTGACCAGGATGTTGCCGTTGTAGCAGCGGTGGAACCCGGTCTCGCCGCCGACCGTGGGGATGCCCACGCAGTTGCCGTAATCGCCGATGCCGCGCACCACGCCGTCGATCAGGAAGCGCATGCGGGGCGCGTCGATCTCGCCGAAACGCAGGGAGTCCATGCAGGCGATCGGGCGGGCGCCCATGGTGAAGATGTCGCGCAGGATGCCGCCGACGCCGGTCATCGATCCCTGGTAGGGCTCGATGAAGCTCGGATGGTTGTGCGACTCCATCTTGAACACGGCCACCCAGCCGTGGCCGATGTCGACCACGCCGGCGTTCTCTCCCGGGCCCTGGAGGACGTGCGGCCCCTCGGTGGGGAACTCCCGGAGGTAGATCTTGGAGGACTTGTAGGAGCAGTGCTCGCTCCACAGGGCGGAGGTGATGCCGAGCTCGGTCCAGTTGGGCTCGC
This sequence comes from Thermoanaerobaculia bacterium, assembly GCA_036402955.1. GTDB lineage: Bacteria > Acidobacteriota > Thermoanaerobaculia > Multivoradales > UBA5704 > DATARR01. The sequence goes on from DASWRX010000377.1 coordinate 3,562, forward strand.
GGCCGAGGATCTTCCTCAGCCGCTCGAACTCCTCCTCGGTCAGGCCGATCGAGCGGGCGGTCTCGGCGTTGACCGCGGGCTCCTGCAGCACCGTCATCGAGCCGACCCCACCTTGGTGAGCAGACTGCGGCTCCCCGCCGCCACGGCGCCGGCGAGGAGGGCGAGGCCGTCGGTGTTGCCGAGAATCGACTCCGAGCAGCGCTCCGGGTGGGGCATCATGCCGAGGACGTTGCCGCCGGCGTTGCTGATCCCGGCGATGGCGCGGGCCGCGCCGTTCGGGTTCACCTGCGGATCGCCGTCCGCCCGCGCGCCCTCCGGCGTCACGTAGCGGAACACGACCTGGCCGTTGGCCTCCAGGGCGTCGAGCCGTTCCGGCGCGTCCTCATAGTTCCCCTCGGCGTGGGCGATGGGGATGCGGAGCACGGCCCCCTCTTTGAGCTTCCAGGTGAAGGGGAGGTCCGCGCGCTCGACCCTGAGATGGACGTCCCGGCAGAGGAAGCGGAGGTTCTGATTGCGCCGCATGGCGCCCGGCAGCAGCCCCGCCTCGAGCAGGACCTGGAAGCCGTTGCAGATGCCGAGCACCAGCCCGCCCGCCTCGGCGTGGCGCCGCACGGCGTCCATCACGGGCGAGAGCGCGGCGAGCGCGCCGGCCCGCAGGTAGTCGCCGTAGGCGAAGCCGCCCGGGAGCACCACCAGGTCGCACCCCTTGAGGGTGTCGTCCTGGTGCCAGAGGAAGGTGGCGTCCTGGTCGAGCACGTGCTTGAGGACGTGGTAGACGTCGTGGTCGCAGTTGCTGCCCGGGAAGACGACGACGCCGCACCTCATGGCCGGAGTCCCTCGCCGCCCAGGAGCTCCACCGAGTAGTCTTCGACCACGGTGTTGGCGAGCAGCTTCTCGCACATCTCGCGGAGCTGCCGGCGGGCCGCCTCCGGGTCTTCGCCGGCGAGGGAGATCTCGAAGCTCTTGCCGGCGCGGACGTCGTCGACGCCCGGGAAACCGACGCGGGAGAGCGCGTCCCGGATCGCCTTGCCCTGCGGGTCGAGGATCTCGCGGCGCGGATAGACCGTCACTCTTGCCTTCACTTTGGCACCCTCACTTCAGGTCACCTCCAGCCAGGGGGTCGGATGGTGCTGCTCGGTGACGGCCATCCGCGCCGGGCAGCCCTCGCGGTCCAGCGTCTCGCCGATGGCGGCGGCGGCCAGGGCCGGAAGGTTGTTCGTGCGGGAGAGGTGGTAGAGGACCACCCAGCTCAGCCGGTCGCCGACCAGCTCGGGGAGGCCTTCCGCGGCCTCCCGGTTCGACAG
>DASWRX010000378.1:0-6089 GCA_036402955.1 Thermoanaerobaculia bacterium
GGCGCCGCCGCAGATGAACAGGATGTTGGTGGTGTCGATCTGCAGGAACTCCTGGTGCGGGTGCTTGCGCCCGCCCTGCGGCGGCACGTTGCACTGCGTCCCCTCGAGGATCTTGAGCAGCGCCTGCTGCACCCCCTCGCCCGAGACGTCGCGGGTGATCGAGGGGTTGTCGCTCTTGCGGCAGATCTTGTCCACCTCGTCGATGTAGACGATGCCGCGCTGCGTCTTCTCCTTGTCGTTCCCCGACGCCTGGTAGAGCTTGAGGATGATGTTCTCGACGTCCTCGCCGACGTAGCCCGCCTCGGTGAGGGTGGTGGCGTCGGCGATGGTGAAGGGCACCGAGAGGAGACGCGCCAGCGTCTGGGCCAGCAGGGTCTTGCCCGTGCCGGTGGGGCCGATCAGCAGGATGTTGGACTTCTGCAGCTCGATCTCGCCGTGCGATTTCTCCGCGAAGTCGATCCGCTTGTAGTGGTTGTAGACGGCGACCGCCAGCTTCTTCTTCGCCTGCTCCTGGCCGATCACGTACTCGTCGAGGAGCGCCTTGATCTCCTTCGGCTTGGGGAGCGTCGTGTCCTGCTGCTGCTCGAGCATCCGGTCCTCGGCGATGATGTCGAGGCAGATGTCGACGCACTCATCGCAGATGAACACGGTGGGGCCAGCGATCAACTTCTTGACCTCGCGCTGGCTCTTGTTGCAGAACGAGCACCTCAGGACCTCATCGCCGCTGTCTTTCTTCGGCATTTCTCCTCCGTTGTGGCGGGACGCTGACCGGGCTTTTCCGCGATGCTAGAAGCGTGAAGCCGCCCTGTCAACGTCTTGCATGCTAGAACAGACGCCGCGGCACAGGCTATTTCCTCGCCTTCGACCCGTTCGCCGACCTTCTTTCACGGACTCTCTCACCTTAAGGTGCCGCGAGAGCCCGAAAAGGCGTCACCGCACCGGGGTCGGCGTGGCTTCCGGCCGCCGCCGCGTCATCACCCGGTCCGCCAATCCATATTCCACGGCCTCTTTCGCTCCCAGAATCCTATCGCGTTCCGTGTCGCGATGGACCTCTTCCTTGGGCTTGCCGGTGTGGTACGCCAGGATCTCGTCCAGGCGATCGCGCATGTACAGCATGTCCTTGGCGTGGATCTCGATGTCCGACTGCTGCCCCTGCAGCCCCGAGATCAGCGGCTGGTGGATCAGGATCCGGCTGTTGGGCAGCAGCGTCCGCTTGCCCTTGGCGCCGGCCGCCATCAGCACCGCCGCCATCGACGCCGCCTGGCCCACGCAGTAGGTGGCCACGTCCGGCTTGATGTACTGCATGGTGTCGTAGATCGCCAGCCCGGCGCTGACCGAGCCGCCCGGCGAGTTGATGTAGATCGAGATGTCCTTCTCCGGGTTCTCCGCCTCGAGGAAGAGCATCTGGGCGATGATCAGGCTCGCCTGGTCGTCGTCGACGGGGCGGCCGAGGAAGATGATGTTGTCCTTGAGCAGGCGCGAGTAGATGTCGTAGGCGCGCTCGCCCCGGTTCGATTGCTCGACCACCATCGGAATCAGCATGCTTCTTCAGTCTCCTTGACTTGCGGTTTGACTCAGAGGAGCCGGCTCGGCGGCGGGGATCGCCTCCTCCGGCTCCCCGAGCAGGGTGCGGATCGTCTTCTCGCGCCGGAGCTGGGTGCGCAGCGAGGTGAGGCGTCCATCCTCGTCCAGCTTGCGGCGCAGCCCCGGCGTCGTAACCCCCTGTGCGCGAGCCAACATCGCCAGAGTGCGCTCGAATTCCTCTTCCGTGACGGCGATGCCCTGCTCCTCGGCCACGGCGTCGAGCAGCAGCCGCGCGTGGACGCGCTTCTCGGCGTCCGGCGCCATGCCCTCGGCGAAGCGGTTCCAGTCGATGCCGGCGCGGTCGACGTCGACGCCGCGCCGCGACAGGTTCTCGGCGTAGTCCTGCACCATGCCCTCGACCTCCCGGCGCACCACCCCCTGCGGGAGATCGATCGGGTGGCGCTCGCGGAGCTGGTCGAGCAGGGCCTGGTGGCGCGCCTCGCGCCGGGACTCGTCCTTCTGCTGGCGCAGCCGCGCCACCACCGCCTCGCGCAGCGCCTCGAAGGTCTGGAACTCGGGGTTCACCCTGGCCGCGAAGGCGTCGTCGAGCGGCGGCAGATCGCGCTCCTGGATCCCGTCGACCTTGAGACGGAACTTCTGGACGTGCGTCTCGGGGACGCCCCCCTCCTCGGTATCCCCGGCGGGGGGATGCTCGTGGCGGCGCTCGAAGGTCGCCTCCTCGCCCGCCGACAGCCCGCGGACGGCCTCCGAGAGCTCGGGCCAGACCTTGTCGTCGCCGACCTCGATCTGCACCGGGTCGGTCCGCTCCTCCGGGTGCTCGGGCGAGCCGAGGGTGGTGACCTGCAGGCTCACCTGGTCGCCGCGCGCGGCGGGCCGGTCGGCCGGCACCCACTCGGCCATCTGCTTGCGGATGTTCTCGATCGTCTCCTCGATCTCCATCGTCCCGGGATCGATCTGGGGGTCCGGGAGATCGAAGTCGCGGGTGTTGCGCAGCTCGATCGGCGGCCGCGTCTCGACGGTCGCGACGAAGGTCAGCGGCTCGCCGGGCGTGAGCTCGGAGATCTCGTCCACCTCGGGGGGGAGCAGGGGCTCGATCGAGCTCTCGGCCTGCGCCTGCTTCCAGTAGCGGGGCAGCAGCCGCTCCTTGACCTCCTGGTCGATGTCCTTGGCGAACCGCCGGCGCACCAGCTCCGCCGGCACCTTGCCCTGGCGGAAGCCGGGTAGGCGCACGCGGTGGCTGTACTCCTGCACCACGCGCTGGGTCTCCGCCTCCACGGCGGGAGCGGGGACCTCGACCTTCAGTTGCTTGCGGCAGGGCCCGACGTCCTGCAAGGAAAGCACAACGCTCATCCGCGGATCATCCTCATCATGGGTCTCATTAGCCTCGTCGTCTGGTGCGAAAGGGGGGACTCGAACCCCCAACCCGATCTCTCGGGACTAGATCCTAAGTCTAGCGCGTATACCAGTTCCGCCACTTTCGCGGTGAAACCTCCCGGTCTGAGGAGGGGGTGTGAGAGAGGAGGGTGGTGAGCCGCGAAGGAGTCGAACCTTCAACCCGCAGATTAAGAGTCTGCTGCTCTGCCAGTTGAGCTAGCGGCCCGTTCGGTCTGGATCATACTGCAAAGAGGAGAACGGTGACAACGCCCCGGATCGCGATCCGGTCCACCCGTCCCGTCAACCCTCGGAAGCCTCCCCGTATTCCTTCCCGTCGTCCCCGCCGTCCTGCTGATCCAGGCCTGCCGCCACACCCTTTTCCCCGCACCCCAACGCCTCATCCGCCCTGCACGAAGTGGACCACTTCCAGCCGGTCTCCCGCGCCCAGCCGCGTCGCGGCGAACCGGGCGCGCGGCACGAGATCGCCGTTGCGCTCGACGGCCACGGTGCGGGGGTCCCGCCCCAGGCCGGCGACGAGGTCCGCCACCGTGGCCCCCGGAGGGACCTGGTGGGGCTCCCCGTTCAGGAAGACGTCGAGGCGGGCGGTGAAAGTTTCCACGGGAGGACCTTATAACAGGCTGGCGGATCGGGGGAACACGGACGAGCCCGGACTTTCAAGGACGACGGCACGGACAGCCGAAGCCAGGATTTCTCCACGGTGTCCGTCCGTGCCTGTCCGTGTCTGTCCGGGCGGGCAGGGGGCCCTACAACAGATGTTTCAGCTCGGCGCGGCCGATGTTGCTGACGGCGTTGATGATCAGCGCCGAGGTGCCGCGGCCGACCTCGGGGATGTCGAAGCCGATGGCGAGCACGCCGCGCTCGTCGGTGCGGCCGCTGGCCAGCATGCGCGGCTCGACCACGGTGGAGATCATCCGCACCGAGACCTGGGTGCCGGCGACCGGCTGGCCGCTCTTGCTCGAGCTGGCGCGCAGCACCAGCGTGGCCCGCGCGCCGAGCGCCAGGTCGCGCTCCTCCTCGAGCAGCAGCACGAGCTGCTCCTGGTCGGCCTCGCTGGTCAGGTACTCCAGGATCACCTGGTCGAGCGTCCGCTCAGGGCTCGCGGCCCGCGCGGCCGGCGGCGCGGGCCGGGCCACGATCGGCTCCGCCGGCGTCTCCGGGGTGGCGGCGACCGCGGCGGGGCGCGACACCGTCTCGCCGGAGACTGCCGCCGAGGCCGCCGCCGCTGATACCGCCGCCGTGGGCGCGGACGCCATCCCCGTGCGCGCCACGGTCTCCGCCACGTCCGGCCGCGCCGGCGCCGCGGCAACGGGCGGCGGGACGGGGACGGCGGTCCGCCCGGTCGTCTGCCCGCCGGCCGGCTTCTCGAAGACCGGCTGGGCGCCCGTCTGCCGGTTGGCGGCGAGCGACGCCAGCTTGGCGTCGAGCTTGCCGTGGCGGATCGCCGCGATCATGGTCCGGTGCTGGTGGTCCATGAGGGCGACGATCTCCTTCTCGTCCTTGCCCCCGGCGAGCAGCTCGGCGTAGCTCGCCCGCTTGCTGGCCAGCACCTGTCCCCCGACGTAGACCAGGCTCTCGATATAGGGATTGCCCAGCCCCTTGTCCTCGGTCTGGACGTGGAACACCACCTCGCCGTGGCGGACGTCGGTGTTGTAGCCGGTGATCATGCGCGGGGCGCCGGGCAAGAGGCCATTTTCCTACACTACAGGAGAGAGGATTCTAAGAACAGGGCGGCGGGGAATCAAGCGCGGCCCGAAAGGCGTACAATACCTCAGCCCACCGAGCCTGCTCGGACCCTCAGCCGTTAACGGCGGGAGGGCAGGCCGACAGGGTGGTCCGGGAAACCGGGCCGCCTCCCGTGTTTGGAAAGGCGGGGCGAAGAGCCGGCGGCTCGGGGGTAGGAATTCGTCCATGAGCCGCTTCAATATTCTCCAGAATACCCTCCACCAGCCCCGCCCGGCCACTTCCGCGCTCGGACCGGCTTGGGCGGGGACGAGCCCCGCCCCTACGGAAGATACCCAGGGTACGCGCCTCGTCGATGCCTTCGGCCGGCGGCTCACCTACCTGCGGGTCTCGGTCACCGACCGCTGCAACCTGCGCTGCACCTACTGCCTGCCGGAGGACGCCGACTTCCCCTTCGGCGACCGCGACTTCCTCTCCCCGGACGAGATCGAGACGATCGTGGGCGCCCTGGCGCGGCTCGGCATCCGGCGGGTGCGGCTGACCGGCGGCGAGCCGCTGGTGCGCAAGGACCTGCTGGCGATCGTCCGCCGGGTGAAGGCCCTGCCCGGCGTCGAGAATCTCGCCCTCTCCACCAACGGCACCGGGCTCGCCCGCCTGGCCCCGGCGCTCAAGGAAGCCGGCGTCGACCGCGTCAACATCAGCGTCGACAGCCTGGATCCGGAGCGTTTCCGGGAGATCACCCGCCGCGGCGACCTCGCCGAGGTCTGGCGCGGCGTCGAGGCGGCGCTCGCGGCCGGGCTCGATCCGGTCAAACTCAATGCCGTGCTCCTCCAGAGCAACCGGCAGGACGTGGAGCGGCTGGCCGCCCTCACCCTCGACCGGCCCCTGCACGCGCGCTTCATCGAGGTGATGCCCACCGGCGCCAACCGCCACCACCAGCCGGGCGAGTTCGTCTCCGCGGACGCGACCCGCGCCCGCCTCGAGGAGCGTTTCGGGCCGCTGACGCCCGCCGAGGTGGGCCCCCGCACCGGCCCGGCCAAGGCGTTCCGCTTCGCCGGCGCCACCGGGACCGTCGGCTTCATCACCCCGCTCTCCCACACCTTCTGCGCCGACTGCAACCGCCTGCGCCTGACCTCGCGCGGCGAGCTCCGCCTCTGCCTCTTCGCGCACCGCAACTACCCCCTCCGCCCCCTGCTCACGGCCGCCGACCCGGCCGCCGCCCTCGAATCCGAGATCCTCCGCGTCCTCCAGGAGAAGCCGGCCGAGCACATGCTCACCCAGGGCGACTACGGCAACCTGGAGAGCTTCATGCAGATCGGGGGATAGGTCCCCCCGCTATACTCCCCGCATGCGCTCCGTCGCCGACGATCTCCGCCGCCGGGACCTGGAGGCTTTCGCCAGCCTGCCCATCGAGGAGCGCCTCCGTCGCGTCTTCGCGATGGGCGAGATCGGGCTGGAGGCCTTCCGGC
>DASWRX010000379.1:0-18649 GCA_036402955.1 Thermoanaerobaculia bacterium
CTCCCCGGATGCCCTCGCCGAACTCACCCCGCAGGCCTGGAAGCTCTCCCGGGTCGCCGCCCAGGCCGCCTGACCACCCCGCCCCCCAGGGGGCGAGGGACCTCGCCGGGGCCTACATGGGGTTCACCGGACGCTTACCAAGAAGGGAACGCCACCTTCCCTGTTTCCGACAAGCCGTCGCAAAGAGGGAGGATCGCGTTCCCCGTCTCCGACGGGCCGTCGGAAACAGGGAAGGTGGCGTTCCCTTCTTGAAATGGGCCGTCGCAAGGAGGGAGCGTGGCATTCCCTCCCTCCGGCGAGCCGTCGCGGGCCTGCGACGCGATCACATCAGGATCTCGGGCTCGGTCTGCAGGCTCCGCAGCCTCTCCTGAAGTCTCCGCCGCACCGGAGCGGCACGGACCCCGGCCGGCCTCAATCGCGGATGGCGGCGTCCTGTTCATGGGACATCCACCGTACATTCCTCCTGGGGGCTGACCCTGGTATCCTGTTTGCCATCCTTTCAGAACGACACTGAGAGAGGAGGCTGCTATGTGCAGCAAGGTGGCTTGGCTGTTCGGAGCGCTGGTTCTGGGCGGGATCGCTCTTGGCGCGGAGGAGATCAAGGCCTTAGCTCCGGATGACTTTGGGGCCACGGTTGACGTCCGCGTCGTCAACGTTGAAGCGGTTGCGAGGGACTCCGCCGGCCATCCGGTCCAAGGTCTCACCGCGGCCGACTTCCGGCTGACCGTGGACGGGCGCGAAGTTCCCATCGAGTACTTCACTGAGGTCTCCGAGGGCGAAGAGGTGGCGAGCCGGCCGGCCGGCGTCCCTCCCACGACTCCGGTCAAGGTGGGAACGAGCTATCTCATTTTCGTCGATGATTCCTTCTCGATCGACGTCCAGCGGAACCGGGTTTTGAGCCGCCTCGAGCAAGACCTTCGGCTCGGGCCTGAGGACCGGGTGGCGATCGTGGTCTACGACGGGAAGCCCGCCCTGCTGAGCGGCTGGACGGGAGACATCAACCAGGTGCGGAAGATTCTCGATCAGGTCCAGAAGCTCCCCGTTCGGCGGGTCTTCGAGCTCTGGAATCCGGGAGTCGAAGGAGCGGAGGCTGCGGCTTCGGTTGCGATGCGAGGCCTGCCGTCGCTGCCGGGCCGCAAGGTCTTCCTGCTGGTCTCAGGCGGCTGGCCGGAACTCGTGGCCCATTCCGAGGTGGCGCCGGCGGAGGTTTCTCCCCTCAGCTCGGAAGTGCCGCTCGAAAAAATTTTCGAGCCGGTGGCGGACACGGCAAACCTCCTCGGCTACACGGTCTACTTCCTGGAAGTCCCCGGGGTTTCTGAGACGTTGGGCGCCGGATCCGACTTCGCGCCTGCACAGACCCTGCCCTCCAGCCGGTTCGCGCTCGTCCAACTGGGGGAGAATCTCAGCCCATACCAGAACTTGTGGCAACTCGCCCGGCGTACCGGCGGCACGGCGGTGCTCTATTCACTTCACCGGAGCTCCCTCGAGCGGGTGGAGGGAGACGCACGCTCTCACTACTCGTTTGCGTTCTCGCCTGAATGGCGCGGCGACGGCAGGCGGCACCACATCCAGGTCGAGGTCCGCAAGCCCGGCGTCCGGGTGCGGTCGCGAGACGGCTACTTCGACATGACGCCCAGGATGCAGGCGATGATCAAGTCGGAGAACATGCTGCTGTTCGGCCGTGGCACGACGATTCAGGCCGTCGCGGGAAAACCCCTGTGGGCCGGTCTCGGCGCGATCAACCTGCCGGTGACACTGGCGGTTCCGGCCCGCATGCTGACGGCGCGGCCGGTGGCCGGCGGCTACGAGCTGAAAGTGACCGTGTTGGCGACCTCTCTTGACGACTGGGGACTTGGTGAGCGGCATCCGAACACGCCTCTCGTGCTCACGCTGGCGAAGGCGCCGCAGCCTGACGACGTCATCCCGTTCACGGTCACGCTGAATCTCAACACGTTGGGGCAGCAACTGGCCTTCGTCGTCCTGGACGGCGACGGCGCCGGCGTGGGCCGGGGCAGGCTCGACTGGCACCGGCGCCCTCAGGGTTGATCTCCAAATTTCGAGGCTGCTGACGAGAGGCCGGAGGCGTGCGCGGCGCACGCCTCCGGCGGGCCGTCACAGGGCAGTTGCCGGTGGACGAGGACGTGGCAGGTGGCCTAGCAACCTGCGACGCCCGGGCTGTCGCTACAGACGAAGATCCCGGAGGAATGGCAACCGGACGGATCAGAGTAGGAGTAACACGCGTATGAACTGGTGAAGTACTGGGTGTAGCCCAGCCCGTTGTCACAAGAGATCCAGCACTTGATGACGGGACAACTGCCCAGGAATCGTGGGCTCGACAGTGCGGCCGTGCCGAGGTTGGCTTCAGGCCCGGAGCTCGTCGTGGCGACGATGCCGTCCTTGGGCACCTCGGCGGTCTTGCCGCCCGCGGCATCTTGGGCGAGACCCGGCCGGGCGAACGCCAGCAATACCAGTGCGACGGTGCAGGGCAGGAGAAGTCGGCGGAGGTTGGGGTGGACCACGAGGTCTGAGGTGCTCTGACGCTTCATCGATATTCCTCCTAGCACAATTTTAATTGTAGCACGTCGGTCGCCGCAGGACGGAGGCGCCTACTACGTGCTGCACGACTACGGCCTACCCAAAAGAGGTACCCAAAGAGGTACCCAAAAAAGTACTGGGGAACAGGTGCTGCAAAGGAGGTACCACCTTGTTTGCCGAAGATCGAAGCTCTACAAGCCGGCCAGTGTGTGGGTGGACTCGGTAGAAAAGCGGGGTTCGCCAGGTCATATTGGCAGCTTCGAAGCGCATCAAGGCCGTTTTGACAGCATTCGGCGGCCGGAGCCCCCTTGATCTGACCGTAGGACCGAGAGGATCTTCGGCATCTCAACCGGGGCAGAACGAGGATGATGTTGACCTCGGCCCACATGACGTATCATTTCGGAATGACCGCTCTTCATGATCCGGGGAAATAGGTTCTGGAGCCGGGCCCGAGAACGCGGCACGTTCCGGCGGCAATCCATAGCTCTGAGGCCTCGCGTGACCGATGCCCTCTGAAACATTCTTCTCGACCTTGCCGTCTGGCGTTCTCACGTCTCCGGCCGACGCCATGCTCGCCCAGGCCATTGCCTCGACGCTCCAGGCAGCGCCCCACGCCCGCGCCGCTCTCTTCGAGAGCCTCGTCATCGAGATTCAGTCATTCATGGCCCAGCATCCGCACGAACGGCCTTGGACCTGCACCATTTTCACTGGGACCGACGGCTCTCGGGTCTTTCGAGGTGGCATCGGCCACTCCCTCGTCATCGACCCCAGTGGCCGCCTTTGGCGAGCCCGGAGCTACGAGGACTTCACCACTACCTACACTCTTACGGCTACGTCCTGCGAAATCGCAACCCTGACCCCTCTCTACTCCCAAATGCGCGAGTACCCGCTCCATGAATCAACGCTCTCGCCTGGTCCAAGTGGCGCCTAAAGAGGATCTGCTCTGATTCCCAAGCCAGCAAGAGCTGTGGTATATAGCCCCATGGACTAAAGAGGCAATGTCTTGTGGAGAGAACAATGAACGCGAGAAAAAACTTGCAACTTCATTTCTGGATGGGCGTCCTGTTTCTCGCCCTGCATTCCCTTCCAGGGCTTGCGCAGTCAAAGCCAGGCGCGTCGCCGGCAGGCCTTCAACCGGCCACTAAGCAGCGGGACGGGCAACATGATTTCGACTTCGAGATCGGGACGTGGAAAACCCACCTGAAGCGTCTGCTCCAGCCCTTGACGGGATCCACCACCTGGGTCGAATACGACGGGACAACCGTCGTTCGAAAAATCTGGAATGGACGCGCCAATCTGGTCGAGCTCGAGGTCGATGGCCCCGCAGGCCATATCGAGGGCCTGAATTTACGTCTTTATAATCCCCAGTCCCGTCAGTGGAGCCTCACTTTTTCCAGCAGCAACAGCGGTGCTCTGGGGCAACCAACGATCGGGGAGTTCCGGAATGGACGCGGAGAGTTCTTCGATCAGGAGGTTTTCAATGGCCGAGCCATCCTGGTCCGATTCGTCATCTCTGACATCACTCCAACGTCCTGCCGCTTTGAGCAGTCGTTCTCGGACGATGGTGGCAAGACCTGGGAGATCAACTGGATCGCCATTGACACCCGGACGTGATGGACGCTAAAAGAGGTATCCTGAGAACAACCGTCGCCGCCACGCCGGTGCTGGGTGGGATGACGACCATCAAGAAAGGAGCCTTATGAAAAAGCAAGTCAAAAAGCTCACTCTCAGCCGTGAAACGCTGAGCACCTTGGAGGAGAAAGGGCTCGGGCCAGCCGTCGGAGGTTCCCTCTACGGCACTCTGAATGAATGTACCTACTATCAATGCTCCGCCCGTTGCTTTATTAACCCTCCCAGCAACGCCGGACCCTGCTAGGAACCCCTTGCCCGACGCGGTACCAGAGCTGGACCGATCGTCGAGCGGCACGAGGCAGGGCAGTTCGCCAAGTCGGCTCGCCGGAAAAGCAACTCCGGGGTTGCGTTTCCCAGGGGACCCGGCTAAGATGCAACCAGGAGGTTGCATATGACCGATTCAGATCGTATCGAGAAGACCGTCCTGCTTCGTGCCCCGAGGTCGCGCGTCTGGCGCGCCCTCACCAACGCCGGCGAGTTCGGCTCCTGGTTTGGCGTCAAGTTCGAGAAGGATTTCGCCGTCGGCGAGCACGCGACGGGGAACATCACCTACCCCGGCTACGAGCACGTCAGATTCGACGCGCTCGTGGAGCGGATCGAGCCCGAGGAGGTCTTCGCGTTCCGCTGGCATCCCTACGCGATCGACACCAAGATCGACTATTCGCAGGAGCCGAGGACGCTCGTCGAGTTCCGGCTCGAGGAGGCGGAGGGGGGCACCCGGCTCTCGGTGGTCGAATCCGGCTTCGACCAGATTCCGGCCGCGCGCCGCGACCTGGCGTTCCGCATGAACAGCGGGGGGTGGGCCCAGCAGATGGAGAACATCCAGCGCCATGTTTCCGGCGAATGATCTCGGGGCCGCGCAGGTCCACGACGCGGCACCGCTCTTCGCCGCTCTCGGGGACGAGACGCGGCTCCGCCTGCTGGTGCGGCTCGCCGCGAGCGGGCCCGAATCGATCACGCACCTGAGCGAGGAGTCCGCCGTCTCCCGTCAGGCGATCAAGAAACACCTGGACGTGCTCTCCAAAGCGGGACTGGTGCGCGGCGACCGCCGGGGACGCGAGCACATCTGGCAACTGGAACCCCAGCGGTTCGCGGATGCCCGCGTGTACCTCGAGCGGATCTCGCGACAGTGGGACGACGCCCTGGATCGCTTGAAGAGCTTCGTCGAAGGCTAGGACGCAAACCTGCAAAGGAGCCTGCAATGCCGCAAGGTGGCCCCTGGAGCCGGGCCACCAACGGTTGAGGGCGGGGACGAGCCCCGCCCTCATGAAGCATCCTGGAGAACCTTTACTTCTGCGCCGCCAGCTTGCGCGGGTCGCGGACGCCGGCGAACTGGTAGAAGACCTTCGAGGTGACGGGGCCGACGACCATCGCCTTCTTCACGGGGTCGTAGTACTGGGCCTTCGGATCGACGAAGGTGGCGATCACGTAGAGCGTGGTCGACGGGAAGGGGTCGCGGGCGCTGCCGGCGCAGACCGGACCCTCGTAGTCGGGGTTCTTGGCGGAGTCGCGGCGGACTCCCACGCGCGGCACGCCGTTGCTGCAGTCATAGACCCCCGGCTCGCCGAGGACGTGGGCCACCTCGACGTGCGGCTTGTCCGCGAGATTGCCGAGCTTGCAGACCCCCGTCACCGTCCCGTCCGACTGCGGCGCGCAGCGGCTGGTGGACCAGGGGATGATCGGCTCACCTTCAAAGCTCAGGGGCTTGCCGGCGTCGATCATCGACTCGATCGAGGCCACGCGCGGGAGCTGGTAGAGGACCGATTGCTCCAGGATCAGGGGATTGGGGTTCAGGTCGGCGTAGAAGCGCAGCACGAAATCGCCGGTGGCGGGATCGAGCGTGCCCGAGTCGTACATCGGCAGCCGGGGATGCAGCGCGAGCGGCTTCGAGCTGGCGTCGAACAGGGTGATGTTCTGGATGATGATCGCATCCGGCTGGTTGAAATCGACGCCGGTGAGGGTGGCGCCGATGTGGAACGGGGCGCCGGCGGGGAGCAGGCCCGGCGTGCCGCTCCAGTTGGGGTTGCCCTGGGACCAGGTCATGGTGTAGCGGTTGTAGGTCTTGCCCTGCCAGACCGTGGTGCCGAGCGGGCCGCTCACCTTGGGGTCGATCCACGGGCTCTCGGAGCCGTTGAACGGCCAGTCCCTGGTCACCGACGGCAGGGGGCTGAGGAAATCCATCGTCAGGCTGGTGGCGTCCTTGGGGTTCGGATTGACCAGATCCCAGTTGTGCATGGTCTCGATGGCGAGACCCACGTTGGTCGCCAGCAGGCCGAAGGTGCGGTCGCTGATGTGGCGGCGGTAACCCGCGCGGCTCTCGCCGTCGAGGTTGCAGCCGCTCGGCATCAGGTGACGCTGGAAGCCGTCCTCGCCGGGACGCGGCCCCTGGCCGGTGGCGCAGTTGCTGTTGGTGGGGTTGTCGTCGGTGTGGGACAGACCGTAGGTGTGCCCGGCTTCATGGGCCGCCGTGCCGCCGATCGCCTCCGCCCAGCGGTCGAGCGTCGAGTTGGCGCCGGCCAGGGAGCCGGTCATCGAGCACCCGAACCCGTTGCCGCCCTCGCAGGTGACGTAGGTGCCGCCCCAGACCCGCGCGAAATCGACGTTGACGTGATCGCCGAGGTCGACCTCCTGGGCCTCGCCCCAGGTGCCATCGAGGATGTCGGAGCCGACCGCCACGGTCGTCCGGCGGGCCGGCGGCGCGGCCTGGGATTCCGGATTGGTCGTCGTCTGCTGGACCTGGACGTTGAACTCGCAATAATCGTCCGTGACCACGTCGAAGATGCGGTTCCTCAGCGCGCTGGTCGAGCCGATGTTCGGATCGAGGTCCGCGGCGTCGAACGTCTTCGCCGGGCTGATGTTCACGCTGGGATCGTAATTGGGGAACGTCGGGTCGTCGATGGTGGGGAAGTAGAGGAAGAGCGTGTGGCTCTTGGCCGCGGTGGTCACGAGGTCCAGCGGACAGGCGGGCTTGGCCCACCCCGGAATGGACAGACCGCAGGTCATCGCCACTGCAAGAGTGATCGTACGGACGCCAAAAAGCTTCATACCAGACTCCTGTTTTTCGAAGGAATTCACTCCCGGGTCCAATCCCGAGATGGACGTCCCGATTCAAAAGGCTTTTCGAAATGCCTTGTCCGGGCTCGTTCCCTAGATGCGCAGGTGATGGGAGAGAGGGGACATTCCCCCGGCGGATCGTCGTCGAACCGTGCCGGGCGAAATGATTCGCCAGGGTGGGTCATTCCTTTAGGGGAGGCGATGCGCGGTGCACGGCACCCTCGGGGTTGATCTCTCGGTTTGATGCCTATAGGCCTTCTGGTGCGCCACCCTGATCGCCGAAGGCGAGGAGATGCGGAGCTACCCGCACCCTGCCCCGCCCGCCGCCGCCAGCTCCTGGATCAGCGGATCGAGACGGTCGTGCAAGGCATGGGCGAGGGCGGCGCGGATCTCGGTCGGCGCGTCGGGCTCGCCTTCCAGATCCTCGAGCGAGGTCTCCTGGCGGGTCGGCGGGATGCTCGCCTGGACGCCCAGCAGCCGGTACCGGATCTCCCGCAGGTCTTCCACGGCTCGACGGATCTGCGCCCTGGCCGGATCGATCTCAGTCATCTCAGTCCTCCCGCGGGTAGAGAGCCTGGGTGAACGCCCTGATCCCCCAGACAGAGCTGGTGAAGGCACGGCACTCCGGGCATCCGGCCAGGAGATGGCGGACGACGCCGCGGGTCTCGGCCCGGGTCGTCTCCCCGCGGATGAACCGCAGCAGCAGCTCCTCGTGATGCCCCACGCCGGGATCTTTCCCCAGGTCCGCCGGCGTTCCGGGGGCTGCTTCCAAAGTTCGCGAAAGTTCCCATTCCGGGAACGCCGTCGCGGGGGAACGGCATGCGCGACGCCTCGCGACGTGTCACGATCGGCGCTTTCCGGGCACTCGCTTCTTTCAGGAAGTGGTATTTTCCTTCCTGGGAGGAATTTGATGGCCCGCTCGCTCCGTTCGCTGATCGTCTCCTTCCTCGCCCTCGCCAAGGGTCTTTCCCAGAAGGAGGTCGGGGCGGGCGCCCGCCTGCCGCAGAAGAAGGTCTCGTATTACCTGACGAAGGCGGATCTCGGAGACGACGCCCTGTTCGCGCGCCTGCTCCAGGGAGTCCGGGCGCGGCGGTCGGAAGTGCGTGCCGTGACGGCCTGTCTGGAGTCCCTCGCCGCCCTGGAGCAGGAGGGGGATCTGTCGCCCGAGGAGCGCGACGAGGTGGAGGCGGGGGTCCTGGAGGGCTCGCGGCTGCTGCGCGGGTTCTTCGCCGAAGCCGTCCGGCGGTCGCGGAAGCTGCCGCCCCTGGACTGCTATCCCCGGCCCGCCGACCTCGAAGCGTCCCGCTGGCGCGCGGGGGTGCTGTGGAAGCTGCTGGAACCGCTGTCCGAGGAGCAGCGGCTGGCGACGGTGAGGGAGACCGGGGATTTCCAGAGCTGGGCGCTGGTCGAGCGGGTCTGCGAGGAGTCGGTCGTCCAGGCGTCCCGGAAGGTCGAGCGCGCCGCGTCCCTGGCGCGGCTCGCCCAGGAGATCGCGGCGCAAGTCCAGGGGCCGGAGGGCTGGCGGCACCGCGTCCAGGGCTTCGCGGCGGCGCACGCCGCCAACGCCCTGCGAGTGGCGGGCGAGCTGAGGCAGGCCGACAGGGTGCTGGAGAGGGCCAGAAGGCTGTGGGAGAGCGGCTCGGACCCCGACCAGGTCCTCGACCCGGGGCGGCTGCTCGATCTGGAGGCGTCGCTACGGCGAGACCAGCGCCGGTTCGAGGAAGCCCTGGCGCTGTTGGAGGGAGCGTTGCAGGTAGGACGGTGCCCGGAGCGTTCGCTGCTGAAGATGGGATTCACGCTGGAAGTCATGGGTGAATACGATCGAGCGGTGAAGACTCTCCTGAAGGCCGAGCCTCTCGTGGAGCGGCGGGGCGACGAGCGATCTTTGTACATGCTGCGTTTCAACCTGGCCGTCAACTTTTGCCATCTCGGCCGTTTTCCCGAAGCCGCCAGGCTGGTGAGACAGGTGCGGGACCTCGTCACCGAGCGTGGAGATGAGTCCGAGCTGATCCGCGTCACCTGGCTGGAAGGCCGCATCGCCGCCGGGTTGGGCCGGTCTGAGGAGGGAAGAAGCCTCTTGCAGCAGGCACGCCGGGAGTTCGCCGCACGGAAGATGGGCTACGACGTGGCTCTGGCTCTGCTGGAGGAAGCTGTGCTGCTCCTGGAGGAGGACCGGACAGCCGAGGTCAGAGACATGGCACGAAGCCTTGCCGAGGCCTTCGAATCGAAGGGAGTCCACCGGGAGGCCCTGGCCGCTTTGCGGCTGTTCCAGGAAGCGGCCGAACGCGACGAGGCGACCGCCGAGCTGGCGCGCCGCGTCCTGGGGTATCTCTTCCGAGCCCGCTACGACCAGGGTCTCCGGTTCATTGTTGAATGAGTGGGGCTACGCCGGGTTGCACCGTCCAGAGGGGTCCATCCCGCAGCCTTCATCGGCCGATGGTGCCGCGGCGGGTGTGCAGCGGCCGTCGGGGTCCATCCCGCAACCCGCGTCGGGGAGGGGACGGGCCACGGCCGGTCTGCACCGGCCATTGGGATCCATCCCGCAGCCTTCCTTGGTGGCCGGTGAGGTCCAGAGGGAGGTCAGGAAGGACCAGAGGGAATCGAAGGGGGTCTGGGCGGCCCCGGGGGTCATCAGGGACGCTGTGAGGGCTGCGGCGATGAGGGCTTTGCGCATCGGGATCGTCTCCCGCGCGGCGCCGGAGCGGGCCTTGGGTGGTCCGCGCGGGCCGCGCCTGTCGCTAATCATGGTGCTTTTCAGTCCGGAAGACGCGAAATTTCCTCGCTTCATGCTAGTGGAGGGCTTGGGATGAGACGGAGAAACCTCCTGGCGCGGCTGTTCCGGGCGCTTGCCGGGGACACGCAGAAGGAATTCGCGAAGAAAGCGGGCCTGCACGCCGTTCTCCTGGCGCACTACGAGCGGGGCCACGTCGAGCCCAGCCCCGACCACCTGGCGCGGCTGGCGGCGGCCGCCGGCCTCACCGTCGAGGGGGGAGAGCAGATCCTCGAGCTCGCCGACTCCCTGCGCCAGCCCCGGAGACGGGGAGGCGCCGGCATCGAGGACCTCGGCCCCCAGCTCTCGTTCCTGGTCGCCGGCGTCTACCGGCGCCTGCTCCGGCTGCCGCCGCCCGAGGATCCCCAGGCCGAGAGGCCGGGCTCCTGAAGGGAGGGTTGGACCACGAGCCGGGAACGAGCTCCTGTGAGCCGGTGTACGCCGTCATCCGATCTTCTGTCAGGACGCCGGCATGCGCAGGGTGAAGAAATCGACGAGGCGAGTCGCCGCCGGCGGATCGAGATTGCTGAGGCTGATCACCACGTAGCCGAGCTGCGGGAAGATCCGGAGCTCGCCGTTCTGTCCGGGGGCTCCGCCGCCGTGACCGTAGCCGCGCAGCGGTCCCTCCCCCTGGATGCCGAAGCCATATCCGTAGTGCTCCTTGTACGGCGTGGTCGCCGCCGCGAGGCTCGCCTTGGAGATCAGCTTCCCCGACTCCAGCGCTTGCGCGAACCGCAGCAGGTCGCCAGCCGTCGAATAACCGCCACCGGCGGAGGTGCCCCGCCAGGGCAGCGTGTCGGTGTTCGGCACCCATTTGCCGTTGTCTTTCATGTATCCGGTGGACCGGTTCGGCACGGCGTCGGTCTCGGCCAGAGAGTCGGTGGAGGACATGCCGGCAGGCTGGAAAATCCTGTTCCGCACGTAATCGTAATAGGACATGCCGGTCACTTTTTCGATCAGGGCGCCGAGCAGGATGAAGCCATAGTTCGAGTATTGGTGCTCCACTCCCGGTTCATGGGTGAGTCCGCGCGATCCATAGAGCTTCAGGTAATCGCCGTGCTCGCGCAGCGTCAGGCGGTTCTTTTCGAACTCCGGACCGAAGATGTCGCCGGTCCCACCGGTGTGCGTGAGCAGATGCCGCACGGTGACTTTCGAGGCGACGTCCTTGTTCGGATAGTCGGGGAGATATTTACCGATGGGGTCGTCGAGCGCGAGCTTGCCCGCCTCGACGAGTTGCAGCGTCGCGACCGCGGTGAACATCTTGTTCATCGAGCCGATGCGGAATCGCGTGTCGAGCGTGGCGGGCGTGCGGGTCTCCCGGTTGGCGAGACCCCAGGCCTTTTGCAGCAGGACCTTGCCGTGCCGCGCGACGAGCACGACGCCGGAGAATTCGTCCTTTTTCGCGAGCTCCCCGGCGCGAGCCGTGAGCGCCGCCAGCGCGTCCGCTTCCTTCAGCCGCGCAACCCCGAGGTCCGGAGGAGGCGGAGTGGCTTGCAACGTCGAGCTCAGGATCTTCGGCGGCTCGTCGGCGCTGATCTTCAGATTCAGGCGGGCCATCGTTTCCGAGCTCTTCTCCTGGAGCAGCGCGACGAGGGACAGAGGCTCGCTCGTCTCGATACGGACGACGGTGAATCCGCCGGTCATCTCGCGAAACCTCAGCCTGTCTTCGACCGGCGGCGTCGCCCCTTCCCGCGGGTAGGCCGCGTCGAACGCGCGCAACTGGGCGGCATCCCCGGAATTGAACGCCGCGAGCCACGCCGCGAAGACCTTGCCGGCTGGAGTTTTCGGAGACTCGGCGTCCGGCGCCGCCCGCGCCGCCGGGACCGTCAGGAAGGCGACCGTGAAAAACGCGACGGCGAGAGCGCAGGAACGCCAGAAATGAGGGGGCATGGAAGGCTCCTTATAGGTGTGCATCATCCTCGGTCCGCTGTCTATAACGACAGCGTCGGGAAAAGGTTCCGCGGAACCCGTCGGCATCGCCGGGGAGCTACCCAGTCCCACCGCCATCAGCCGGTCGGGGCGGGCAGACCCACTGCAGGCTCTGCCGAACGAGGTGCCTCGCGCCGGGCCAAGCCAGGGAAGGGAGGAAGGAACCGTGCTAAAGTCGGCCTTCCAATGCGTATGCCAGGCATAATCAACGGCTTGGAGGGTTTCGGCGATGGCCTTTTCCTTTAGTCGTGCATGGCTCTCGTTCATTACCAGCATCCGTTCCGTCTACAGTGACCACGGCTGGATCGCGGGCACGCTATGGCTCTGCTTCGCGCTGCCCGCGATACCTCTGACGTGGATTTTCCAGCGGGCAGCCAGATCCCATAACCTGATCGACCTCTGTCACTCTCTGTGCCTGAGCACAACGGTTTCTGTGCTTGCATTTTTCCCAGCCACATCGTTTCTTTACTGGCTATGGCCGATTTTGCGTATCAGTAATACGCTCTTTATATTCATGCGAGCACTCGGGGGCGGCTTCCGTGCACGCGACGTTCTGCGCTCCGTGGTCATTACGTTTATTCATTACATAGAAATCATTCTCCTGTTCACCCTGGTGTTCTTATACATCCAGGCACGGTTTCCTGACCCTCCTCCATTCCTTCTAAACGGTGCGCCGGCGGTGCTCACAAAGTGCCAAGCAATTTACTACAGCTTTACCACTGCCGCCACGATTGGTTTTGGCGATATCACGCCGAACCACCACGCTCTCGAGCGCGTTGCCCTCATGATCTACAGCCTAATCTGGTTTAAGACCTTCGCAATCCTCTTCATCGTAGTGGTACAATTAAGTCATATCATGAATAGCGAAAACGACGGCAATGAGCATCAGGCAACCAACAACTAGGGATGAGGTGCAGAATGAAACAATCTCCTGAGCGGCCGTTGTCTTACCGGTACCACGTCAGCCGAAATCGCGTGCCTGAGCCAGGCGATATGTTTCCGAGCGATATCGCTCTCATGGCGGCGACCATCCGCCTGGCGCGTTGGAATGTCGAGCGTGGCGGCGGCCCCTTTGCTGCTACGATCGTAACGCCGGAGCGGCGGGTGGTGGGCATCGGATGCAATGAGGTGGTCCAGGCGAGCGATCCCTCCGCACACGCGGAAGTCTCGGCGATACGCGACACTTGCAAGAGATTAGGGCATTTCGGCCTCGATGCGACGCTTACAATGTTTACCACTTGTATGCCGTGCGTCATGTGCTCGGGTGCAGTACATTTGTCAGGAGTGGGGAGACTCGTATGCGCAGCGCGCCACGATGATACTTTCGAAGCCGGTCTGCCGCATAAGGGCTTATTCGACTTTATACAGCGGGAATACCTTGAAAAGCGAATGGTCATGGTTGAGGAGGACATGCTCCGAGAAGAAGCGATCCAGGTCTTCTCTCTTTACAGGAAGAGAGGCGGCACCGCCTACCTACCGAAGAAGCAGAGTGACCCGAAGAGCGAGAGGCGTGTGGGGTGATGAAATCGCGCGGCCTCGGCGGCGTGCCCGAGGTGGACCACATCCTAACCCGTCTTGTTGGCCGGCCGATCCATTCGGCCGGATTCGAGAAGATGACGAACAGGGAGGGCGAAAATCGACAGGTCGGGGGAGTCTATGAAGATCGGGGAATCTGCCGTATCGTTGGATCCGACATCCAAATCAGGGAGGGAGTGATATGACGCAGAGAACGGTCTTGCGCTCGTTCGCCGTGGCGGTCCTCGCGGCGGTTCTTACGACCAGCCTTCCGGCGCGCGCCGAGGTGGCTCCGCGGAGCGTTCCCGCGGCGGTCTGGCAGTGGATGGCCGGCCTCTGGCCGGGCTCCGTCGCGGCGGCGATGCCGGGGAGCGTGCGGAGCCCGCGGAGCAAGGATCCCCGCAACGGCAGGACCGGGGGTTGCGTCGATCCGGACGGGATCGTCAACGGCCCCACCGTCCCGGTCTGCGATCCGGTGACGGGCTGCGTCACGAGCGGCTCCTGAGGAGCTCCTGAGGCGCCGGCGCACCGGCGAGCTACAGCCCCGTCACCCGCACCACCTCTTCGAACGTCGTAACCCCTTCCGCCAGCTTGCGGAGCGCGGACTGGCGGAGGGTGCGCATGCCGTTCTTCACGGCCTCGCGCTTGATCTCGGGGGTGTCCGAGCCCTGGATGATGAGGTTCTTGATGGCGTCGTCCATCGGCAGGATCTCGAAGATGCCGGTGCGGCCGAGGTAGCCGGTGTTGCGGCACTCGAAGCAGCCCTCGCCCTCCTTGACCTTCACCCGCTTGCCGGGGGGCACGGCGAGGCGCAGGGTCGCGATCTCGTCCGGCTCGAGGAAGCGCTCGGTGGTGCAGTGCGGGCAGATGCGCCGCATCAGCCGCTGGGCCATCGCACCCGCCAGGGTCGAGCTGATGAGGAAGCGCTCGACGCCGAGGTCCACCAGACGGGAGATGGAGGAGGAGGCGTCGTTGGTGTGCAGGGTGGAGAAGACCAGGTGGCCGGTGAGCGCCGCCTGGATGGCGTACTGGGCCGTCTCGCCGTCGCGGATCTCGCCGACCATGATCACGTCGGGGTCCTGGCGCAGGATGTGGCGCAGGGCGGCCGCGAAGGTGATCCCCACCTTGAGCTGCACCTCGGTCTGGTTGAAGTCCGGGTAGACCATCTCGATCGGGTCCTCGATCGTGGTCACGTTGATCTCGCGCGTGCAGATGGTCTTCATCGCCGAATAGAGCGTGGTGGTCTTCCCCGAGCCGGTGGGGCCGGTGACCAGGACGATGCCGTGCGGGCGGGTGATGAAGTCGTTGAAGGTCTGCATCTCGTCCGGGTAGAAGCCGAGCCCGGTGAGGTCCTGCATCACCACCTGGGGATCGAAGATCCGCATCACCACCTTCTCGCCGAAGGCCACCGGGAGGGTCGAGACGCGCAGCTCGACCTCGCGGCCGCCGCGGTTCATCTTGACGCGGCCGTCCTGCGGCCGGCGCCGCTCGGCGATGTCGAGGCGGGACATGGTCTTGATGCGCGAGGTGACCGCGGCGTGGACGATCTTCGGCATCCGCTGGATGTCGTGCAGCACGCCGTCGATGCGGAAGCGGATCAGGCTCTCCTCGCGCTTCGGCTCGACGTGGATGTCGCTGGCGCGGCTCTCGAAGGCGTGCTGGAGCATGAACTCGACGGCGTTGACCACGTGCTGGTCCGACGACTCGATCTCGCTCTCGCTCTTCATGCGGACGAGCTGCTCGAGGTTGCCGAGGTCGATGCCGGAGGTGAGATCGCGCTCGGCCCGCTTGACCGAGTGGCGCAGGCCGTAGAACTCGGTCAGCGCCTTGAGGATGTCCGGCTCGGAGGCGACGGCGAAGGTGACGTCGCGGCCGGCGATGCGCTTGAAGAAATCGATCCCCTCCATGTCGTAGGGGTTGGCGAGCGCCACCCGCAGCTTGCCGTTGGCCATGTCGAGCGGGATCATGCGGTGGCGCTTGGCGAACGGCCGCGACATCTTCGATTCGATGAGGTCGGCGTTGAGGTTGAGCGAATCGATGCGGATGTGCTCGAGCTTGGCGTCGGCGGCGATGGCGTGGGCGAGGTCGAGCTCGGTGAGCGCGCCGCCGGAGTCGCGCTGGTTGGGCAGCCGGAGCTGGAGGATGAGGTCGTAGGCGAGGGCCTTCTGCTCGAAGGCGCTGGAGTTGCGCAGGCGGTGCGGCAGCGCCTTGGCCTCCTGCTTGATGGTCTCGCCCTGCTCGGGCGCGAGGTAGCCCTGGCGGACCAGGATGTCGGCAACCAGCTCGGGGGTGAGGTTCATGGGACGTCCTTCGGGATGGTGAAAGAGGGGTAGTTTAGCGCGGATTCCCGCGGTCGCCCACGCAACGTCTCGCGGTACACTCCCGCCCCGATGTCCGTCCCCCTCCCGGTCCTCCTCCTGATCGTCGCCTGCGGCCTCGGCTGGGCGGGGTTCGACCTGACGCGCAAGCTGCTGCTGCGGGAGATCCCGCCGGTGGCGCTGATGTTCCTGCTGACGGTCGGCTCGGCGACGCTGTTCGCCGTCTGGATGGTGGCGCAGGGGGCCGCTGGGCCGGGGCCGGGGTATCTCCTGCCGGCGCTCGGCTCGGTGATGCTCAACATTGTGGCGAGCCTGCTGTTCCTCGAAGGGATGCGGATCGCTCCGCTCTCGGTCACCATTCCGCTGCTGTCGCTCACCCCGGCGTTCGCCGCCCTGCTGGCGATCCCCCTGCTCGGCGAGCGCCCCTCCGCGCCGCAGGCCTGCGGCATCCTGCTGGTGGTGGCCGGGGCGATCGGGCTGCATTGGGGCGCGGGGGGAGACGGGGACCGGGCCGGGCATCCCGGAGCGCTGAAGGGGGCTCTGATGGTGGCGCTGACGGCCCTGCTCTGGTCGCTGACCGTGCCGCTCGACAAGCTGGCGGTGGAACGGGCCAACGCGCCGCTGCACGGCGTCGTGCTCACGGCCGGCATGGCGGCGGGGGTGCTGCTGGCGCTCGCCGTCCAGGGCCGGCTGCGGGACCTGGGCCGGGTGCGCCGCGCCCCCGGCGTCTACGTCCTGGCGCTGGTCGTCAGCTCGCTCGCCCTGGCGCTCCAGCTGCTGGCGCTGCCCCAGGCCTACGTGGCCACGGTCGAGACCCTGAAGCGGGGGATCGGCAATTTCGCCGCGCTGTTCTCCGGCTGGTTCTTCTTCCACGAGCCGGTGACCCCGCGCAAGGTCGTCGCCGTGGGGGTAATGGCGATCGGGGTGGGATTGATCCTGACCTGAATTGCACGATTCTTGCGTCAGCGCCGGGGCAGAAGAAGGGAGAGTGTGTGCCATGCGCGTCGACCCGTGGAAATCCAAACTTCAGATCCTGAGATCCGTTCCGCTCCTCGCGGTCCTGCTGCTGATCGTCCCCACGCTCGCCTGCACGGCGCGGGCGGCGGACCCCGCCGGCCTGCCGCTGCAGACGATCAAGCTTCCCCCGGGCTTCTCGATCGGCGTCTACGCCGGCGGTCTGCGCGGCGCGCGGTCGATGGCGCTGTCGCCCAAAGGCATCCTGTACGTCGGCAGCCTGGTGGGGAACGTCTACGCCGTGGTGGACCGCAACCACGACGGCAGGGCGGACGAGGTCCATACGATCGCCTCCGGCCTGCGCGAGCCGAACGGCGTGGCCTGGAAGGACGGCGCGCTCTACGTGGCGGAGATCTCGCGCGTGCTGCGCTTCGACGGCATCGATGACCGGCTGGCGAACCCGCCGAAGCCGGTGGTGGTGACCGACGCCTACCCGGGCGACACCCACCACGGCTGGAAGTTCATCCGTTTCGGCCCGGACGGCCGGCTCTATGTTCCCGAGGGCATGCCCTGCAACGTCTGCGAGAAGGACAACCCGATCTATGGCACGATCACCCGGCTGTCGCCCCAGGGGAAGCCGGAGATCGTCGAGCGCGGCATCCGCAACACGGTCGGCTTCGACTGGCACCCGCGGACCCACGAGCTGTGGTTCACCGACAACGGCCGCGACATGCTGGGCGACGACCTGCCGCCCGACGAGCTGAACCGCGCGCCCAGGGCGGGGATGAATTTCGGCTTTCCCTACTGTCACGCCGGACGGATCCCGGACCCCGAGTACGGCAGGAAGCACGCCTGCTCCGAGTTCACGCCGCCGGCGCGGGAGTTGGGGCCCCACGTCGCCGCCATCGGCATGCGCTTCTACACCGGCACGATGTTCCCACCCGAGTACCGGAACCAGATCTTCATCGCCGAACACGGCTCGTGGAACCGCTCGACCCCGATCGGCTACCGGATCACCCTGGTCCGCCTGCAGGGGGACAAGGCGGTCTCCTACGAACCCTTCGCCCAGGGCTGGCTCCAGGGGAGCGAGCCCTGGGGGCGGCCGGTGGACGTCCAGGTGATGCCCGATGGGGCGCTGCTGGTGTCGGACGACAAGGCGGGAGCGATCTACCGGATCGCCTACGCGAAGAGGTGAGGCCTCCTCCCGAACCCTCACCCCCGGCCCCTCTCCCGATCCCTCCCTCCCTCCCTCACCGGGAGAGGGGAGAAAAACAGAGAGGCGGACCATGGGCCTGCCTCGAAGCCCTACGAAAACCTCCCTCGCAGGGCCCCCCTCCTCTCCCGGTGCGGGAGGGGGGAGGGGACGGGAGAGGAGGGCCGGGGAGGTGAGGGCCGGGCGGGGGTGGGGTCCTTCCCTCCAGGATCGCGCCCGCCGGCTCTGGCGCTGGTTCTTTCCGGAGCGGGTCGAGCCGCCTCCGGAGGCGCTGGCGGTGATCCGGGCGGTCTATCCGACGCTCGACCTGGGCGCGGTTTCGTTCCACGTCGGCGTTCCACATCTCATCCGCCTGGTGGGGAGCCTGGCGATCACCCTGCCGGCCGTGATGGCGCCCCGGCGCACCCGCGTCTACGTGGCTCCCCGGGGCTGGGACCCGGGGGGCGTCGAGGGGCTCGGCACGCTGGTCCACGAGGCCTACCACGCCCTCCAGATCCAGGAGACCGGCTGGGGATGGGGGCCGCTCCGCCCCTTCCTGGTGCTCTACTTCGCCCACGGCGCCGCCAACGGCTTCCGCTACCCTGGTCATGCGATGGAGGAGGACGCCTACCGGGTGGCCGGCCGCCGTCACAGCCCCTTCGAGGCCGCCTGCCACGCCTGCGGCGCGCCACCGATCGAGGCCGTCGGGCGGGCGGAGCTGGCGACCCCGTCGAGCGGCTTGCGCTTCTG
>DASWRX010000380.1:0-30307 GCA_036402955.1 Thermoanaerobaculia bacterium
CTCAGCCCACTCCGACGGTGAGGCCTTCAACCGCCCCTTGGGGCGAACCACTTCTTCTGGATGCGTCATCGACTACCTCCTGCGCGCATCCTCTGAAATTCACCGCCGCAACGGCAAGATGGGGTTTACCGTACGCTTACCGAACCTCGGGCCGCCCTTGCCGGGCGGACCCCGTTTCAGGATCCCGGCGGGATCCCGCGGCCCTCGGGGCCGGAAAGGAGCTCTCATGCACGGTTCCATCGAACTTTTCGGTCTGGCGGGGAAGATCAGCGCGACGGGGCTCGTGGTGATCGTCATCCTCGGCTTCCTGTCGGTGTGGTCCCTGGGCATCTCCTGCGAGCGCCTGATCGTGCTGCGGCGGGCGCGGCGGCAGTCTCTCGCCTTCGCCCGCGCGGTCAGCCCGCACCTGGCGGAGGGGCGGCCGCTGCCGGCGATCGAGGCCGCCCGGCGGTTTCCCCACAGCCACGTCGCCCGGGTGATCGCGGCCGGGCTCTCCACCTTCCAGCAGAAGAGCGCCCGCGGGCTCACCGCGGCCGAGGTCCTCGAGGCGGCGGGACGGGCGCTCGAGCGCACGGCGCTCCAGACCACCACCGAGCTCAACCGCGGCGTCGGCAGCCTGGCGACGATCGCCACCACGGCGCCCTTCATCGGCCTCTTCGGCACGGTGATCGGCATCGTCCACGCCTTCCGCGACATCGCGGCGAGCGGCGGCGCCGGCGGCTTCACCACGGTCTCCCAGGGGATCGCCGAGGCGCTGCTGACCACCGCCCTCGGGCTGGTGGTGGCGGTGCCGGCGGCGTGGATGTTCAACGTCCTCAGCCAGCGCATCCAGACCCTCAGCCTGGAGATGGCGAATTCGTCCTCGGAGCTGATGGACTTCTTCCTGGAGCGGGAGGGGGCGGCGGGCTAGGGGGTACACTACCCCCGATGTCTCCCCCCGGTCACGATCTAGAAGGGGTCCGCTCCGAGCTGCGCCGGCTCGGGTATCTCGATCACCGGTTCGAGCGCTTCCTGCTCCAGGACGCGCTCAGGCCGCGCCAGCCGGTGGGGACGGTGCTGCTGCTCACCGCCAAGGTGGGGCTGCTCGCGGGCCTCGCCCTGGCGCTCGCCCTGGCGCTGGCGCTGGCGGTGGCGAACGGCAACCTCGCCGCCAGCCCGCTCGACCTCGTCCCCCTCTTCATCCACCTGTTCCTGCCGATCGCGGCCGTCACCGGCCTCGCCTTCCTCGCCCTATGCGGGGTGATCCTGCTGGCGATCCGCCTCTATCACGTGCGGCGCATCGAGGCGCTGTCGCTCGCCATGTCCCTGGTCGCCGGGGCGGGCGTGCTGGCGTTCGCGCTGCGGCTCGGGCGGGAGGTGCTGGCCGAGGGCCGGCTGTGGCAGGTCGCCGGGCTGGTGCTGGTCACCCCGCCGCTGGTCTATCTGCTGGTCAAGCTGGTATACAACGGCCTGCTCACCCTGGCCATCCGCTTCACCGACGCGGCGCCAGTCGGGCGGCTGTTCTCCCGCCGCTGGCTGGGCTTCGCCATCCTCGCCGGCGCCACCCTGCTGGTGCTGCCGGCGCTGGCCGCGGGCGTCTCGGCCCGTCGCGACCCGGCGCCGGCGCCCGCGGCCCTGCCCACCGGGCCGGGCGAGCGGGTGGCGCTGGTCGGCGTCGACGGCGTGCTGCCCGAGGAGATCGACTACCTGATCGCGCTGGGGGAGCTGCCGGAGATGGCCCGCCTGGCGCGGGAGGGACAGGTCTTCTCTTACCGCCGGAAACCCGAGCCCCCCGCCTCGTTCTGGACGGCGGTCGCCACCGGCGTGCCCGGGCCGGACCACGGCGTCTCCTCGCTCGACAGCTTCCTGCCGCTGGGGATGAGGACGGCACTGGCGCGCAGCGGTCCGCTGCGCGGCTGGTGGAGCCGCGTCGAGGTGCCGCTCGGGCTCGCCGAATACCGGCCCATCCTGGCCAACCGCCGGCGGGCGTTCACGGTCTGGGAGCTGGCCTCGCGCGGCGGCGAGCCGGCGCTGGCGGTCAACTGGTGGGCCACCTACCCGGCGGAGCCGATCCCCGGGCTGGTGGTGGCGCACGGCGCCTACCAGCTCCTGCGCGACGGGGCGCGGGGGGCGCTGGCGCCGGAGGCGGCGCGGCTGGAAGTGGCGGCGCTCGCCGGAACCGTGGCCGCGAGCGGGCCGGAGCCACGGCTCGCCGCGGCGCTGCCGGCGGCGGCGGCCGCCTCGGTGCTCGACCGCGCCCTGCGGCCCGACCGCTTCTACCGCGAGGTCTTCCTGCGCCGCATGGCCGGCGCTCCCCGCGCCGCGGCGCTCTATCTGCCGGGCGCCGACATCGCGGCCGACGGCTGGCGCGGCGGCGACGTGGCGCTGGCCGATCTGGTGCGCGCGGAGCTCCGGGAGACCGACCGGCTGCTCGCCCGCTCGCTGGCCGGGGTGGGGACGGTCGTCCTGGTGCTCGATCCGGGCCGGCGGCGGCAGGGCGGGCAGGGCCGGGTGATCCTCTGGCGGACGGCCGGCTGCGCGGGGCCAGCCGGCGGCGTCCGGACCCGGATCGCTCCCGAGACGGTCGCCGCGGCCCTGCTGCGCGCTCTGGGCTTGCCGCAGAGCGCCGAGCTGCCCGCTCCTCCCCCGGGCTGCCGGTGGGCGCCGCCGCCGGTGGTGGTGGCCGGCTACGGCGAGCCGCACCGCGGCGCGCCCGCCGGCGGAGAGGACGCCGAATACCTGCAAAGCCTCCGTTCTTTGGGCTACCTGTGAAGCTGAAACGACCGTCCGGTATCGATTCTTGGATTTTCGGCCCCGCAAGAGGGGTCAGCCGCACCCATAAAGAAGGAGCTCCTTATGTCCCGGAGGATGTCCCGGAGGATGTGCCGGCGGATCGTTCCGGTCCTGCTCGCCCTCTCGGCGCCGCCCGCTTTTGTGGAAACTGTTGAGGCCACCATGCATATGTCGGTCGAGAGCCCCACCGAGAACCGGCCCGCGGAGAGACGGATCGTCTACCCGGATTCGCCCCGCGTCCACCAGGTGGACGATTATCACGGCGTCAAGGTGGAGGATCCCTACCGCTGGCTGGAGGACCTCGACTCGCCGGGGACCCACGCCTGGGTGGCGGCGCAGAACCGGGTGACCGCGGCCTACCTCGCCGCCATCCCCGAGCGGGAGCCGATCCGCAGGCGGCTGACCGAGCTGTGGAACTACGAGCGCTATGGGGTGCCGGCGCAGCACGGCGGGCGCTACTTCTTCACCCGCAACGACGGCCTCCAGAACCAGAACGTCCTCTACCGCGTCGACACGCTGGCGGGCGAGCCGAAGGTCCTCCTCGATCCCAACACGCTGTCGCAGGACGGCACGATCGCCCTCACCGGCTGGAGCGTCAGCGAGGACGGCAAGCTCCTCGCCTACGGCCTCTCCTCGGGCGGCTCGGACTGGCAGGAGTGGCACGTGCGCGAGGTCGAGACCGGCCGCGACCTGCCCGACCACCTGAAGTGGGTGAAGTTCTCGGGGGCGGCCTGGACCCACGACGGCAAGGGGTTCTTCTACAGCCGCTACGGCGAGCCGCGCGAGGGGCGCCCGCTCGAGGAGGCCAACTTCTACCAGAAGCTCTACTACCACCGGCTCGGCGCGCCGCAGTCGGCGGACGAGCTGGTCCACCAGCGGCCGGACGCCAAGGAGATGGGGTTCATCGCCGACGTCACCGAGGACGGCCGCTACCTGGTGATCCACGCCTGGCGGGGGACGGAGACCCAGAACGCCGTCTTCTACAAGGACCTCCAGCAGCCCGGCTCCCAGGTCACCGAGCTGCCCGGGGCCTTCGACGCCGAGTACGCCTACATCGCCAACGACGGCCCGCTGTTCTGGTTCCGCACCGATCTCGGGGCGCCGCGCGGCCGGATGATCGCCATCGACCTCCGCGATCCCGCCCGCGAGCGCTGGCGCGAGGTGATCCCGCAGGCCGAGGAGACCCTCCAGGGGGCCACCTGCCTGAACGACACCTTCGTCGTCCACTATCTGAAGGACGCCCACTCGCAGGTGCGCCAGTTCGACCTCCACGGCCGCTTCCTGCGCGAGGTGCCGCTGCCGGGGCTCGGCACGGTGGAGGGGTTCACCGGCCGCTGCAAGGACCGCGAGACCTTCTACGCCTTCAACGGCTACACGACGCCGGGCACCATCTACCGCTACGACCTGCGGACCGGCCACGCCAGCGTCTTCCGCCGGCCGGAGATTCGCGGCTTCGATCCCGGCCGGTACGAGAGCCGGCAGGTGTTCCTCGCCAGCAAGGACGGCACCCGCATCCCGATGTTCCTCACCTACAGGAAGGGGCTGAAGCTCGACGGCTCGAACCCGACCTACCTGATCGGCTACGGCGGCTTCGGCGTCTCGCTGACGCCGGCCTTCTCGCCCGCCCACGTGGTATGGATGGAGCGCGGCGGCGTCTACGCGGTGGTCAACCTGCGCGGCGGCGGCGAGTACGGCGAGGAGTGGCACCAGGCGGGCAGCAAGCTGAAGAAGCAGAACGTCTTCGACGACTTCATCGCCGCCTCCCAGTGGCTGATCGCCAACGGCTACACCTCCTCGCGCAAGCTGGGGATCGCCGGCTACAGCAACGGCGGGCTGCTGACGGCCGCCTGCATGGTGCAGCGGCCGGAGCTCTACGGCGCGGTGATCGTGGGCGTCGGCGTGCTGGACATGCTGCGCTTCCACAAGTTCACCATCGGCTGGGGGTGGACCTCGGACTACGGCTCGCCGGACAACCCGGCGGAGTTCAAGGCGATCTACGCCTACTCGCCGTACCACAACCTGAAGCCGGGGACGGCCTATCCGCCGACGCTGATCACCACGGCGGACCACGACGACCGGGTGGTGCCGGCCCACAGCTTCAAGTTCGCGGCGGCCCTGCAATACGACAACGCCGGGCCGCACCCGACGCTGATCCGCATCGAGACCCGCGCCGGCCACGGCGGCGGCAAGCCGATCTCGAAGCGGATCGAGGAGACCTCCGACGAGCTCGCCTTCCTCCTCAACGCGCTGCGGGGAGACGGTCCGGCGGGGGGGACATCGAGGGCCTCGGGACCGTAGAAGTCGAGGTAACCTTCCCTTCGTGGCTCCGCCCCTACGAAAACGTTCCGCGGCCGGCCTGGCGGCGTTCCTCCTGCTGCTCCTCGCGGTCTCCCCCCTGCCGGCCCAGAAACCCTCCCGGGAGCAGGAGCTGGCCGCGCTGCGCCGGGAGATCGCCCGGCTCACCGGGCAGCTCGCGACGGCCCGCCAGGCGCAGACCGGCCTCCAGGGGGAGATCGACGCGGTGGCCGTGGAGCTGCAGCTCCAGGAGACGCGGCTCGCCGAGGCGACCACGGCGCGGGATCTCGCGGCGCGGCGGGTGGCGGCGGGGGAGGGTGAGGTCCAGCGGCTCCAGGGGGCGCTCGACGCGGCCCGCTCCGACCTCCGGCGCAGCCTGACCGGCCTCTACCGGCTCGGCCGCCAGGGCTACCTGCGGCTCTTCCTGTCGCTCAAGCCCGACCGGCGCCTGCTGCCTTCGATCCGGATGATGCGCTACCTGGCGCGGCGCGACCGCGCCGCCATCGACCGCTACCAGGAGGCGCGGGTCCGCCTCGCCGAGGAGCGGGACCAGCTCGTGGCGCGGCGCCAGGAGACCGAGAGGTGGATCGCCAGCGAGCGGGACCGCCGCCAGCAGCTCGTGATGGTGCGGCAGCGCAAGGAGGTCCTGCTCGCCCGCCTGCAGCAGGAGAGCCGCGGCCTGGTCGCCCGCGCGACCGAGCTCTCCGAGCGGGAGCGCAAGCTCTCCGCCTTCCTCGACCTCCTCTATGGCCGGGCGCAGGGCTCGCCGGCCGGCACCCCCATGCAGCAGTTCCGCGGCGTGCTCGACTGGCCGGCCGAGGGCAAGGTGACCGCCGGGTTCGGCTCGATCCTCGACCCCCGCTACCGCACCAGGGTGCCGCACAACGGCGTCGACCTGGCGGTGGCGCCGGGCTCGCCGGTGAAGGCGGTCTTCCCCGGCAAGGTGCTCTATGCCGCCCCCTTCGAGGGGTACGGCCCCACCGTCATCGTCCAGCACCCGGGGCGGGTGTTCTCGCTCTACGCCGGCCTCTCCGCGGTGAAGGTGGGGAAGGAAGATATGTTATCTTTGGGGGACGCAGTGGGGCTCGCGTCGGACAAGCTCTATTTCGAGATCCGCGTCGAGAACCGTCCCGAGGACCCCCTGAGTTGGTTACGGTAAGGGGAACCATGAATCGCAGCCGCATCTTCTTCTTTTTCCTCTCCGCGATCGTCGTCTTTCCGCTGCTCGCGGCCACCCTGGTGCGGGCCGCCGACAAGGGGCAGGTCAAGCCGGGCGACGACTCCTTCTACAAGTACCTCGCCGTGTTCAGCGAGACGCTGGGCCTGGTCCGCCAGGCCTACGTCGACGAGCCGGACATGAACACGCTGATGTCCGCCGCCCTCGACGGCACCACCGACGCGCTCGATCCCTTCTCGCTCTACGTGCCCCCCTCGGCGCTCTCCAGCTTCACCCAGGCGAGCACGGTCGGCCAGCGCTACTCGGGGCTGACCCTGCTCAAGGAGCGGGGCATCGCCTTCGTGGTGGCGGTGGAGAAGGGGAGCCCGGGCGCCGAGGCGAAGATCAAGCCCGGCGACATCGTGGCCAAGATCAACGGCCGCTCGACCCGGCTGATGCCGCTCTGGGAGATGCAGGAGGCGCTCGCCGACAAGCCCGGCAGCAAGGTCGCCATGGAGGTGATCCGCCTCGGCGATCCCGTCCAGATCTCCTTCGACCTCAAGCCCTTCGACGCGCCGCCGGTGAGCCTGGAGGAGACCGAGGGCCTCCCCCTGCTGCACATCCCGAGCTTCGACAAGGAGACCGCGGCGGCGGTGCGCGACACGCTCGCCCGCAACGCCGGCAAGATCAAGGACAAGCTGCTGATCGACCTGCGCGGCGTCTCCTCGGGCAGCCCCGAGGCGGCCTACGCCACGGCGAAGCTGTTCACCTCCGGTGATCTCGGCGCGCTCAAGCGCCGCGCCGAGGAGCTGCAGAGCTTCCGCGCCGACGACAAGCCGGTCTGGCAGGGCAAGCTGGTGATCCTGGTGGACCGCGGCACCCTGGGCGCCTCCGAGGTGTTCGCCACCGTGCTGCGGCAGAAGCAGAAGGCCGACCTGGTGGGCGAGCGCACCTTCGGCCACGCCGGCCGCCAGGGCTCGGCCGAGCTCTCCTCCGGCGGCCGCCTGCTGTTCACCGAGGCCTTCTACACCGGCCCGGACAAGAAGCCGCTCAACGAGGCCCTCAAGCCCGACCTGCTGGTCGACGAGCGCAGCCGGACCTACCTCGAGAAGGACACGCCCATCGACGAGCTGATCCTGCGCCACGGCATCCGCCGCCTGCTGGGCCAGGAGCCGCAGACCGAGGCCAAGGCCGCCTGACGCCCCGGCGTCCAGGATTCATGCCCCGACGCCGTTCCCGAGGAGGATCGAAGCTCGGCGGGGTCGTCCTCTTCCTGCTGGGTCTCCTGGTGGGCGCGGGCGTCCTGCTCCTCTTCCGGCATCCCTCCGCTCCTCCTGAAATCTCGGCTCCCTCCGCGGCGGCCGTGCGGCCGCCGCGGTCGGAGCGGCATGCGGAGCGCCGGCGGGAGATCGTCCCTTCCGAGCACGTCGAGCCCGAGACCACCCAGGCCGCCGTGAAGACCGTTCCCGAGCCGGTGGCGTCGGGGCCGGTCCACGGCGTCCGCATCGCGCTGGTGATCGACGATCTGGGGCACGACGTCGAGGACCTGCGGCCGCTGGAGGCCCTGGGCGTGCCGGTCACCTACTCCGTGCTCCCCTTCGAGCCGCAGACGCCGCAGGTGGTCGCCGAGCTGCGCCGGCGCCGCGCGGAGATCCTCCTCCACCTGCCGATGGAGCCGAAGAACGGCGAGAACCCCGGCCCGGGAGCGTTGCGGCAGGGGATGAGCGACGGCGAGCTGAAGCAGCGGACGGAGGCGGCCCTGGCCGCGGTGCCCGGGGCGGTGGGGGTGAACAATCACATGGGATCGCTCCTCTCGTCCGAGACGGGGCCGATGACGACCGTGCTGGAGGTCCTCGCCGCGCGCGGGCTCTTCTTCCTCGACTCCCGCACCAGCGCCGACAGCGTGGGCTACAAGGTGGCGATCGGCATGGGGGTGCCGGCGGCCGAGCGGCAGGTGTTCCTGGACGGCGAGGCCACGCCGGAGGCGATCCACCAGCAGTTCCAGCGCCTGCTCGACGTGGCGCGCGGCAAGGGCTCGGCGATCGCCATCGGCCATCCCCACCCGGAGACCCTCGCCGCCCTCACCCGCGAGGTCCCGAAGGCCCGGGCCGCGGGGTACGAGTTCGTGCCCGTCAGCTACCTGCTCACCCGCTCCGGCGGGGAGTAGGGGTTCACTCCGCCCGCAATTACTCCGCCCGTAAGACCTCGATCGGCCGCCGCTCCAGCGCCCGCAGGCTGGCGGCGAGGCCGGCGATCACCGTCAGGAGGATGCTGGCGGCGAGCGCCGCGGTGAGGATCCAGGGATCGAGGGCCCAGGGAATCTTGAAGCCGCGGGTGACCACCCCCCAGGCGAGGACGGCGCCGCCGACGGCGCCGATCGCCCCCGCCACCAGGCCCACCAGCGCGTACTCGACCGCGAAGGTCGCGGCCACTCCGCGGCGGGTCATTCCCAGCGTCTTCAGCAGCGCCACCTCGCGCCCGCGGCGGGCCGAGCCGGCGCTCACCGCGCCGGCCAGGATGGCGATCCCGGCGACCACCGTGAAGCCGCCGAGGAAACGGATGCCGAGGCTGATCCGCCGCAGCACCTTGAGCACCTTCTCCAGGATCTCGCGGATGCGCAGGAAGGTGACGTTCGGGTAGCGGGCCGCCAGGAGGTCCTGCACCCGCTGCTCCGCGCCGCGGGGGAGGCGGGCCACCGCCAGCCGCTGCTGCGGGGCGGATTCCAGCACGCCGGGCTCGACCACCAGGAAGAAGTTGATCCCGAAGGTCCCCCAGTCCACCGTGCGCAGGCTGGTGACCTCGAGATCGAGCGGCACCCCCTGGACGTTGAAGGTGAGCGTCGAGCCGAGGTGGGCGCCGATCTCCTCGGCGAAGCCCTTCTCCAGACTGACCTCGGGGCGGGCGGGATCGCTCCACAGCGCGCCGGCGACGATCTTGTTGTCCTTCGGCAGCTCCCGCATGTAGGTGAGCCGCTGCTCGCGGGTGAGCCCCCAGCGGCGGTCACCTCCACGCCCGCCGCCGCCGCGCTCCCCACGCTCCCCGCGATCGCGGCCGTTCCCTTCGCCGCTGTCCTTCCCCGCCTCCTTCTCCCGTGCCGCCACCAGGTCCTCGGTGCGGACGCCGTCGATGGCGGCGAGCCGCGCCATCACCACCGGCACCGACTCCACCCCCCGGCCCCCCTGCTGCCGGAGCAAGGCCTCGACCCCCTGCCACTGGTCCGGCTGGACGTCGATCAGGAAGGCGCTCGGCGCGTTGGCCGGCAGCTCCTTGTCGAGCTGCGAGAGGACGCGGCGCTCCACCAGCGACATGCCGAGGACGACCAGCACGCCGAGGCCGAGAGCGACGATGGCGCTGCCCGCGCCGGCGCCGGGCCGGGCGAGGGCCGCGAGGCCGTGCCGCAGCCAGGGCCTAGCCCATTGCGGCGAGGCGTCGCGCGGCAGCCGGCGTACCCCCCGGGCGACCAGGAAGGCCGCGCCGGCGAGCGCCGCCGTCACCAGCGCCACGCCGCCGGTGAACTGGGCCCCCAGCAGCGCCGAATCGGACTGGAAGGCGGCCATCCCCCAGATCCCCAGCCCGAGGGCGAGCCCGGTGACCGCGGTGACCCAGCGATGGCGGGGGAGGGGCTCGGCGTCGCGCCGCAGCACCCGCGCCGGCGGCACCCGCAGTACGGCCGAGAGGGGCGGCAAGCTGAACAGCATCGCCACTCCGACGCCCAATCCCAGGCCGCGCAGCAGGGCGGCCGGCTGCCAGGGACGGACCAGCTCGCCCGGAATCAGATCGGGGAAGAGCCGGGGGAGCACGAGCTGGATCGCCGCTCCGGCGAGGATCCCCAGGACGCTGCCGGCGAGCCCCAGCAGGACCGTCTGCCCGAGATAGAGCGGGAAGATCTCCCGCGGGCGCATGCCAAGACACTTGAGGATGGCGATGGCGTCGAGACGGCCGGCGAGCCACGCGCGCACGCTCTGGGCGACGCCGATGCCGCCGACGAACAGCGAGAGCAGGGCGACCAGCCCCAGGAACCGCTCCACCCGCGAGATGTTCTGCTGCAGAGCCGGCTGCGCCTGGCGGTAGGTCTCGACGCGGAAGAAATCGCCGGCGGGCAGGGCGTCCCGCAGCCGCTCGGCGATGGCGTCGAGCTCCGTTCCCGAGAGCTGGTCCGGCAGCTTGACCAGCGCCCGGTAGCCGACGCGGCTCCCCTGTTCTTCGAGGTGGGTGCGGGCGAAGCCGGCGCCGGTGAGGAAGGCGCGGGGACCGAGGGTGAAGGAGACGCTGACCCGGTCGGGCTCGGCGAGCACGGTCCCCGCGACGCGGAACGGCTGGCCGCCGATCAGCAGCGAGTCCCCCACCTTGAGACCCAGCCGCGGCAGCAGCTCGGAGGCCACCACCGTGGTGCCGGGCGTCAGCAGCTCCCTCAAAGGGCGCCGGGGTCGCAGGTCGAGCTTGCCGTAGAAGGGATAGACGCCGTCCACCACCTTGAGCTCCACGAGCTGGCTGGGCCCCGGCTGACCGCCGCGGGCCGGCGCCGCGGCCACGGTGACCGTCTCCTTGACGTCGGTCCGCCGGGCGCCGGGGATCGCGGCGATCGCCGTCAGGGTCTCCGGCGGCAGCGGCTGGTTGCCCCGCACCGCGAGGTCGGCCGCGAGGAGCTGGCGGGCCTCGCGGCGGATGCCGTCCCGCAGGCTCGCCGAGAGGCCGGCGACCGCCACCACCGCGGCCACGCCCACCGCCAGGCAGACCACGAAGAAGGCGAGCCGGCCGCGCGAGCCGCGCGACTCCCGCGCCAGCATGCGGAGATGGAAGCCGAGCGTCACGCCGGGACCCCGGCGGCCGGCGCCACGGCGGTCGCGGCGGTCGCGGTCGCGCCGCTCTCGTCCCGCTCGATCCGGCCGTCGAGCAGATGGATCTGGCGGCCGGCGAGGGCGGCCACCGCCGGGTCGTGGGTCACCAGCACGAGGGTCGTCCCCTCGCGGGAGCGCAGATCGGTCAGCAGCTCGAGGATCCGGCGGCCGGTGGCGCCGTCGAGGTTGCCGGTGGGCTCGTCGGCGAGGAGGATCGGCGGCCGGGCGGCGAAGGCGCGGGCGAGGGCCACGCGCTGCTGCTCGCCGCCCGAGAGCTGGCTCGGGTAGTGATGGCCGCGGTCGGCCAGCCCCACGGCGGCCAGCAGCTCGTCGGCGCGGGCGTACGGATCGGCGACGCCCAGCAGCTCGGCGGGGAGCAGCACGTTCTCGCGGGCGGTGAGGTTGGAGAGGAGCTGGAAGCTCTGGAACACGAAGCCGATCTTCTGGCGGCGCAGCAGGGCGAGCCCGTCCTCCGACATCGCCTGGATCGGCTCACCGTCGATCCGGATCTCGCCCGAGGTGGGGCGGTCGAGGCCGGCCATCAGGGCGAGCAGGGTCGACTTGCCGCTCCCCGAGGGACCGAGGACGGCGACGAACTCGCCGGGCTGGATGGTGAGGTCCACGTGATCGAGGATCGTCAGCTCCCGGTCTCCCGAGGGCAGCTTGCGGGTGAGCTGCCGCAGCTCGATGCGAGGTGAGGTCATAAGGGAAATTTGCGAGAGGATTTCGGGTTTTCTGAATGGAGAGAGGAAGGTTCTATGTGGCGAAAGCTCGCAACTCGCGCTCTGATGTTCGTTATTCCCGCCGTCGTTCCTGTGTTGGGGGCGTGCGGCGCGCAGGATTCCAGAGACGCCGCGGCCGGCGTTACACACCGGGCGGTCGCCGTCTCCAATCCGGCTCCGGCCGCTCCGGTCGGGGGCCTGCCCGTGGTCGTCTTCCTCGGCGACAGCCTGACGGCCGGCCTCGGCGTCGACGAGAGCCAGGCCTATCCGGCGCTCCTCGACCGGCAGCTCCGTGAGGAGGGAAAGCCGGTCCGCGTGATCAACGCCGGCGTGAGCGGCGACACCACGGCGGGGGGCCTGTCGCGCCTCGGCTGGCTGCTCGACCAGCATCCCGACCTGGTGGTGGTGGCGCTCGGCGCCAACGACGGCCTGCGGGCCCTGCCGCTGGCCGAGGTCGAGACCAACCTGCGGGAGATCGTCCGCCGCTCCCGTGCGGCCGGCGCCCGCGTCCTGCTGCTCGGCATGCGGATCCCTCCCAACTACGGCCCCTACGCCGACCAGTTCGCGGCCCTCTACCCGAAGCTCGCGAAGGAGCTGAACGTGCCGCTCGTCCCCTTCCTGCTCGAAGGCGTGGGCGGCGTCCGCTCGCTGAACCAGGCGGACGGCCTTCACCCCACGGCCCAGGGGCAGGAGATCGTGGCGAAGACGGTGCGGCCTTACCTGGAGAGGGCGATCGTGGAAAAACCGAAGGCGGGCCTCTAGGCCCTTTCCTCCCCCTTCGCCGCCTCCCACAGCCTGTCCATCTCCTCCAGGGTCGCCTCGGCCGCGGTCTTCCCTTGAGCGGCGAGGCCCTCCTCGATCCTGGCGAAGCGGTGGCGGAACTTGCGGTTGGTGCCGGCGAGGGCCGCTTCGGGATCGACCTCCAGCTTGCGCGCGAGGTTGGCGACGGTGAAGAGGAGGTCCCCCACCTCCTCGCGCACGGCCTCCTTCTCACCGGCGGCGAGGGCCGCCTTCAGCTCGGCGATCTCCTCCTCGGCCTTGGCGAGCACGGGCGCCGCGTCCGGCCAATCGAAGCCGACGCCGGCGGCCTTCTGGGTGAGGCGGTAGGCGGCGAGCAGGGCGGGGAGCGAGGCGGGGACGCCCGAGAAGAGCGATTCCCGTTTCGGCTCCTTCGCGAGCTTCCGGCGCTCCCAGGCCTGGCGCACCGCCTCGGCGTCGGCCAGGGTCTCGTCGCCGAAGACGTGCGGGTGGCGCTCCACCATTTTACGGTGGACGCCATCGATCACCTGTGAGAGTCTGAAGGCTCCGGCCTCTTCGGCGAGGCGGCCGATGAAGGCGACCTGGAAGAGCATGTCGCCCAGCTCCTCGGCCAGCTCCTCCCAATCCCCGCCGTCGATGGCGCCGGCGAGCTCGTGGGCCTCCTCGAGCAGGTAGGCGCGCACGTCCGGCAGGCTCTGCTCGCGGTCCCAGGGACAGCCGTCCGGGGCGCGCAGGCGGGCCACGAGGTCGACGAGCTTCTGGAGGTCGGGATTTTCAGCCATGGGGGTCCGAAGTGTCGAACGAGAGCAAGGAAATCAAGGTCACCGACAAGCGGATGTTCACGCCCGACGGCGAGCTGCGGGAAGAGTACCGGTTCCTCCAGGAAAAATCGACCGCCGCGCCGGCGCCCGAGCCGCCTGCGGCCCCGGCCCCGCCGGCCCAGCCCGAGCGCCAGCGGGAGCCCGAGCCGCGCGGGGTGCCGGGCCGCGACTTCGGGCTCGAGCCGGAGCCCTCGGCGCGGCTGGACTTCCCCGAGACCCCTCCCGAGCTGGGCGGCCCCAGCTTCTACGATCTGGTGGCGATGATGGCCGAGCCGGTGCCGATCTATCTCGGCGACGCCCGGCTGCCCGACGGCGAGGTGGCGACCGATCTCGAGATGGCCCGCCTGCACATCGATCTGCTCGACGTCCTGCGGCAGAAGACCGCGGGGAACTTGACGCCCCAGGAGCGTGCCTTCCTGGAGGACCTGCTGTATCGTTTGCGGGTCCGCTATGTGCAAAAGAGGGGATAGACGTTCGCTGCGCGCCGGGCTCGCGGTCCTCGCCGCCCTCGCGCTGTGCGTCCTGGCGGCGCCCGTGACCGCGGCCGCCCAGACGGTGTCGTCGCCGCAGTCCACCGGCGTCGAGATGACCGGCCAGGTGCGGCAGACGCTCAAGCAGCTCGGCGAGCAGTGGCTCGAGTGGATCGTCCAGAACGACCGCCAGCAGGCCGACCGGTCGGTGAGCGCCCTGCTCGACATCGCGCATCAGCTCGGGATGCGGCGCCTGCCGGATCTCGCGGCCGGCGCTATCGAGCGGGCGGTGCAGGCGGCGCGGCAGAAGGACTTCGCGCGGGCTCACCTGGCGCTCGCCGCCGCCGAGCGGTTCGATCCCGGCCGGCCCGAGACGGCCTTCGCCGAGGCCACGGTCGACTGGCTGCAGGGGGACTACCCGGGGGCGGTCGCCGCCCGCCTGCGGGCCTATCCCCGCATCTTCGGCCATCCCCTCGAGCGCTACCTCTGGCTCCAGGACCTCCTCTTCTGGCTGCTGGCGCTCCTGCTGGTGACCGGCGGCCTCTTCCTCGCCGTGCAGATGCTGACCAAGGGCACCTCGCTGTTCCAGGACCTGGCGGACCTCTTCGGCCGCCGGCTGCCGCGGCCGGCCGCCCTCCTCCTTGCCGGCGTGGCCCTGCTGTGGCCGGTCGCCCTGCCGTACGGCGCCATCTGGCTCCCCCTCTACTGGTCGGTTCTGCTCTGGGGGTACGCCGCGCCGAGCGAGCGGGTGGTGATGATCGCCGTCTGGCTGCTCCTGGGGGCGGCGCCCCAGCTCGTGGATCTCCAGCGCCAGCGCATGGCGGTGGCGCTCTCGCCGCCGGCCCAGGCCATGGAGGGGCTCGAGCAGCGCCGCCTCTACGGCAGCCTGTTCTCCGACCTGGCGGTGCTGCGCTCGGTGCTGCCGGAGAGCGTCGCCGTCAAGCACCTGCTCGCCGACGTCCACCGCTCGCTCAACCAGTGGGAGCTCGCCCGCGCGCTCTACAAGCAGGTGCTGGAGGCGGAGCCGAACAACACCACGGCGCAGCTCAACCTCGGCGCCTACGCCTTCCTCAAGGGGGACTTCAACGGCGCCATCCAGAGCTTCCAGAAGGTCGCCGCGATCGATCCGCAGAACGCCGCCGCCCAGTACAACCTGAGCCAGGCCTACTCCGAGTCGTACATGTTCGAGGAGCGGAACGCCGCGCTGAGAAAGGCCCAGGAGATCGACCTCACCCGGGTGCAGTCCTGGATGGCGAGCTCGCAGCAGCGGGTGGTGACCCTCCCGGGCGGCATCGCCCGCATCCCCGAGATCCGGCGCGAGCTGCGGGCGAACGGGAGCCGCCGCGAGCCGCGCCTGGGAGGCCTGGAGATCTTCCGCCGCGGCCTCTCCGTGTTCCTGTCGCTGAGCCTCGTGCTGGTCGCCGCCGCCCTGCACCTCGCGCGGCGTCCCTTCGGCTATACGGAGCGGGCGGCCGAGATCTTCCCCGAGGGGGCCTTCGAACGCTGGGGGCGCATCGTGCTGCCCGGCGTCGCCTCCGCCGAGATCGGCGAGGGGGGCAAGGCCTTCCTCGCCCTCCTGGTGCCCACGGCCCTGCTGATGCTGCCGCTGCTCGGCAGGCTGGGAGTTCGCATCCCTTGGCGGTATGATCCCGGGAACCTCTTGTCCTGGATCCTCGCGGCTCTCGGATTGGCGCTCTACTTCGGAGTCCGGCTCCGGCGGGAGCTGCGCCACGAAATCTGAAGGCCGCTGCGTCGAAATCGAAAGGGCCGGTATCGATGGCGGTTGAAGGTACCCTAGACCTCTTCAAGCTCCCGGAGATCCTGCAGTTGATCTCCCAGCAGAAGAAGACCGGTATCCTGACGGTCCAGGGCCCGCAGGACATCGTCGCCATCTCCTTCCTCAACGGGCGCATCGTCGCCGCCGACGCTCTCAACCAGACGCTGGAAGAGGGGCTGTCCCAGATCCTGCTCAAGGAGGGGATGATCAGCGCCCCGGACCTCGGCCGCGCCGCCGCCGAGCACCAGTCGTCCGGCGTCCGCCTGATCGACCTGCTGGTCGAGCGGCGCTACATCGAGCGGTCGCAGCTCCTCGAGGCGCTGCGGCTCCAGACCCACCGGCTGCTCGAGCAGCTCCTGCGCTGGAACCAGGGGGATTTCAAG
The DNA here is from genome assembly GCA_036402955.1 of Thermoanaerobaculia bacterium. Lineage (GTDB taxonomy): Bacteria > Acidobacteriota > Thermoanaerobaculia > Multivoradales > UBA5704 > DATARR01. The sequence goes on from DASWRX010000380.1 coordinate 15,994, forward strand.
TTCTACAGCGGCGACGAGGTCTCCTACGAGGAGGGGTTCGCGCCGATCTCGGTCGAGGAGCTGCTGATCCAGGCGATCCAGAACGCTCCGGCGCCGCCCAAGCCCCGCCCGGTCCCGGCGCCGCCGCCGGCCGTGCCGCCGGCCCCGCCGCTGGTGGAGACGGTGCCCTTCCCGGGCCCCCGGCCCGCCGCTCCCCGCCTGGCCGCGCCGCCGGTCCTGGCGCCGATCGCCCTGCCCACCCCTTCCATCCACGCGCCCAATGCGCCACTCTTGCCGCCCGATCCGGAGGCCGCCGGACCCTTCCGGCAGATGAAGGTGGAGACGCGGCCGGCGCCTCCCCGCTCGTTCGGCTGGGTGGGCCGCACCCTGGCCGCCCTGCTCGCCGTCCTGATCGTCGCCGTGCTGCTTCGCCTGCCCGATTCCCTGGTCGTTCCGTTCCCCTGGCAGGAGCGGGAGCGCGACACCCTGGCCCGCGACCAGCGCACGGCGCTCTACCTCAAGATCGACCGCGCCGCCAAGACCTGGTTCCTGCTCAAGGGGAGCTTCCCCGACCATCTCCAGGACCTGGTGACCGCCGGCCTGCTCTCCGGCGAGGATCTCCAGGACGCCGAGGGGCACCCGCTGCAGTACGCGGCCGGCGAGGAGAGCTACACCCTGCAGCCGCTCCGGCGCGGCAAGCCCATCCCGGGAGCGGAGGGGACCGAGGCGATCACCGGCAACTTCCTGCTCGATCCCGAGTTCCTCAACGTCTCCCCCGAATCCTCGGCGGCGCCGCTGGTCCTGCTCGACTAGGGGGAGCTCTCCTCCCCTTGGACTCCCCTTGGAATAAATCTGCGTCCCAATTTGTCAAACATCACGTGGCGGAAAATTGACGTGCCGCCACTAAGGTTCTAGACTGTGGCAGATCGCGGGAGACGGCGATGAGCCGCGTCTTCCGTGGGACAAAGAGATTCGAGCGAAGGAGGAGGAGAGCCAATGAGCAAGATCATCGGAATCGACCTGGGGACGACCAACAGCGTCGTCGCAGTGATGGAGGGCGGCGAGCCGAAAGTCATTCCCAACGCCGAGGGCAACCGCACCACCCCCTCGGTCGTGGCGTTCACCAAGAGCGGCGAGCGCCTCGTCGGGCAGGTGGCCAAGCGGCAGTCGGTCACCAACCCCAAGAACACTATCTTCTCGATCAAGCGGTTCATGGGCCGCAAGTACGACGAGGTGACCGAGGAGATGAAGATGGTGCCCTACCAGGTGGAGCGGGCGGAGAACGGCGACGTGCGCGTCGCCGTCGAGGGCAAGAAGTACTCGCCGCCCGAGGTCTCGGCCATGATCCTGGGCAAGCTGAAGCAGGCGGCCGAGGACTACCTGGGCGAGAAGGTGGAGCGCGCGGTGATCACCGTGCCGGCCTACTTCAACGACGCCCAGCGGCAGGCCACCAAGGACGCCGGCCGCATCGCCGGGCTCACCGTCGACCGGCTGGTCAACGAGCCGACCGCGGCGGCGCTCGCCTACGGTCTGGACAAGAAGAAGGACCAGACCATCGCCGTCTACGACTTCGGCGGCGGCACCTTCGACATCTCGATCCTCGAGGTGGGCGAGGGGGTGGTCGAGGTCAAGGCGACCAACGGCGACACCCACCTGGGCGGTGACAACATCGACCAGCGGATCATCGAGTGGCTGCTGGAGGAGTTCAAGAAGGACCAGGGGATCAACCTCGGCAACGATCCGATGGCGATCCAGCGCCTGAAGGAGGCCGCCGAGAAGGCCAAGATCGAGCTCTCCTCGGCGCAGGAGACCGACATCAACCTGCCGTTCATCACGGCGGACGCCTCGGGGCCGAAGCACCTGAACATCCGGCTGACCCGGTCGAAGCTCGAGCAGCTCGTCGAGGACCTGATCCAGCGCTCGATCGAGCCCTGCCGCCGGGCCCTGAAGGACTCCGGGCTCGAGCAGAAGGACATCGACGAGGTGGTGCTGGTGGGCGGCCAGACCCGCATGCCGGCGATCCAGAAGGTGGTCAAGGACTTCTTCGGCAAGGAGCCCCACAAGGGCGTCAACCCGGACGAGGTGGTGGCGGTCGGCGCGGCGATCCAGGGCGGCGTCCTGGCCGGCGACGTCAAGGACGTGCTGCTGCTCGACGTGACCCCGCTGTCGCTCGGCATCGAGACCCTGGGCGGCGTGTTCACCAAGCTGATCGAGCGCAACACCACCATCCCGACCCGCAAGAGCGAGATCTTCTCGACGGCGGCGGACAACCAGACCTCGGTGGAGGTGCACGTGCTCCAGGGCGAGCGCGAGATGGCGCGCGACAACCGCACGCTGGGCAAGTTCCACCTGGTGGGCATCCCGCCGGCGCCGCGCGGCATGCCGCAGGTCGAGGTGGCCTTCGACATCGACGCCAACGGCATCGCCCACGTCTCGGCCAAGGACCTCGGCACCGGCAAGGAGCAGAAGATCACCATCACGGCGTCGAGCGGGCTGTCGGACAACGACATCCAGCGGATGGTCAAGGACGCCGAGTCGCACAGCTCCGAGGACAAGGAGCGGCGCCAGCAGGTGGAGTCGCGCAACAAGCTCGACACCCTGGTCTACCAGACCGAGAAGCTCTACGACGAGCACAAGGAGAAGCTCGGTCCGGACCAGAAGGGCGAGCTCGAGCGGGCCATCGCGGACGCCAAGAAGGCCCTCGAGGGCGAGCCGACGGCCGCGGTCATGGACGAGGCCGCCGACCGTCTCCAGAAGGCGTCGCACAAGCTGGCCGAGGTGATGTACGGTCAGCAGCCTCCCGGCGGCGCCGGCGGCGCGGGTCCGTCGGCCGGTGGTCCGGGCGGTGGCGGCGACGCCGGCCGTCCGGGTGGCGCCGGCGCCTCGGACGAGGTCATCGACGCCGAATATGTTGAGAAATAATCGTGGGAGAAGTAAGAGGGAGTTGAGCCATGGCGCCGCTGAAGAAGATCTACCTCGAAGAGCTGGGCCGCATCCAGGACCGCATCAACAGCCTCTTCGAGCAGGCGCTGCTCACCTCGGAGTACGAGGACCGCGAAGGGGGCCTGCCGGGCACCTGGGCCCCCTCCGTGGACGTGCTCGAGACCGAGGAGGCGTACCTCATCTTCGCCGAGCTGCCCGGCGTCCGGCGTGACGATATCCAATTGCAGGTGCGGGACCGGCGGCTGGAGCTCTCCGGCCGCCGGCAGGTCCTGGGGGAGAACCGGAACTTCCTCCGCATGGAGCGGAGCTACGGCCCCTTCCGCCGCACCTTCGATCTCGGCTCCCCGGTGGAGGTCGACGGCATCTCCGCCGACTTCGACCAGGGCGTCCTGCGCGTCCACATCCCGAAGCGCAAGGGCGGGGCGGCCGAGATCCAGATCGCGGAGGAGGCGAGCTGATGGCGACGCGGCGGAAGCCCGATCAGAAGTTCGTGATGATCAGCGTCGTGGCCGAGCGCTACCAGATCCACCCCCAGACGCTGCGCCTGTACGAGCGGGAAGGCCTGATCAAGCCGGCGCGCAGCGCCGGCAACACCCGTCTCTATGACGAGGAGGCGATCCGCCGGCTGGAGATCATCCTCACCCTGACGCGCGACCTCGGGGTCAACCTCGCGGGCGTCGAGGTGATCCTCCACATGCGCGAGCAGATGGAGAGGATGCAGGGCGAGGTGGACCGTCTCCTCGAGTTCGTCCGCCGGGAGGCCGAGGACCGCCGGGCCAACCCCGAGCGCCAGCACTCCCTGGTGCGGCTCCAGAGCGGGCCGCTGAGCAAGATCCGCTAGGTTCCCCTTTTTTGCCGCAGGTTGTAGGGGCGCAGCATGCTGCGCCCTGCGTTCGCGTCCCACGTTCGGGCGCAGCATGCTGCGCCCCTACGTTCGTGTCCACGGGCGGCCTTCCCCCCATGCTACGATTTCCTCCATGCCGGTCCCAGAAGTGGTCGCAGAGCCCTGCCCCGAGTGCGATGGGCGGGGCTGGGTCGTGGTGGCGGACGGCGGCGCCGGCACCGCCCGCGCCTGCTCCTGCCGCGAGCGCGGCGCGGCGTCCCGGCTGGTAGCGGCGGCGGGCATCCCGGCGCGCTACCAGCACTGCAGGCTCGCGAGCTTCACCACCACCAGTCTCTCGCCGCGCGAGCGGGCGCAGCTCATGAGCGCCCGCGCCGCCGCCGAGCGCTACGTCGATGAGTTCGTGCAGGACGGCGGCTTCCGGCAGTCGGGCCTGCTCTTCGTGGGCCCTCCCGGGGCCGGCAAAACGCACCTCGCCGTGGGGGTCCTGCGCAGCCTGGTCGAGCGCTACCGCGTGCATGGGCGCTTCGTCGAGTTCACCTCGCTGATCCATCAGATCCAGGCCACCTTCGATCCCAGCTCCCCGGAATCGAAGCGGCAGATCCTCGATCCCCTCGCCGACGCCGAGGTGCTCGTTCTCGACGAGTTGGGCGCCCAGCAGCCCACCCCGTGGGTGCGCGACATCCTCTACCTGATCATCAACACCCGCTACACCCGGCGCCTGCCGACGCTGTTCACCACCAACTACCGTCTCGAGCCGGATCAGGGTCCGTCCAAGGGAGCGCCGAAGGCCAGGACGCTCGACCGCGGGCGCGACCTCGAGCCCGCTGCCGCCTTCGACGAGGCGGCGCTCCTGTCCACCCGTCTCCCCGCCATGCTCGTCAGCCGGCTCTACGAGATGGCGCAGCCGGTGGTGCTCGACGCGGTCGAGGACTTCCGGCGCGAGCACGCGGTGCACGGGGCGCACCTGCGATGAGGCTCTCGGCCGCCGACTGCCTGCGCCGCGGCTGGACGAACCTGTCGGCGAACTGGGAGCTGGTGCTGATCCAGTGGCTGCAGTCGTTCCTGGTGACGGCGTTGCTGGCGCTCGGCGTCGTCCTGCCGCTGCTGATCGTGGGCGCCAACCTGTCCGCCGGCCCGGGTGCCGCCCGCCAGGCCGAGGAGGTGGCGCGCCGCCTGGCTCACCTCGGGCCGTCGCTGCTGCTGGCGCTCGCCGCCATGGCGGCCGTCTGGACGCTGTCGCTGCTCCTCCATTGCTACTTCCTGGCCGGCACCTTCGGCATCCTGACCGCGGCCGACCGCCAGGCCCTGCCCGGCTCCCGGCGGCGCCGGGAATTCTTCCGCGCCTTCAGCCTGCGCGATTTCCTCGGCTGGGGGGCCCTCTACGTCTGGCGGTTCCTGCGGCTGTCCGTGCTGTTCTGGGGCGTGGTCGTGCTGCTCGGCGCGGCGGTGGCGCTCTGGCTGGGCTTCACGGCCGCGGGAGGCGGCCGGTGGGGGAGTCCGGCGGCGCTCGGCATCGGCTGCGGCGGCGCGCTGCCGCTGGGCTTTCTGGCCCTGACGGTCGCCCTCTGGCTCGGCGTCGCCCAGGCCGCCCTGGCGCGCGAGGGCTCCGGCGTCCGCGACGCCTCGCGCCGCGGGCTCGCCGTCCTCGGCCGCCGCCTGGGCGCGGTGATCGTCCTCTTCCTCCTCGTCGCGCTGGCCGCCATCGGCCTCGCGATGGTGTTCTTCCCGCTGGCGGCGGCCACCGACGGCCTGCTCGCCGGCGCGCCGCTGGCGGCGCGGGCGCTGGTCCGCTGTCTTCTGCTCCTGGTCCAGAGCCTCCCGAACACCCTGCTGGCGATGGTCCTCGCCGGGTCCCTGGTGGCCCTGGTGCGGAGCGAGACGCCGAGCGAGTTTCGCCGCAACCCCGAGGTGCAGCCCGCGTGAGATCGAAGCTCCTGCCCGCCGTCTCCCTCCTCGTCTTGACGCTGCTCCTGCTGGCCCTGGGCTGCGGGCCGAAGACGCCGCCGCGCACGCCGGCCAAGGGAGCGCCCCGTCCGCGGCCATCGCAGCCCGCGCGGCCATCGCAGACGCCGCCCAAGGCCACGCCCAGGCCGCAGCCGCCGGTCCCCGCGCCGCAGCCGGTCGCGCCGCGCGAGCCCGTGCCGGCCGAGCCCGAGGTCCCGGCCCAGCCTCAAGGCGGGGAGCCGCTGCTGGTCAAGGTGGGGCTGGCGAGCGATCTCGAGTCGGTGACCTTCCCCTGCTGCGAGGAGTCCCTCGACGTGACGATCGAGAGCCAGCCGCTGGCCGTGGGCTCGACGCTCAAGGTGGAGCCCGCCGCGGCCACGGCCCAGCAGGGGTACTACCGGCTGCAGGTGGCGGCCCTGCGCGACGAGGTGCAGGCCCAGGACCTCGCCAAGCGGCTCGAGCGGGAGTCCGGCCAGCCGGGCGAGGCCTACTTCGACGCCGGCCTCGATCTCTACCGCGTGCGCATCGGCCGCTACCCGACGCGCGAGGCCGCCGAGGCCGACATGCGGCGCCTGGGCGCCATCGGCGTGACCGGCGCCTTCATCGTCAACGAGGGAGCGGCGGTCACCGCGCCGGCCCTGCGGGTCACCCTGGGACAGAGGCAGGAACAGACCTCCACCGTCTATCCCGGCCGCTGGATCTCGGTGGCGCCGGTCGGCAATCCCAGCGTACGGGTGAAGGGGAAGCGCTACCGCGGACGGGTGCTGGTCTTCCTGAACGACCGCGGCGCGCTCAACCTGATCAACGAGCTGCCGGTGGAGGAGTACCTCAGAGGCGTGGTGCCGAGCGAGATGGGGCCGGAGCTCTACAACCAGCTCGAGGCCCTCAAGGCCCAGGCGGTCGCGGCCCGCACCTACACCCTGCGCAACATGGGCGAGTTCGCGCGCGAGGGGTACGACATCTGCGCCACGCCGCGCTGCCAGGTCTACGGCGGCATGACCGTCGAGCATCCGCTCTCGGACCGCGCCGTGGCGGAGACCGCGGGACAGGTGCTGCTCTACAAGGGGGAGCTGGTGGACGCCCTCTACAGCTCGACCTGCGGCGGTCACACGGAGGACGCCAGCGTCATGTTCCCGCTGATGCAGGAGCCCTACCTGAAGGCGGTCCCCTGCATGGAGGTGGGCGTCGCCCGCATCGAGGGGGACCTGCCGCCGGGCGTCCCCTTCCCGGCCGGTCTCACGCGCCGGCTGCTGCCGCCGGCCGCGGGCGTCTCGGCCGTCGAGGCCCTGGGCGGCCGGCTCGAGCAACTGGCCCTCCTCGCCGGCCTGCCGCCGCCGCGGGAGCGGCTCGCCGCGCTCGACCGCCGGGACGTGCAGCGCTACGTCTCTTCGGCCTTCGACCTGGCCCTCGACGCCCGCCTCTTCCTGGCGCCGGAGGACGTCAACTATCTCCTCACCAATCCGCCGCCGGACTGGAGCGAAGAGGACCGCCGGCGGGCGGCGTACCTGATCCGCAGCGGGCTGGTGACCGGTCCGCTGGACCAGCCGCTCTCCGCCGACGAGGTGGAGCGGATGCTGCTCGCCCTCGCCGAGCTGCTGCGGGTGGTCCGGCGTGAGGACTCCACCTTCTTCTCCGTCGGCGACGGCCGGATCGCCGTCCGCGCCGGCAAGGAGGACAAGGTCTACGCCCTGCCCACCGGGATCGCCACCTTCCGCCGCCAGGGGGAGGACCTCTACAGCGCCGCGCTGGCCATGGTGCCCGGGGACCATCTGACCCTCTTCTTCCAGGGCGACCGCCTGGTCGGCGCGACGCAGGAGATCGACCTCGACGGCGTGGCCTTCGACCGCAGCAGCCCTTACAGCTCCTGGACCCGCTTCCACACCGACTCCCAGCTCGCCCATCTGGTGAACACCCGCTTCCCGGGCCTCGGGTTCGCGAGCTTCGAGGTGCTGTCGCGCGGCGTCTCGGGACGGGTGGGGAAGATCCGCATCACCGGCGACCACGGCCAGACGGTGGAGGTCGAGGGACTCGCCGTGCGCTGGACGCTCGACGTGCCGGACACCCTCTTCACCGCCAAGCGCCTGGCGCCCCGGGACTCGGAGCCCGGCTGGCTGTTCACCGGGCGCGGCTTCGGCCACGGCGTCGGCATGTGCCAGGTGGGGTCCTACGGCATGGCGCAGCGGGGGCACAACTACCGCGAGATCCTCACCCACTACTACACCGGCGTCGAGCTGGGCCGGGTCCACCCGAAGAGCCATGCCGCGGCGGGCGGAAGGAAATGAACCTCGCGCGCACCATCGATCACACCCTGCTGCGTCCCGAGGCCACGGAGGCCGAGGTGCGGCGGCTGGTGGCGGAGGCGGCCGGGCACGGCTTCGCCGCGGTCTGCATCCCGCCCGTCCACGTCCCCCTCGCCGCGGAGGTCCTGCGCGGCAGCCCGGTGGCGGTGGGAACGGTCGTCGGCTTCCCTTTGGGCTACGTCCACCCGGAAATCCGCCGGGCGGAATCCCGGCTGGCCGTGGCGGAGGGGGCCGGCGAGCTCGACACCGTGCTCAATCTCTCGTGGCTGAAGAGCGGAGAGGGCCAGCGCGTCCTCGACGACCTCGCCGGCTGGGTGGAGGCGATGCGGCGGGAAAGAGACGGATTGATCCTCAAGGTGATCCTGGAGACCGCCCTGCTGACCGGCGAGGAGAAGGTCCGCGGCGCCCTGCTGGTGGTGGAGGCCGGCGCCGACTTCGTGAAGACCTCGACCGGCTTCGCGAAGGGAGGGGCCACGGTCGAGGACGTCTCCCTACTGGCGAGGACCGTGGCCGGCCGCATCGGCGTCAAGGCCTCCGGAGGCATCCGCGACGCCGCCACGGCCCGCGCCATGATCGCGGCCGGGGCCACGCGGCTGGGGACCTCGAGCGGGGTGGCGATTGTCCAGGAGGAAGAACAAGGCCGCAAAGGCTCGATTTTAGATATACCTCCCCATCATGGAGGGGCTCAACTCAGCTCTTGGACCCGCGAAGAGATCATGGATGAGATGATCGATCGTGATTCTGAGGGTTGACCTTCTCCCGGTCCGTTCCACCCTCCCCTCACCGGCTGTGCTTATAGATCATCTCGATCAGCTCGTCGTAGGTGGCCTCGGCGGCGGCGCCGTCGCCGGAGCGGATGGCCTGGGTGGCGCAGTGCTTGAGGTGGTTGCGCATCAGCTCGCGGCCGACGGCCCGCAGGGCCTCCTGGACGGAGGAGATCTGGGTGAGGATGTCCGGGCAATAGCGGTCCTCCTCGACCATCTTCTGGAGGCCGCGCACCTGCCCCTCGATCCGCCGCAGGCGCTTGAGATTGCGGTCCTTGATCCCCGGATCGACCGCCACCGCCCTCATCGTTTCCATTCCGATCCTCCTCAGCTCACCCGCGCCCGGCGCAGGCGCAGGCTGTTGGCGACCACGCTGACCGAGCTGAAGGCCATGGCCGCGCTCGCCAGGATGGGGGAGAGCAGGATCCCGAAGGCGGGATAGAGCGCGCCCGCCGCGATCGGGATCCCGATCACGTTGTAGATGAACGCCCAGAAGAGGTTCTGGCGCATGGTGCGCATGGTGCGGCGGGACAACGCCACCGCCGCCGCGATGCCGCGCGGGTCCCCCCGCATCAGCGTCACGTCGCTCGCCTCCACGGCGATGTCCGTGCCCGTGCCGATGGCGATGCCGACGTCCGCCCGCGCCAGCGCCGGGGCGTCGTTGATGCCGTCGCCGACCATCGCCACCACCCGGCCCTCCGCCTGGAGCCGCCGGACCTCGGCGACCTTCCCCTCGGGGAGCACGCCGGCGACCACGCGGTCGATCCCGGCCTGGCGCGCGATCGCCTCGGCGGTCCGCCGGTTGTCGCCGGTCAGCAGCACGACCTCCAAGCCCATCGCCTTCAGGCGGGCGACGGCCTCGCGCGCGGTGGCCTTCAGCGGGTCCGCCACCGCCAGCAGCCCGGCGAGCCGGCCGTCCATCGCCACGTAGACCGGCGTCCTGCCCTCGCCCGCCAGCCGTTCGGCGTCGGCCGCGAGCGGCGCGGGATCGGCGGCGTACTCGTGCATCAGCGTCTCGTTGCCGGCGGCGAGGAAGGTGCCGTCGACGATCCCCACCGCTCCCTGGCCGGTGATCGACTGGAACCCTTCGGGAACGCTCAGCGTCAGCCCCCGCTCGCGGGCGTGGCGCACGACGGCGTCCGCCAGCGGGTGCTCCGAGGAGGATTCGAGCGAGGCCACGATGCGCAGCAGCTCATCCGCGGTCCACGGCGCGCCCGGCGCGGCGATCACGTCGGTGACGGTGGGCTTTCCCTCGGTGATCGTGCCCGTCTTGTCGAGCACCACCGTGGTCACGTCCCCGGCCCGCTGCAACGCCTCGCCCCCCTTGATCAGGATGCCCAGCTCAGCCCCTCGGCCGGTGGCCACCATCACCGCCGTGGGCACCGCGAGCCCCATGGCGCACGGGCAGGCGATGATCAGCACGGCGACCGCCGCCGCGAAGGCGCGCACGGCCGGCGCCATATTTCCCGCCATACCTCCGGCCATGTTCGCGGCCACCAACCAGACGGCGAAGGTGACGACGGCGAGCGCGATCACCACCGGCACGAAGACGCCGCTGACGCGGTCCGCCAGCTTCTGGATCGGCGCCCGCGACCCCTGAGCGTCGCGCATCAGCTTGACGATCTGCGCCAGCACGCCGTCGGCGCCGAGGGTGGTGGCCCGGAAGCGGAAGGCGCCGGTGCGGTTGATCGTGCCGCCGATCACCCGGTCGCCGGCCCCCTTCTCGACCGGCATCGACTCGCCGGTGAGCATCGACTCGTCCACGGCGCTGCCGCCGGAGAGGACCTCGCCGTCGACCGGGACCCGCTCGCCGGGGCGGACGATCACCGTGTCGCCGGCCTTCACCTGCGCGACCGGCACGTCCACCTCCCGGTCGTCTTGCAGCACGCGGGCCGTCTTCGGTTGCAGGGCGACCAGCGAGCGCAGGGCGGCCGAGGTGCGGCTCTTGGCCCGCGCCTCGAACATGTTGCCGGTCAGGATGAGGGCGATGATGATCACCACCGCCTCGTAGTAGACGTCCGGGGCCACGCCGCGCGCGAGGAAGAAGCCGGGCGCGACCGTGGCGAACGCGGAATAGAGGAAGGCCGCGCCGGTGCCCACGGCCACCAGGGTGTTCATGTCCGCCGAGCGGTGGCGGAAGCTCGACCAGGCACGGACGTAGAAGTGCCGGCCGGCCCAGGCCATCACCCCGAGGGTGAGCGCCAGCAGGGTCCAGGAGAGCGCGGCGGGATCGATCCGGTAGAGCCACGGCAGCGCGGCCCGCAGGGCGGGGGTCAGCGACTCCATGGCCCAGCGCATGAACGGATCGGCGACCGGGCCACCACGATGAAGATGAGCGCCCGCAACCATCAGCGGCATCGACACGATCATCGCCACGATGCCCACGGCGCCGCTCGCCAGGGCCTTGCGCCGCAAGGTCCGGAATTCCTCCTCCTGGGCCCGGTCGCGGGCCTCCTGCTCCTCGAAGGCGGTCTGCTCCGGCCGCGGCAGCGCGGCCTCGTAGCCGGTGTCGCGGATCGCCTCGACCAGCGCCTCGGGACGGGTGACGGCCGGGTCGTAGGTCACGGCCGCGTTCTTCATCATCAGGTTCACCGCGGCGTCGAGCACGCCGGGCTGGCGCTCGAGGGCCCTCTGCACGCTCGCCTGGCAGGCGGCGCAGGTCATGCCCTGGACGGGGATGTCGACGCGGCTGGTGGCCGCGGCGCCCGTGGCGGAGGAGGGGATCACGCGAGCCTCCCGGCCCTCTCCACCGGCCGGGCCGTGTAGCCGGCGTCGTCGAGCGCCTCGCGGATGCGGGCGAACGGGGTCCTCGCCGGGTCGTAGGTGAGGTCCGCCGAGCCGATCTCGACGCGATTGACGTTCACCCCGTCAAGCTTCCTCAGCGCCTTCTCCACGCGGGCCACGCAGTGCCCGCAGCTCATGCCGTCGATCGTCAGGTTCAGGTGTTCCATGGCTCAGCTCCTCTCCGCTCCTGAGAACCAGTATACCCCCCCTCCCTATTCCCAGGGAAACCCTTCAGGACCGCTGGGAAGGGGGAGTACAATGGGAGACATTCCGAGGATGACCATGCCGAAACGCCTGCTGCCCCTCGCTCTCCTCGCCCTCCTGCCGGCTTCCGCCGCGCTGGCGCAGGACGCTCCGGAATCCACGCCTGCCGCCGAGGCGAAGCCCGCCCAGGCGGAGCCCGCGAAGAAGCCGGACGCGTTCCAGTACTTCTTCGGCAAGCAGCGGGAGCAGATGCGGAAGGCGCCCGCCGCCAAGGCCCCGGCGGCGAAGGCTCCTGAGGCGAAGACCCCTGAGGCGGCCCCGGTCCAGCCGGCTCCCACGGTGACCGCGACTCCGGCGCCCGCGGCCGCTTCCGAGGTCCGGCCCGAGCCGCCGGCGGTGGCGCAGCCCCAGCTCGCCGCTCCCGCGCCGCCCGCCGCGCCGCCGGCCGCGCCGAAAGCGCCGGAGCCCAAGGCGGACGCCTTCCAGTACTTCTTCGGCCACGGCGCGCAGCCGGCTCCCGAGCCGGAGGCCGATCCAGGGCAGGCCGCGCCGCGCAAGCCGGTCAGCGCCTTCGATTATTTCTTCGGTAAGGACGGCCGGGCGGACGAGCCCGAGCCGGCGAGCCCGCCGCCCCTGTAGGCTCGCTTGACACCTCCCCCCGCTTCCGGAATGCTGCGGAGCGTGAACGTCTCGCCGCAGCCGGAGCCCGGCCCGACCCCCTCGCTCTCCGAGGTCCACGGCTCCGTCGAGATCCCGCGGCAGATCTCCTTCTGGCGCCGCTTCTTCGCCTTCAGCGGCCCGGCGTACCTGATCAGCGTCGGCTACATGGACCCGGGCAACTGGGCCACCGACATCGCCGCCGGCTCCAAGTTCGGCTACCGCCTGCTCTGGGTGCTGGTGATGTCGAACGTGATGGCGATCCTGCTCCAGAGCCTCTCGGCCCGCATCGGCATCGTCACCGGCATGGACCTCGCGCAGGCCTGCCGCGCCATGTTCAGCCGCCGGGTCTCCTGGGCGTTGTGGATCCTCGCCGAGATCGCCATCGCCGCCTGCGATCTCGCCGAGGTGCTGGGCTCGGCGATCGGCCTCCAGCTCCTTTTCGGCATGCCGCTGCTGCTCGCCGTCTTCGTCACCGCGCTCGACACCTTCGTGCTCCTGCTCCTGCACCACCGCGGCGTGCGGCTGATGGAGGCGTTCATCATCGCGCTGGTCTTGACGATCGGCGTCTGCCTCGCCATCGAGGTGTTCCTCTCGAACCCGCACTGGGGCTCGATGGCGGCCGGGCTGGTGCCGGCGCTGCCGGGGGACGGCGCCCTCTTCCTCGCCATCGGCATCCTCGGCGCCACCGTGATGCCGCACAACCTCTACCTGCACTCGGCCCTCGTGCAGTCCCGCCGCGTGCAGAACACGCCGACCGGCGTGCGCTCGGGCATCCGCTTCAACACCATCGACTCGGTGGTGGCGCTCAACGGCGCGCTGCTGGTCAACGCCGCCCTGCTGGTGCTGGCCGCGGCCACCTTCTTCAAGGCGGGCCTGTTCAACGTCGCCGAGATCCAGGACGCCCATAATCTCCTGGCGCCGCTGCTGGGCCACCACATCGCCCCGATCGCCTTCGCCGTGGCGCTGATCGCCGCCGGGCAGTCCTCCACCATCACCGGCACCCTCGCCGGACAGGTGGTGATGGAGGGTTTCGTCCACATCCGCCTGCGGCCGCTGGTCCGGCGGCTGCTCACCCGGGCCCTGGCGATCATCCCCGCCGTGGTGACGATCGTCTTCTTCGGCGAGCGGGCGACCGGCAACCTCCTGCTGCTGTCGCAGGTGGTGCTCTCGCTCCAGCTCTCCTTCGCCGTGATCCCCCTGATCCAGATCGCCTCCGACCGCCGCTGGATGGGGCAGTACGTGGTCAACCGCTGGATGCAGCTCGCCGGCTGGGTGGTGGCGGCGGTGATCGCCGTGCTCAACCTCAAGCTGGTCTTCGACGGCATCGTGGACGGGCTGCGCGGCGCGGGGCGCTACGCCTGGCTGATCGGGCTGACGGCGCTGCCGGTCGTCCTGGCGCTGGTGTGGCTGCTGGGCTACGTGATCGTGAAGCCGATCCTGGAGCGCCGGCGCAACCAGCCGGTGGGCGCGCTGGTCGGCGTCCACGGGCCGAGCACCATCCCCGAGATCGTGCCGCCGCGCTCGCCCCACCTGATCGCGGCGGCGCTCGACTTCTCCCGCGCCGACAAGGTGGTGCTCTCCTACGCGGTGACGCTCGCCCGTGCCGCCGGCCGCGGCGCCAAGGTGCTGCTCTTCCACGTCGTCGAATCGGGCGGCGCCCTGGTGATGGGCGAGGAGTCCCACGACCGCGAGGCGCAGGCCGACCAGGAGCGCCTGGAGCTCTACGCCGGCGAGCTGACCGAGATGGGGGTCGATTCGGAGTACGACCTCGGCTTCGGCGATCCCCCCGAGGAGCTCGCCCGCCTCGTCGAGCACCACAAGCCGGACCTCATCGTGCTGGGCAGCCACGGCCACCGCCGCATGGGCGACATCGTCCACGGCACCTCGATCGA
>DASWRX010000381.1:0-8820 GCA_036402955.1 Thermoanaerobaculia bacterium
GCCGCGACCATCGAGGAGCCGCACAGGAGCACGGCGATCCCGGGGTAGACCAGGGCCGGGAGCAGGAGGTCGAGGGTCCCCGGGATCGCCCCATCCGCGCGGGCGAGGAATCCCAGGGAGGTGCCGAGGGCCGCGAGCCCCAGGAGCAGGACGGCGAGCGCCAGATGGTGGCCCTGCGACCGGCGGCGCTCTCGCCACAGCCAGGCGCCCAGGAAGAGGGAGCCGCAGAGCAGATATAGCGTCTGCGCGAAGACGGCCCTGAGCATGGACGGCGGCCTCACCGACCCGCCATGCGGATAAGCCGGCGGGACGATGATCGGCGGCCCATAGGTGGGGAAGAGCTCGCGGTAGACCTGGGGATGCTGGCCCAGGGATTCGTTTCCTTGCACCAGGATGTTGGGGGGGATCGCCTGGAAGTACGTGAAGACGACGACGGCCGCCGTCATGGTGACGAGGAAATGCCGCGCGACCGGCGTCACCAGCCGAAAGCCCGCCAGGCGCGGGATCGGTCCGGCCGGGCTGTAGACGGAGACCGGATAGAGCTCCGCGGCGGGCTCGACCGGCCGCCGCTCGACCCTGCCGAAGGTCGCCCTGTAGTACCGCTTGGCTCCGAGCATCAGGAGACCCGCTCCCAGGATCGAGACGACCCGCAGTAGCGCCGGGCCTCCCAGCCCCAGGGTGACCAGCCCCAGGGGCACCCAGTACCGCAGCCCCTGAAGATCGTTGAAATGCCGCGTGATGAAACGGATGCGGTCGAGATCCTGGGTCTTCATGACCGTTCCTCCATCTGAGGCGTCAAGGGATGTCCCAGCGTCCGGACGAGCTGCGCATGGTCGAGCAGGCCGGCCAGGATCATCGCGGAGCCGCAGAGGAGGAGAGCCAGGCCGGGATAGACCAGGGCCGGGAGCAGGAAGTCGAGGGTCCCCGGGATCGCCCCATCCGCGCGGGCGAGGAATCCCAGGGAGGTGCCGAGCGCCGCGAGCCCGAGCAATAAGGCGGCGAGCGCCAGATGGTGACCCTGGGACCGCCGGCGTCCTCGCCACAGCCAGACGCAGAGGAAGACGGAGCCGAAGAGGGCGTACAGCGTCTGCCCGAAAACGGCCCGGAGCGTGGCCGGCGGCCTCGTCGGGGTCGCCGAATAGACCCACGCGACCCAGGGCGGCTGAGCGATGCCCGAGGGCTGGGGCTGTTCTCCGACGATCCAGGGCCGCTCGAGAGCGAGCCGGGAGGTGATCCGGGGATGCTGGCCCAGCGACTCCTGCCCTTGAACCTGGAAACTCGGAGGGATCGCCTGAAGAATCGAAAAGAGAATCATCACCAGCGTCGCGGTGGTCAGGAAATGGCGCGCGAGGGGGGGCACCTGCTGGACGCCCGCCAGCCGCGGGATCGGTCCGGCCGGGCTGTAGACGGAGACCGGATAGAGCTCCGCGGCGGGCTCGACCGGCTGCCGCTCGACCCTGCCGAAGGTCGTCCCGTAGTACCGCTTGGCTCCGAGCATCAGGAGACCCGCTCCCAGGATCGAGACGACCCGCAGGAGCGCCGGGCCTCCCAGGCCCAGGGTGACCAGCCCCAGGGGCACCCAGTACCGCAGCCCCTGAAGGTCATTGAAGTGCCGCGTGACGAAACGGATGCGATCGAGGTCCTGGGTCTTCATGACGGTCTCCTCATCAACTGGTCTGCATCACAAACCAATCTTCTCCCGAAAGATCGCTGATGTCAACCAGGGGTGTGGTAACGTGCGCCCACTTTTTTGATGAGGTCGACGTCGTGACGCAGCACCCTCTCCTTCCCGGCCCGGAGCCCGAGGATTTCGTCTGGGCCACCGGCATCGAAGACACGTTCGTCCCCCAGGCCCGGCCCGGACAGCGGCCGCTCGACGAGTACCAGCTCATGGGCCACTACGAGCACTGGCGCGAGGATCTCGCCCTCTGCCGCGAGATCGGCGTGCGGGCGATCCGCTGGGGCATCCCCTGGTATCGCGTCGAGCCCTTCCCGGGCGAGTTCGACTGGAGCTGGACCGATCAGGTGATCCCATATCTGGTCGAGGAGCTGAAGATCAACCCGATCCTCGACCTGATGCACTACGGCTGTCCCTTCTGGCTGCGCCGCGAGTTCGCCGGCGACGACTACCCGCGGGCGGTCGCCGCCTACGCCCGGGCGGTGGCCGAGCGCTACCGGGGGCTGGTGCGCTGGTACACGCCGCTCAACGAGCCGATCGTCAACGCGCTGTTCTGCGGCAAGAAGGGGCTCTGGCCGCCGTACCTGCGCGGCGACGCCGGCTATCTCAAGATCATGCTGCAGCTCGTGCGGGGGATCCTGCGCACGGTCGCGGCGATCAAGGAGGTCGATCCCGGGGCGCTGATGGTCCACGTCGAGGCGACCGGCCTCGCCCGCGCCGCCCGGGCGGACCTCGAGGCGCTGGCCGTCGAGGACCAGCGCCGGGGTTTCCTCGGCTACGACCTGCTGACGGGCAAGCTGACGCCCGACCACCCGCTCTACACCTGGCTGCTGCGCAACGGCATCGGTCCGGACGAGCTGACCGCGATCCGCCGCAACGCCATCTCCCTGGACGTGATCGGCATGAACTTCTACCCGCAGTGGTCCACCCAGCAGATCTCGGTGAACCGCAAGGGGCGGCTCGCCTGGAAGGCGGTGGAGCAAGACGGCGCCGGCTTCGTCCACCTGATCGAGGACTATTACCAGCGCTATGGCGCGCCGATCATGGTCACCGAGACCAGCGCCAAGGGGGAGATCGGCGTCCGCTCGCGCTGGCTGGACACCTCGATCGCCGCCATCCGCCGCCTGCGCGCCGAAGGGGTGCCGGTGCTCGGCTACACCTGGTTCCCGCTGTTCACGATGATCGACTGGCGCTACCGCTCGGGCAAGCGCCCCGTCGAGGACTTCCGTCTCGACCTCGGCCTCTACGGCCTCGCGCCCGACGGCGCCGGGCGGCGCTGGGAGGCCACTCCGCTGGTCGAGCAGTTCCGGCGGCACGCGGCGGAGCCGGCGGTGGCGGTGGGGGAGATCGGGGGGGACGGACCGCAACCCTGAACACGATCCGCCATGGAACCCACCGCCTACACCAACCCCGTCTACCCCCACCCCTTCCCCGATCCCTTCGTCCTCAAGCACCGGGGGGAGTACTGGGGCTACTGCACCGGTCTCCAGCCGGACGGCCGGGCGTTCGGGGTGATCCACTCGCGGGACCTCGTCGACTGGCGGCCGCTCGCCGGGGCGATGGCGCCGCTGCCGGGGAATCATCCCTGCTACTGGGCTCCCGAGGTGGCGTATTTCGAGGGGCGCTTCTACCTTTACTACAGCGTCGGCGACGAGGAACGGATGGAGATCCGGGTGGCGGTCGCCGACCATCCCGCCGGTCCCTTCGCGGACGCCGGCCGCCGGCTGACCGCCGAGCCCTTCGCCATCGACGCCCATGTCTTCGCGGACGTGGACGGCTCGCGATGGCTCTTCTACGCGGCGGATTTTCTCGACCGCGGCCACGTCGGCACGGGCACCGTCCGCGACCGGCTGCTGGACCCCTTCACGCTGGAGGGCAAGCCCCGTCCCGTGGCCCTGCCGCGCCACGACTGGCACGTCTATCACCCCAACCGGCCGGAGAAGGGGGGCGTGCGCTGGCATACGGTCGAGGGACCGTTCGTGCTGCGGCGCAAGGGCGTCTATTACGAGATGTTCAGCGGCGGCAACTGGCAGAACCCCACCTACGGCGTGAGCTACGCCACGACGCGGAATCTCGAGGGTCCCGGCGAGTGGCGCCAGGCCGCCGACGGCGAGCGGGTGATGCCCATCCTGCGCTCCGGGGGCGAGGTCGTGGGCCCCGGCCACAACTCGGTCGTGCGCGGGCCGGACAACCGGCAGCTCTACTGCGTCTATCATCGCTGGTCCGCCGATTTGAAGGACCGGGTGCTGGCGATCGATCCGCTGGATTGGGCCGGCGAGCGCATGCTGGTGCTCGGTCCCACGACCACGCCGCAACCGGCGCCGAACCCGCCGGCGATCGCCGATCTCCTGGGAGAGACGGCGGCGCTCGGCGCGGGCGAGGAGATCCGGTACGAGACCGGCGCGCCGTCGTTCCTCGCCGAGGTGAGCGCGCGGGGCGCGGCCGGGATCGTCCTGTGGGACGGGGAGAGAAAGCTGCTGGATCTCGGGATCGGGCCCGCCCCCGCCTTCCGCCTCCTCCGCCTGGAGGTGGACGGCCGCCGCGTCTCCCTCTCCCTCGATGAAGCGCCGTTCTTTCAAGGGCCGATCGAGGGGAGCGTCACCGGCGTCTCCCTGACCGCCCGCGACGCTCCCGCTGGTTTCTCCGGCTTCAGCCTGACCCGCGGTTGGGAGGACCGGTTCGAGGCGGACGGCGATCCGGCGGCCCGGGGCTGGGAGAGCGGCGAGGGGAGCTGGCGGATCGAGGGAGGCCGGCTGCGGGGCGAAGGGGAATCCTGGATCGCCAAGGGTCCCGCGTTCGCCTCCTGCCTGGCGGTGATCAACGCGCGGCTGGAATCCGGGGACGGCTATGCCTTCGCGCCCGGGGACGCCGGACCGCGAATCGAGCTGGAGCGGGGCTCCGGGGGCTGGAGCCTCCGCACGCGAGGAGCGATTGAGCACATTTTTCCACTCCCTGCTGCATTCGATGCCCGGACCGATCAGCAATTCCGCTTTAGCAAGGTGGGGGCAGGGCTGGAAATCGCCTGGGAGGGGCTCCGCCTCGGGGAGATCCGGGTGTCCCCCGGGCCGGCCCGAGTGAGGCTGATGGCCGGAGGCGGCTCAGCCTCGTTCGAGGCCGTCCGCGTCACGGCGCTATGAGAAAGGTTTTCGGGAGAAAAAAAGAAAAGGGGCGAGGCCTGGCGAAAAGGAGAGCTCCCGTCGCGGGAATTGCCAGGGAGCTTGACCAGGGAGCCTCCTTGGCTGGCCAGGCGCGATGGAGGATCGTCCTCGCTGGTACCGCGCACCGACCGGGCCGTTGCCGACCTCGCCTGCCTATTCCTTAGAGCAAGGATTGGGCCAACCTTCGCGCCTGCGGGCGTCCTCCCGCCCTCCTGTCCCTCCCGGCGGTCCCCACGGCACACCGTAGAAGGGGTGGCGGATCGGCTAACATGGCCGCCGCGGCGCTCGGGGATCCCGGAGCGTCCGGAGAGAAGGAAGAGGGAGATCGGACGATGGAGATCAAAAAGGTCGGCGTCATCGGCGCCGGCGTGATGGGCGCCGGGGTGGCGCAGAACCTCGCCCAGAGCGGGCTCGAGGCCGTCCTGGTGGACGTCTCGGACGAGATCCTGGAGCGCGCGCTGGGGGAGATCCGCAAGAGCCTGCGGTTCCAGGGCATGTTCCAGAAGGGGGCGAAGAGGGAGGACTCCGCGGCCGTGCTCGGGCGCGTCCATGCCACCACCCGGCTGGAGGAGCTGGGGGACGTCGACTTCGTGGTCGAGAACGTCCCCGAGAAGTGGGAGATCAAGCGGCAGGTCTACCCGCGCATCGACGCCATCTGCCCGCCCCACGCCGTCTTCGCCGTCAACACCTCCTGCTACTCGATCACCCGCGTGGGCGCCCTGACGGAGCGGCCGGACCGGGTGATCGGCATGCACTTCATGAACCCGGTCCCCCTGAAGCCCATGGTCGAGGTCATCCGCGGCCACCACACCAGCGAGGAGACCCTGGCGACGGCCCGCCGCTTCCTGGGCCGGATGGGGAAGGACTGCATCGTCGTCAACGACATGCCCGGCTTCGTCACCAACCGGGTGCTGATGCTGACGATCAACGAGGCCGTCTTCGTGCTCCAGGACGGCGTCGCCACCGCGGAGCAGGTCGACCAGCTCTTCAAGACCTGCTTCGGCCACAAGATGGGCCCCCTGGAGACCGCCGACCTGATCGGGCTCGACACCATCCTCTACTCGATCGAGGCGCTCCACGAGAGCTACAACGACAGCAAATACCGCCCCTGCCCGCTGCTCAAGAAGATGGTCGATGCGGGCCTCCACGGCCGCAAGAACGGCAAGGGCTTCTACGACTACGGGATTTCGTAGGGACGGGATACGGAATGGACGAGACGCAGACCAAGATCAAGGAGTTCCTGGCGCGGTTCTTCAAGAATCACGACCTCCAGCCGGGCGAGGACATCTTCGCCCTCGGCTTCGTCAACTCGCTGCTGGCCATGCAGCTCGTCGCCTTCGTGGAGAAGGAGTTCGGCGTCGCCGTGGGGGACGAGGACCTCGATCTCGACAACTTCCGCACCATCGACGCCATCGCGGGCCTGGTCGCGCGCAAGCGGGGCGCCGCGGCTTGAACCTGGAGCTGACCGCCGGCCAGCGGGCCGCCCGCGCCGAGTTCCGCGCCTTCGCCGCGGCGGAGATCGCGCCGCACGCCGGCCGCTGGGACCGCGAGGAGGCGATCCCAGCCGGGCTGATCGACGAGCTGCGCCGGCGGGGCTACCTCGGCTCGAACGTCCCCCGGGACTTCGGCGGTCTGGGCCGCGACATGATCACCTACGGCCTGCTGACCGAGGAGATCGCCAGGGCCTGCTCCTCAGTGCGCTCGCTGCTCACCGTGCACGACATGGTGGCCCATGCCGTCCACCGCTGGGGGAGCCGGGAGCAGCGCGAGCGCTGGCTGCCGGCCATGGCCCGCGGCGAGGTGCTGGGCGCGCTCGCCCTCTCGGAGCCCGGCGCGGGGAGCGACGCCAAGAGCGTGGAGACCACGGCGGTGGACGAAGGGGATGCCTGGGTGCTCGACGGCCGGAAGAAATGGACCACCTTCGGGCAGATCGCCGGCCTCTTCCTCGTCCTCGCCAGGGCCGGCGACAAGCCCACCGCCTTCCTGGTCGAGCGCGAGAGCCCGGGGCTGGCGGTGCGCCCGCTGAAGGGGATCACGGGCACCCGCGCCTCGATGCTGGCCGAGATCGCTCTCGAAGGCTGCCGGGTGCCGAAGGAGAACCTGCTGGGCCGCGCCGGCTTCGGCCTCTCGCACGTCATCGCCGCCGCCCTGGAGCAGGGGCGCTACAGCGTGGCCTGGGGCTCGGTGGGCATCGTCCAGGCCTGCCTCGACGCCAGCCGGGCATACGCGGCCGAGCGCCGGCAGTTCGGCGTTCCCCTCGCCGACCACCAGCTCATCCGCCGCATGCTCACCGGGATGATCGCCGGGGTCCGCGCCGCACGCCTGCTCTGCCTGCGCGCCGGCTGGCTGCGCGAGACGGGCGATCCCGGCGCCGCCGGCGAGGTCATGGTGGCCAAGTACTTCGCTTCCACCCTGGCCACCCGGGCGGCCAACGACGCCGTCCAGATCCACGGCGCCAACGGCTGCAGCGAGGAGTACCCCGTCGGCCGCTACCTGCGCGACTCGCGGGTGATGGAGATCATCGAGGGGAGCACGCAGATCCAGCAGATCACCATCCCGCTCTTCGAGCTGCCGGAATTTTGAGACCCGGATTTGAGTAGGAACCCTTGAGATGATCGACGTCGAGACCGAGGGCCACGCCGCCGCCGTCCACGCGGCCCGCAAGCAAGAGAAACAGTCCATCAAGTGCGTGGTCTGGGACCTCGACGACACCGTCTGGGACGGCATCCTGCTGGAGGACCCCGAGGTGAGGCTCCGCCCGCACGTGGCGGAGATCCTGAAGGCGCTGGACGAGCGGGGGATCCTCCACTCGGTCGCCAGCCGCAACGATCACGACGTGGCGATGGCGAAGCTCAAGGAATTCGGCCTCGACGACTACTTTCTCTATCCCCAGATCAACTGGGGCTCCAAGGCCGCCTCGGTCGCCCGCATCGCCCAGGACCTCAACATCGGCCTGGACGCCGTCGCCTTCGTGGACGACCAGCCCTTCGAGCGCGAGGAGGTGGCGTTCAGCCACGGCCAGGTGCTCTGCCTGGATTCGGCCCTGCTGGACAACCTGCTCGACCGCCCCGAATTCAGCCCCCGCTTCATCACCGAGGACTCGCGGCTGCGCCGCCGGATGTATCAGGCCGACATCGCCCGCAACCGCGAGGAGGCGGAGTCCACCGGCCCCAAGGAGGAGTTCCTCGCCACGCTCGGCATGGTCTTCACCATCGCCCCCTGCCGCGAGGAGGACCTCCAGCGGGCCGAGGAGCTGACGGTGCGCACCCACCAGCTCAACACCACCGGCTACACCTACTCCTACGAGGAGCTGGACGAGCTGCGGCGGTCGCCGCGCCACAAGCTGCTGATCTCCAGCCTGGAGGATCGCCACGGCTCCTACGGCAAGATCGGCCTCACATTGATCGAGATGGGGGAGGAGGTCTGGACGGTCAAGCTCCTGCTGATGTCCTGCCGGGTGATGTCCAAGGGGGTGGGGACGATCATGATCCACCACGTCCTACGGATGGCGAAGGAGGCGGGGGCGAAGCTGCGCGCCGAGTTCGTCTCCAACGACCGCAACCGCCAGATGCTGATCACCTACCGCTTCGCCGGCTTCAAGGAGGTCGAGCGGCAGGGGGAGGTGTCGATCATGGAGAACGACTACTCCGCCATCCAGCCCCCGCCGCCGTACGTGGATTTGCGGGTTCTGAAGTAGGGGCTCAGCAGCCCGGATTGCACTGCCGCTCGCAGGAATTGAGGCGGTCGGTGCAGGCGAGCTCGCATTTCGTGTCGCCCGGCGCGCAGGCGGCGACGCAGGCGTCGTAGCGCGGGTCGCAGAGGCTGCAGCAGAGAGTGGCCGAGGCCATCCGCGGCTGGGAGGCGGCCAGGGCGCCGAGCAGGAGGGCGAGGAACCCCAGCTTCGCGATCTTGATCTTGAGCATGGCAGGCACCGTTCCTTTCCGAGAGGCTGTCATCTACCAAGCAGGGTGCCTGGGAAGCAAC
>DASWRX010000382.1:0-35356 GCA_036402955.1 Thermoanaerobaculia bacterium
TCGAGGCGGTCGGGCGGGTGGAGCTGGCGACTCCGTCCAGCGGGCTGCGCTTCTGGCGGGGGATGGCGCGCAGCCTGGCCTTCGCGCCCCCTGTCCTCGCCATTCCTCTGCTGCCGTTCTGGTTGCTGACCTGGACCGGCGCGGCCTCCCTGGTCTGGCTCGGACGGCTGCTGGTCGAGGCCGTCGGGGCCGGCGCGGCGGGCCTGCTCTGGGTCGCCGGAGCAATTTCGAGCTTCATCGAAATGTTTCTATTTCGTCAGCCGAAGAACCTGTAACGAATCCGCAGCCTTTGGGCCTAACATAGATGTCAGCGGGGCTGACGCGCTGGTTTGACAATTGAATCGTCAAATGAACGAGGAAGAGGAGAGACGAGAATGAGTCAGGACGCCACGGAGATCCGCGACCGGATCAAGCAAATCATCGCCAATGTCTCCGGATTGGACCCCAAGCGGATCGCGGACGAGGCCCGGCTGCGGGACGAGCTGAAGCTCGATTCGCTCTCGCTCCTGGAGATCGGCGTGGACGTGGATCTCGCCTACAAGCTCGAGCTGCCGGACGAGCGCTACAAGGAGATCGACAGCATTACCGACATGGTGTCCCTGGTGCAGGGGCGTCTCTCGGAGATGCGGCCGCAGGCGGTCTAGCGATGGACATCCGGATCGCGGTGACCGGCCTCGGCTGGGTCACCCCGATCGGCGCTGGCCGCGAAGAGGTCTGGGAAGGCCTGCTCTCCGGCCGGTCGGGGTTTGCTCCGGTCGAGTCCTTCGATACCCGCTTGTTCAATTCCCACCTGGGAGCCGAGGTACGAGGCTTCCACCCCGAGCCTTACGCCCGCAGGCAGGACCCGGCCGCGCTCGGCCGCGCCTCCCTGCTCGCCATCGCCGCCGCGCGCATGGCGCTGGAGGACGCCGGGATCGAGCCCGGGCAGGATCCTTCCTGGCGGCCCGAGCGGGCCGGGGTCGCCATGGGCACCACCTCCGGCGAGCCGCTGGAGGTGGAGAAGCTGGACGACCTCCTGCTGGCGGGGGAGTCCGCGAAGGTGGGCCCGGAGTTCATCTCCAACTACCCCTGCCACCAGATCGCCACCCCCGTGGCCCGGGAATTCGGCCTCGCGGGGGTCAACGTGATGATCCCGGCGGCCTGCGCGGCGGCAACTACGCTTTGGGCCATGCCCTGGACACGCTGCGTTCCGGCCGGGCCGACCTGATGCTGGCCGGCGGCGCCGATGCTTTCTCGCGGATCACCTACACCGGCTTCTCCCGCCTGGGCGCCATCGCGCCCGAGCGCTGCCAGCCGTTCGACCGCAACCGCAAGGGAATGATCCCGGGCGAGGGCGCGGCCGTGCTGGTGCTGGAGCCGCTCGACCGGGCGCTGGCCCGCGGCGCCCGCGTCTACGCCGAGCTCGCCGGCTACGGCCTCTCCTGCGACGCCCACCACATGACGGCCGCCCACCCGGAAGGGGACGGCGCCGCGCGGGCGATGGAGCGGGCGCTGGCCGACGCCGGCGCCGCGCCCGAGGAGGTCTGCTACATCAGCGCCCACGGCACCGGCACGCCGACCAACGACCGGCTGGAGATCGTGGCCGTCAAGCGGGTCTTCGGCGCGGCGGCGCCGCGCATTCCCATGAGCTCCATCAAGTCGATGATCGGCCACACCATGGGCGCCGCGTCGGCGATCGAGGCGGCGGTCTGCGCTCTGGCGGTGGCGGAGGACCGCGTGCCGCCGACGATGAATCTGGACGATCCGGAGGGCGACCTCGACTTCGTGCCCAACGTGGCGCGGCAACTCCCCGTGCGGATCGCGATGAACAACGCCTACGCCTTCGGCGGCAACAACGCCTCGGTGATCTTTCGAAAGGTGGAGCCTTGAGCGCGCGCCGCACGGTCGTGGTCACCGGAGCCGGGATCCTCTCGCCCGTGGCCGACTCCCCAGCGGAGCTCCACGCCGCGCTCTGCGCGGGACGCAGCGGCCTCAAGCCGATCGAGCTGTTCCCGACCGACGGGCTTGGGAACCGCCACGCCGGCGAGATCCGTCCCTTCGAGCCGCGCGACTACCTGGGGGAGCGCAACCTGCGGCCCATCGACCGCACCTCCCGGCTGCTGATCTCGGCGGCCCAGGCGGCGCTCGACGACAGCGGCTGGACGCCCGGGCTGCGGGCGGCGCGCGAGGTGGGGCTGGTGCTCGGCACCACCTTCTGCAGCCTGCGCACGATCGCCGAGTTCGATCGCCGCAACCTCCAGCTCGGCCCCTCCTATGCCAGCCCGCTCGACTTCGCCAACAGCGTGATCAACGCCGCGGCGGGCCAGGCGGCCATCTGGCACGATCTGCGCGGCGTCAACTCCACGCTCTCGGCCGGCGAGGCCTCCGGGCTGCTCGCCATCGCCCACGGCACCACCCACATCCGCGGCGGCCGCGGCACGGCGCTGCTGGCCGGCGGCGCCGAGGAGCTCTGCTTCGAATCCTTCCTCGGCCACCTGCGCGCGGACCGGCTCTGCGGCGCCAACGGCGACGGGAGCCCGGTGCCGTTCGACGCCCGCCGCAACGGATTCGCCCTCGCCGAGGGGGCCGCGCTGGTCATGCTGGAGGAGGCGGGCGAGGCGGCGGCGCGCGGCGCGCGGGCCCTCGCCGAGGTGCTGGGCCACGGCTCCGCCTTCGATCCCGAGGAGAGCGAGACGGGAGCCGCCAGGGCTCTCGCCCGCGCCATCCGCATCGCCCTCGATGACGCGGGGCTCGGACCCGGGGACGTCGACGCCGTGAGCGCCTCCGCCAACGGCGGTATGAGGGGAGACCGGGCCGAGGCGGCCGGCATCGCCGCCGCCTTGGGCGACCGCGCGGCGGCGCTGCCGGTCACCGCCGTCAAGTCGATGCTCGGCGAGGCGCTCGGCGCCTCCGGCGGCTTCCAGGCCATCGCCCTGCTGGGAACGCTGCGCGACGGCGCTCTGCCCGGAATCCTGGGTCTCGAGCGCACCGAGGACGGGTTCCCGCTGAGCGGCGCCACGGCCACGACCCGCGAGATCCCCATCCGTAAAGCCCTGCTGACGGCCCTCAGCTCGGACGGCCACGCCTGCGCCGTCCTGCTGGGAGCGCCTGGAGGTTTGTAATGGACGAGAAGCACGTTCGTGAGACCGACGTCCTGATCATCGGCGCCGGCCTGGCCGGCCTGACGCTCGCCCGCCAACTGCTGCTGGCCAAGCCTGAGATCCGTATCCTGATGGTGGACCGCGGCGACGAGATCCCGTCTCCCAAGCAGAAGGTGGGAGAGGCCACAGTCCAGGTGAGCGGCTACTACTACTCGCGGGTGCTCGAGCTGGAGGAGTACCTGCTGCAGGAGCATTACCTCAAGTACAACCTCCGCTTCTTCTGGAAGTCGCAGCGGGGCGGCGAGGTCTGGGAGGATCTCAGCCAGTCGTACATCCGGAAGATCTCCAACATCGCCACCTTCCAGCTCGACCGCAACACGTTCGAGGCCGAGGTCCTGCGCCGGAACGTGGAGCACGCGGGCTTCGAGCTGGTCCATCCCGTCACCGGCCTGGACGTGGATCTCGTCGACGAGGGGCCGCACGCCTTCCGTTTCGAGGCGGACGGCCGCACGGTCGCCGGCCGCGCCGCCTGGGTGGTCGACTCCTCGGGCCGCAACCGCTTCCTCGCCCGCCGGCGGAAGCTCGAGCGGCCGAGCCCGATCAAGCATGGCGCCTCGTTCCTCTGGGTGGACGGGCTGCTGGACCCTGAGAAGATCACCAACCTCGACCGCAAGGCCCTGCGCCTGCGGCCGGAGCGTTCGGCGCTGGGGCATTTCCCCACCTTCCTGGCCACCAATCACTACTGCGGCGAGGGCTACTGGTTCTGGGCGATCCCGCTGCACGGCAAGACCAGCCTGGGGCTGGTCTACGATTCCGCCAACGTCGCCAGCAGGGACGTCGCCACCGCCGAGAAGCTCGTCGATTGGATCTGCCGCGAGTACCCCCTCTACGCCCGCGACCTGCCGCGGCGGAAGATCCTCCACCACTCCGGCTACACCAGCTTCGCCCTCGACAGCGGCCAGACGATCTCCCCCTCCGGCTGGGCGCTCTGCGGCGAGGCCTGCCGCTTCACCGACCCGCTGTACAGCCCGGGCGGCGACCTGATCTCGATCTACAACACCCTGATCTCCGACTGCATCCTGACCCGCGACCGCGGCGAGCTGGAGGCCAAGGTGCGACTCTACGAGCCGCTCGCCCGGGCGGTCTACGAGGCCTACGTCCCCAGCTTCGCGGTGAGCTACTGCACCCTGGGCGACCAGGAGTGCTTCTCCCTGCGCTACGCCTGGGAGCTGACCATCTACTTCGCCTTCTATGTCTTCCCCTTCATCAACGACCTGCACGTCGACCGCACGTTCCTGCCCACCTTCCTGCGCCGCTTCGGGCAACTGGGGCCGATCAACCAGGGCGTGCACCGCCTGCTGGCCGATTACTACCGGTGGAAGAAGGAGAACGTGATCCTCGCCGCTCCCGAGCCGGTCTTCTTCGATTTCATGGAGGTGGGGGCTCTGGTGGCCGCCGAGCTGACTTTCTACAAGGTCGGGGTGAGCCGCGACGAGGCCCGGGAGGTGCTGGACGAGCAGCTCGAGAACCTCCGCGACCTCGCCCGCTGGACCGCGGCCCACGTCGCGGCCGCCGTGCTGGACGATCCGCGGGCCGCGACCAACGCCGCCTACATCCGCGGCATCGACCTCGAGAGCCTCCTGTTCGATCCCGAAACGATGGCCGAGCGCCTGGAGGCCGCCTGCCGCGAGACCTCCGAGATCTACGCCTGGAGGTTCGACGTCCCCTGCATGGCCCGCTTCCGCTCCGAGCGGCTGGTGCCGGAGGCCGTGCCGATGGAGGCGGCGGGATGACCGAGGACCATGCCCCAGGGCTCGAACGGGCCTTCCTGGCGCCGGCCGAACAGTGCGGCGAGCTGCGGCGGATCGAGGGGGAGATCCCGGCCTTCCTCCGCGGCACGTACTACCTGAACGGCCCCGCGCGGTTCGAGCGCGGCGGCCGGCGCTACGGCCACTGGCTGGACGGCGACGGCATGGTCTGCGCTCTCAGCTTCCGGGAAGACGGCGCCCACTTCGCGGCCCGCTACGTGCGCGGCACGCGGCTCGCCGAGGAGGAAACCGCGGGCCGGATGCTCTACCGCTCCTTCGGCACCGCCTTCCCCGAAGACCGGCTGGTGCGGGGCGTCGCCCTGGAGTCGCCGCTCAACGTCAGCATCTATTTCTGGAATGGCGCGCTGCTGGCTTTCGGCGAGCAGGGGCTCCCGTGGGAGCTGGACCCGGACACGCTGGCGACCCGCGGGCCCTTCAACTTCGGCGGCGCGGTGAACCCGGTCAGCCCGTTCGCGGCGCACCCGAAGATCGATCCGCAGACCGGGGAGCTGTTCAACTTCGGCATCAATTTCGCCTCCGCCCAGCCGAGCCTCAACCTCTACCGTTTCGACCCCCAGGGGCGCCTCGTCTACCGCCGCCGGCTGCCGCTCGACCTGCCCGTCTCCCTCCACGACTTCTGCCTCTCCGGCCGCCATGCGATCTTCCATCTCGGCCCCTACGTGATGGACATGTCCCGGCTGGCCTCGGGAGGCACGCTGATGGATGCCCTGCGCTGGGAGCCGGAGCAAGGGAGCCGCCTGCTGATCGTCGATCGTGAGAGCGGCGATCCCGTCGCCTCGGTGCCGGTGGGGAACCGCTACGCGCTCCACGGCATCAATGCTTTCGAAGAGGGGGACCACCTGACGGTGGACGTCGTCGAGCTGGATCGCCCCGTCTATGACCAGTACGAGCTGGACGGGCTGTTCCGGGACGTGGCCCCGGGCCGGCCCGTGCGCTTCGTGATCGATCTCACGAGCGGCGCCCTGCTGGAGACCCGGGAGATCGCCTACGACCGCGCGCCGGACTTCCCCGCGATCGATCCGGCCTGCGTCGGCCAGCCCTGCGACGACCTCTGGATGCTGGGGATCTCGAAGACCGGGCGCCCGGGAAGGAAGTTCTTCGACGAGGTGGCCCACCTCTCCTGGTCCCACCCCGATCGCGCGGACGTCTGGCCGGCGCCGCCGGGCTGGTACCTGGGCGGCGAGCCTGCCTTCGCGCCGGATCCTGCCGGCGAGGGTGGAGCGGTGATCTGCCAGCGCTTCGACGCGGCGAGGGGTGAGAGCGCCTTCCTGATCTTCGACGCCTTCCGGGTGGCGGCTGGGCCGGTGGCGGTGGTGCCGCTGGAATCGCCGGTGCACCTGGGGTTCCACGCGGTGTTCGCCCCGGCGTGACCACGTCGCCCCGGAGTCCCGGTCCGGAGCTTTGATGGCACAATAGTGACGTCATGGAAACGTCACGCTCCAACCCGGATCAGGAGGACGCCCGGGCCCACATTGAGGCGGCCTGCCGGCAGGCGTCGGCGGAGGGGAAGCGGGTCGCCGTGGTCTTCGGCGCCAACTGGTGCCCGGACTGCGAGGCCTTCAAGCGCTCGCTCGGCCACCGGCTGGTGGCCCCGATCGTCGATCCCAACTTCGTGGTCGTCAAAGTCTCCGTGGGCAACCGCGACCGCAACCTCGACCTGATGGCCGAGTACGGGATGAACGTCGGCAGCGGCATCCCGTCGGTGGCCATCCTGGAGCCGGACGGCACGCTGATCATCGCCCAGCGCGACGGCCAGTTCCGCAACGCCAGCGCCCTCCTCTCGGTCGCCGAAATCTCCGCCTTCTTCCAGCGCTGGGTGCCGAGCCGGGCCGAGGCAGGCTAGATCCGCAACTGGGAATCGACTTCCACTTCTCCACAGACGGCCGCTTGGAATCCGTCCAGTTGAGCGACGGATAGGAACGGGCGGAACTGATGAGCAGGGAGCTCAGATGACCGGAGACAAGGCGACGGCGCGAGAGCTGGAGGAGCTGCTCGCGAAAGAGAATTTCGACGAGGTCCTGGAGGTCCTCGCCGGGATCGAGCGGAGCAGGCCCCTGGCTCCTCGCGAGCTGGTCCTCCGCAGTCGCTGCATCCAACTCGCTTCGGGAACCGGGGTCCCGCCTCTCGAGGAGGCCGAGCAAGCCCTGCGGGAGGCCCTGGAAGACGACGACGAATACGTCCCCGCGATCCTCGACCTCGCCTGGTACTACCACGCGGTGGAGGACGATCCGGCCAAGGCTCTGCCCTGGTTCGAACGGGCTCACGAGCTGTCTCGCCAGAATCTGACCGAGGCCGTCGCCGGAAAGGCGGATTGCCTGGAAGAGCTCGATTCCGAGGCCGCCTCGGCGTTCCTCCAGAAAGCTCGCTCGGAAAGCTGATCCCGCCCTCAACTGCCCGGGCACCCCTCCTTCTGACCTGAGCGGGAATTTCCTGGCCCGAACCTTGCCTTTTCTATAATCTACAGAGTCGTTCCCGAGGGATGTTGGGCGGGCCAAGCCCTTGATTCCAGGTGGCTTCTGCCGCACGGCACGCCACATCGCCGGACAAGGATTGGGAGCCGTGGGTGACAAAAGTGGTCAAGGGCCATCCTATACATGGATTGACATAAGCATGCCGACTAACCACAATGCCCCGTAACGCATCCACAGGGATGTACCAGTCATGGCCCGGAACGAAGGAGAGGGCGCTCGCGCGCCGCTCCATAGGAGGACCTAGATGCGTTGGAACTTGAATCGGATGATCCTGGCCGGCTGCGTCCTGCTGGCCGCCGGCCCGCTGCGGGCAGCGAGCCCGGCGGGCAAGCTCCCGGTGGTGCAGAGCCCGAACTTCGCCGCCGCGGCCGACGCCGTGCCGGTCGGCTCGCACCTGCGGCTGGAGAACGTGCAGGTGTCGGACGGGCAGGGGCCGGAGGCGCTCGTGCTCGAGCGTTTCCAGGTGTTCGCGAGCGACGCCAGGATCGTCGTTCACGGCAGCGGCCGCGATCGGGTGCTGCACGCCCCGGCGAACGCCTATTTCCGCGGCACGGTGGACGGCAAGCCGGAGTCGCGCGCCTTCCTGGCGAAGCTGGAGGACGGCACCACTCAGGGGATGGTCAGCGATAGCGGGGCGTTCTACCTCATCGGCGGCGACCCTGCCCAAGCCAAGTCCCTGAATGTCCCCATCGAGATGCACCGGGTCGACCCCGTGCTCCTGAAGTCGGGTCGCAACGAGACCTTCTCCTGCGCCAACGACAAGCTGCCGCCGACCCCCGGCGCCATCCCGAATCTGGACCTCTCCGCGATCTCCTCGGCTCCGGCGGGGAAGGCGGCCGTGGCCGCGCACACGGCGCGGGTGGCGCTCGAGAGCGACTTCGAGTTCTACCAGCTTTTCAACGACACCACGACCGCCACGAACTACGTCGGCAACCTGATCGGCTACGCCTCGACGATCTATACGGCGGAGCTCAACACCTCGCTCGTCGTGCAGTCGCTCAGCCTGTGGTCGACGAGCGGCGATCCCTGGACCCAGACGAGCACGCAGTGCGGCCTGCTGGAGTTCGGGAAGTACTGGAACCAGAACAAGACCAACGTCTCCCGGACGATCGCGCACTTCCTGAGCGGCAAGGCCAGCGGCGGCGGCATCGCCTGGCTCAACGCGCTCTGCCACGGCTCGTTCACCACCGGCTCCGCCTCCTGCCCCGGGCTGGGCTCCGAGACGACACCCTGGGGTGGAGATTACGGCTTCACCGGCAATCTCTTCGGTAGTTTCAACATCGTCAGCCCGACGGTGGTCTGGGACATCCTCTCGGTCGCCCACGAGATCGGCCACAACTTCGGCTCGCCCCACACGCACTGCTATGGCGGCATCGGCGGCAACTCCAGCCCCATCGACCAGTGCTATGGCACCGAGAGTGGATCGGGCTGCTACTCGGGCACGCCTACGTTGCCGGGGCCGGCCGGCGTCGGCAGCGGCACCATCATGAGCTACTGCCATCTGCGGTCGGGCAACTACAGCAACATCACCCTGACCTTCGGCACCGGCTTCGCCTACGGAGTGCACCCCGAGCGGGAGGCGGCGCTGATGAACAGCTACATTTCCTCCGTGGCTTCGAGCAACCCGAGCTGCCTGGCGCCGGTCGCCGGCGTGGCGGGGATCTTCAACGACAGCTTCGAGGGCGGCGCGGTGCCGGGCCCCTGGAGCGGCAAGACGCCTTGACGGCAAGACGACCGAAAAGTCAAAAGGAGCGATCCATGAACTCGAATCCCATCCTACGACTCCGGCGTGCCGTCGTTCTCGGGGCCACGGTCGCCCTGGCGGGCGCGGTGGCCGCGGGCGCGAACACCTTCCGCGTGCCGAACGGCGGCAGCCCCGAAGGGGTGGTCAAGTGCGCGCCGACCAACCCCAACACGGCCCGCTTCAGCCAGAACTGCGGCGCCCTGGTCGCCCTGACCTCGGGGGACACGACGCCGGTCTACGTGCAGGACAGCTCGCCGTCGGCCGAGTCCGCCTACCGCGCCCGCTTCTACGCCAACCTGCGGACCCTGCAGATGCAGGACGGCTCCGCCTTCGACCTCTTCGCGGCCTACGACGGCGCGGATCCGGTGCCGCCGGCCAACTCCGGCAACCCGGTGCTGCGGCTGGAGGTGGGACAGAGCGGTGGCAAGAAGCAGCTCACCGCCTACGCCCGCCTCAACTCGGGCAACGAGTCTTCCACGACCCCGGTGGCGCTGCCCGACGGCTGGCGGTCGATCGAGATCGATTGGGCCAAGGGGGCGGGCACCGGCCATCTCAACCTCTGGGTCGACGGCAAGGCGCAGGCCGGCCTCTCCGGGCTCAGCAACGACACCGAGACAATCAACTACTCCCGCTGGGGCGCCATCGCCGGCCTCGACGCCGCCACCGCCGGCTCGTTCCGGCTGGACGACTTCGCCTCCCAGCGCAGCGGCTATGTCGGCCCCGCCCTCCCCTTCTCGGACGTCGCCTCCAACAGCGCGTTCTTCCCCTTCGTCCAGGGGGTCTACGCGGCCGAGATCATGCCCGACTGCGGGGTCGGCAGCTTCTGCTCCGAGGGGGTGATCACCCGCAAGGAGATGGCCAAGTTCCTGCTGCTGGCCAAGAACGGCGCCAGCTACACGCCCCCGGCCTGCACGACGGCCATGTTCTCCGACGTGCCCTGCTCCAACCCCTACGCGGTCTGGGTCAACGAGCTGGCGCGGGAAGGGATCACCGGCGGCTGCGCCGCGGGCGTCTTCTGCCCGGACAGCAGCATCACCCGCTCGCAGATGTCGGTCTTCCTGATGGTGGCCCGCGGCCTGCCGGCGCTGCCCTGCCCCCCCTCGTCGTTCACCGACGTCGCGGCGGCCAGCCCGTTCTGCGGCTGGGTCAAGCAGATCGCCGCCCAGGGGATCACCGCCGGCTGCGGCGGCGGCAACTTCTGCCCGGAGTCGCTGGTGCTGCGCGGCCAGATGTCGGTCTTCCTGTCGACCGCGTTCGGCATTCCGACCCACGCCGTCGGACCGTAAGCTTTCAACCCTCCTGTTGCAAAAGCCCCTCTCCCACAAGGGACGAGGGGCTTTTTCATGGTCTGCCGAGGTGTCTATGGCGCCGGCAGCCCGAAGGTGGTGGCGAGGAACACCGACATCTGTCCCCGCGTCACCTGGTTCTCCGGGCAGAAGGCTCCACCCCCGCAGCCCGCGGTGATGCCGCGGTTGGCGATCTCCTTGATCCAGGGGCAGAAGGGGCTCCCGGCCGGCACGTCGCTGAACGAGCTGGGCGGGCAGGGGGGCGGGCTGTAGCCCGATCCCTGGAAGGTCGCCAGCAGGAAGACCGACATCTGGCTCCGCGTCACCTGCGCGCCCGGGCAGTAGTTGCCGCCGCCGCAGCCGGCGGTGATCCCGCGCCGCGCCACCTCGTTGATCCAGGGGGCGAGCGGGTTGGAGCAGGGCACGTCCGCGAAGAGGGGGGAGGTGCAGGGGGGCGGCGTGTAGGCCGCTCCCTGCTTGGCCAGCAGCAGGAACATGGCCATCTCCCCGCGGCTGATCAGGCTGTCGGGACAGAAATTGTCACCACCGCAGCCCGAGATGATTCCCTGCCCGGAGACCGCTTCCACGAAGCGCCAGGCGAAGTGGGTGGGGAGCACGTCGGCGAAGGTGTAGGGGGCGACCCACTGGAGAGTATTGCCGGACGAATCGGTGAGGTAGACCCTGCCGGTCTCCCCCAGGCCGAAGCTGGTGATGCCGAAGGCGGTGTCGAAGAGCTGCGCGCTCGTCCAGGTCCCGCCGGAGCCGCGGAAGCCGCGCCAGATGCGGCCGGAGCAGAAGTCGCCGTAGAGGTAGTCGCCGGTCATCGTGTGGGCCGGCAGGTTGCGGAACACGGGGCCGCCGATCACCGCGCAGCCGAGGGAATGGTCGTACTCGAGCACCGGGTCCACCGAGGTGATCGAGTTGCAGCTCGTGCTGGTGCTAAAGGGGTGGGCGCCCTCGCGGCAGTTCCACCCGTAGTTCCTGCCCCCGGCGGCCCCGGCGGCCTGGTAGTCGATCTCCTCCCAGGAGTTCTGCCCGACGTCGCCGATGTAGAGGTCGCCGTTCGCGCGGTCGAAGCTGAAGCGCCAGGGGTTGCGCAGGCCGTAGGACCAGATCTCGTGCGCCCCGGCGCCGGGGGCCGCCCCGGCGAAGGGGTTGGTGGGCGGGATGGCGTAGGGCGAGCCATGGTCGACGTCGATGCGCAGGAGCTTGCCGAGCAGGACGTTGATGTTCTGGCCGTTCCCGGGGGGATCGCCGGCGCCGCCGCCGTCCCCGGTGCCGATGTAGAGGTAGCCGTCGGGGCCGAAGGCGAGCTGCCCGCCGTTGTGGTTGGCCTGGCCCGGATGCGGGATGGTGAGCAGGACCGTGCCGGAGGTGTTGGCAATGTTGGGATCGGCAGAGACCTGATAGCGGGCGATCACGATCGCGCCGTCGCTCTGCCGCGTGTAATAGACGTAGAAGAGCCCGTTGGTCGGGTAGCTCGGATGGAAGGCGAGCCCCAGCAGCCCCCGCTCACCGCAGCCGTTGGTCGGATCGCACGCCGAGCTGACCCCGGAGGTGTCGAGGAAGGGGGTGGCGAGGATCTGGCTGCCGTTCCAGATCCGGATCTGGCCGGTCTGCTGCACGACGAACAGCCTGCCCGAGCCGTCACCGGCGTTGGTGACGCCGATCGCGTTGGGGAGGTTGCCCGTGATCTGGACGGCGGTGACGAAGGTACCGGGCGCCGCGGCCACGGGCGTCCGGGACCCGAGGCCGAGCGCGAGAGCCAGCGCGAGGAGCAGCGGGGCTTTTTTCCATGTCCGTTTCATGGAATGGGTGTATAGCAAAAAACGCACCATTCCATGAACGGAGGGGCTCAAGGGGGCGGCAGGTTGAACATCACCGAGATGAAGACGGCCATCTGCGCCCGGGAGACCGGCGTGAGCGGGCAGTAGTCGCCGGCGCCGCAGCCGGCCGTCACGCCGAGGGTCACCAGCTCCTTGACCCACGGGGAGAAAGGATTGAAGCAGGCCACGTCGCTGAAGGCCGCCGTGAGGCAGGTCTGGTCCGGAACGTAGCCGGCGCCCCGCTTGGTGACGATGAGGAAGACGGACATCTGGTCGCGGGTCACCGGGTTGCCGGGGCAGTAGTTGCCGCCGCCGCAGCCGGCGGTCACGCCGCGCCGCACCAGCTCGTTGACCCAGGGGGCGAGCGGGTCGGAGCAGGGCACGTCGCTGAATGCGGGAGTGACGCAGGCCGGCGGCACGTAGGCCGCTCCGTCCTTGGCGCGGAGCAGGAAGATCGCCATCTCGCCGCGGGTCATGGGGTCGTCGGGGCAGTAGCGGAGGGGCGAGGTGCCGCAGGAGGTGGCGACCCCGCGGGTGTGGAGGTTCTCGATGAACTTCCAGGCCCAGTAGTCCGGCGGCACGTCGGCGTAGGCCGACGGCACGACACTCACGGTGACCGGCAGGGAGCTGGCGCTGCCGTCCGCGTTGCTCACCTCGAGGTGCGCCAGATAGATCGCCGGGGTGGCCGGCGTGGTCCACGTCGCCGGATCCCCGGTGATGACGGTGTCGACCCCGCCGGTCGAGAAGACCCAGCGGTGGGTCAACGGCGGACGCCCGGTCACCGTATCCTGGAGAGTCACCGGCTGCCCGACCCCGACCTGGAGAGGGATGTTGGTGCTGAGGATCTGGGGCTTGGGGTCGAGCACCACCACGGTCCTGGTCATCGAGGTGCAGCCGGCGGCGTTGCAGGCCTGGAGCGTGACCTGCTTGGTCCCCGGCGTGGAGAAGCTCGCCGCGGGGTTCTGCGCCGTCGAGATACCCAGGGCCTGGACGCTCCCTGCCAGCAGGAAGAAAGCCAGGCACGACGGAAGGACCCTCCGGAAAGCCGGGAGGGGCCGTGAGCGGGGGTGAGACCAGACCATCGAGTGCCTCCCGCCACGCACCTGGAGAGCCGATGCGGACGTCTGAATCGCTGGAAGAGATGGGGGGCGGGTGCCAACCTCACCCGCCCCCCCGGAGAGTCAACCAGCCAACCTAATTGGGTTCATACCTGTCAGTCTCCCATGAGCAATCCGCATACCCGGTCAGTCCGTATTGAAAACAAAGGACTTAGCAAGGGGTTTATATAGCTGATCGCCAATTTATGGCGGACGGTTCCGCCAAGAATTGTCAGTCGTTGACACCCGGGCCGCCGGCTCCCTAGCATCCGATCGAATCCGATGCGACTCTTCCACCGCTGGAGGCCCTCCGGCCTCCCCGCCCTCGCCGCGAGGGCGTCGGTGCGGACGTTCGG
Source organism: Thermoanaerobaculia bacterium (assembly GCA_036402955.1). Taxonomy (GTDB): domain Bacteria; phylum Acidobacteriota; class Thermoanaerobaculia; order Multivoradales; family UBA5704; genus DATARR01. The sequence goes on from DASWRX010000382.1 coordinate 13,690, forward strand.
CGGCGCGCGCGCCTCCTGGGACGTGGACGTTCTCGTCTGGATCGGTGGCGATCCGGGGCGGACCACGGAGGCGCTCGGCGCTACCCTGAAAGAGCTCCGCGAGCAGCTCCCGGAAGCTTTCGTGACCTTCCTGGTGGACGGGCCGGAGTGGGAGCGGGCGCTGCGCGGCTGGGCCCCGCGGTTTCCCGACCGCCGGGAGATCCGGTTGCCGCGAGCCACGGATCTCCCGCAGCTCCTCTACGCGCTGGGGATCGAGGGCTCCGCTCATCCCTGGGTGGCGTTCCTCTGGCCGGGGTGCGTCGTGAACGGGGAGGGGCTGCGCCGGCTGCGGGAGGCGGCGCGGGAGGGCGGCGATCTGGTCTACGGGGCTCTCGCCGGACCGGCGCCGGACGGGCTCTTCCATCCGGTGCAGCACGGCTGGCTCCAGATGGCCGACCTCGTCCCCATGCACAACTGCCTCGTCCGCGGCACGGTCGCTGACGAAGTCCGCTTCGATCCGTCGCCGCGGCTCCGGCGGTCCTTCTGGTGGGATTTCACGCTCCGCCTGAGCCGGGAGGGGCGCCTGGTTCACGCGCCGGCCCCTGCGGCCCCTGTGGCCTGGGACTGGAGCGCGTTTCCGTTCCGCTCTCCGGAGCCCACAGATCGCGATCTGGCCGCGCGCTATGTCGCGCGGGAAGGCATCGGCGGCGAGGAGAGCTTTCGCCGGGATCTCCCGGGCCTGAGGATCACGCTCCTCTCCGGGCTCCACGACGCGCACCAGAACCAGCTCTTCTTCTACAACTTCTTCGGCAAGGTGGCGGGCGAGGGGGTGCTCACCTGGCGGACGGTGCTCTACGAGCGCTGCCGGCCGGAGGACCTCTCCGCATGCGGTCTCGCGATCTTCAGCCGTCCTCGCTTCCCCGAGGTGCCGGCGCTGCTCGACCGCTGCCGCGAGGCGGGGATTCCGTCGCTGGTGATGATCGACGACAACTGGATCGCCGCGGGGGAGGAGCTCGCGCGCTTCGAGCGGCTCTTCACTCCAGGCAAGCCGGCGTTCGAGGTCTTCCTGGACAGCGTTCGACGGGCGGACGCGGTGCTGGTCTTCAACCCGGTCCTGGAGGAGGAGGTGAGGCCGTGGGCGCGGCGGGTGCTGCGCCTGCCCCCCAACGTCGATCTCGACCTCTTTGCCGTTCCCGCGGGCGGGGAAGGGCGGCGGCCCCCGGGATTCCTCGCCGGCTTCGCCGGCTCGCCGCGCTTCGAGGAGTCCGGGTTCCGCGGCCTCGCCCGCTTCCTCGACCGCCGGGCCGACGCCCGGCTGCTGGTGATGGCGCACGAGGTGCCGGAGCCGCTGCGGGGGCTGTCGCCGGAGCGCTTGACGTTCCTTCCCTGGCGGCACGACTACGCGGCCTACGCCCGCGACCTCGCGGCGCTGCGGCCGGACGTGCTGATCGCCCCGCTGGACGCCTCGCGCTTCTCGGCCTCCAAGATCCCGATCAAGCTCCTGGAGTCCGCGGCGGTGGGAGCGGCCGGAATCTACTCCGCGGTCCCTCCCTACACGGAGCACGTGCGCGACGGCGAGACCGGCCTGCTGGTGGAGAACCGCGAGGAGGCCTGGACGGAGGCCCTGGACCTCCTCTGTCTCGACGGAGAGCTGCGGCGGCGGATCGCCGGTCGCGCCGCGGCCGAGGTGCGGGAGCGCTTCGCCACCGGGCGGGTGCTGCCCGACTTCCTCGCCATGCTGCGGACGGTGGCCGGTGGGAGGGAGCCGGGATGAGGATCGCCTGCCTCGCCCACCAGTCGGGGGTGGGCAGCGAGAGGGTGCTCGCGAACCTCCTCTCGGCGCTCGACCGCGGGCGGTTCGAGCCGCTCGTGGTGCTGCCGGAGGACGGCCCGCTGCGCGGCGAGATCGAGAAGCTGTCGGTCCCCGTCCACATCCTGCCGCTCGGCTGGTGGATCCCGGCGACGCACTGGAGCGCCGGCGCCTTCCTCGCCCAGCTCGCAGGGCTCCGTGGCCGGACGGACGCCCTGGCGGCGTTGCTGGAGCAAGAGCGCGTCGACCTCGTCCACACCCAGTTCATCGTCACCCTCGAAGGGGCGCTCGCCGCGGCCCGGCTGGGGCTGCCGCACGTCTGGCACAGCCGCGGCTTCTTCGGCGGCGGCTTCCCGCCGGCCTATTTCGACGACCCGGGGTTCTTCCTGTCGGTCGTCGACCTCCTGGCCGACGCTCTCGTCTGCGTCTCGCGGGGCGTCGAGGCCCAGGCGGCGACGGTCTGCCGCCTCGCCGCCCGCCACGTCATCCCCGACGGGTTCGATCTCGACGCCTTCCTCTCCCGGCCGGTGGAGGACCCGCGAGGGCTGCGGGCGCGCTACGGGATCGCGGGGTCGGCCCGGGTGGTGGCGTGCGTCGGCGGCATCCAGCGGCGCAAGGGGCAGCTCGACCTGGTGGAGGCCGCGGCGCCGCTGGCGCGCGAGTTCCCCGACCTGGTCTTCGCGCTGGCCGGCGGCGCCGGGGACGCCGAGTACCTGGCGGCGCTCGACGCCCGGATCGCGGAGCTGGGTCTCCGGCGGCACGTCCGCCGGATCGGCTTCGAGCCCGACATCCGGAACCTCCTCTCCCTGTCCGAAGCCCTGGTCCACCCCTCCCATTCGGAAGGGTTGGGGCTGGCCATCCTGGAGGCGATGGCCGCCGGCCTGCCGGTGGTGGCCACCCGCTGCGGCGGCCCGGAGGAGATCGTCGAGGACGGGGTCTCCGGCCTGCTGGCGCCGGTGGGGAGCCCGGGGGAGCTCGCCGCGGCCCTGCGCCGCCTGCTCGCCGATCCCGAGGGCGCGCGGGCGATGGGGCGGGCCGCCGCCAAGCGGGCCCGCGCCTTCAGCCTGGAGGAATCGGCGCGGCGGATGGAGGAGGTCTACGGCGGGCTGGCCCCCCCTTCCGCCGAGCTGAAGGCGTCGCGGGCGCGGCTCGCCGGCTTCGTGGCGGACGAGGTGCTCACCCGGGGCCGGCTGGCCGCGGCCGCCGCGGCTCCTCCAGCAGAGCCGCCACCCGGGCCACGTAATCCTCCTCCCGGTAGTTGGCTTTCACGTCTGCGAAGGCGTTCCGGCGGATCGATGCCCTGAGCCCGGCGTCGCGGGTAAGCTCCAGGATGGCCGCGTACCAGGCCTGCTCGCTCTCGTGGGGGACTACCAGGCCGGTCTCGCGGTGGACGACGGTGGTGCGGTAGATCTCGGCGTCCGAATAGATGCCGGCGATGCCAGCCGCGGCATACTCCCGGTACTTCGCGTTGTTCTTGCCGCGGTTGAACTCGAGGTCGCGCAGCGGCGCCAGGCCGACGTCCCAGCCGAGGGCGGCAAGGGCCTGCCGGTACTCCGGGTAGGAGGAGCGCCAGGGGACGTGGGAGATCTCGGGGCGGTCCGCCAGGGCGGCGGGGCGGAAGCCGAAGAACTCGAAGCGAAGGGGGCGCCCCTCGTCGAGGAGGCGGCGGATGGCCCGCACCAGGGGATGGAACTCGTCGTCCTTGTAGGAGCTCCCCAGGAAGCCCACGGTGACGGGCTCGCGCTCCCGCGGCGGCGGGGGAGCGTCGCCGTCGAGGATCTGGTACGGCCGGATCGCCGTCACCCGGGGGTTGTAGGGGAGCAGCGAGCGGACGGCGGGCTCGGCATAGACCTTGACCGCGTCGGTTTCCCCGAGCATGGCCTCGATCTCCGGCCGGGCATCGCCGAAGATCCGGCGCCAGGGGTTCTCGGGATCGGAGAACGCCTGGTCGATGAGCAGCAGGTTGTCGTCGAGGTCATAGATCGTCCGGGCGCCTTGCCGCCGGGCGGCGCGCAGGATCTCGAGGCTCCGCGCCGAGATGCCGCGCACCGAGATCACGGCGTGGAAGCTGTAGAGGTCCTCCGGATTGACCTCGCCGGCCGGACGCAGCAGCCAGCTTCGGCCGGTGGCGGCTTCGAGGCGGGGGAGGGCATGCTCCCAGTAGAGGAAGACCGAGGTCGTGTAGTTGTCGTACGTCACCAGCACGCGCTTGCGGCGCAGCGACCAACGGAGCCGGGAAAGGGGGCGGTAGAGGCCGAGTTGGTCGGCGCGGTGGCGCAGGCGGTCCCGCCGGGAGGGAGGCACCGTCGCGGGAGGAGCCGGAGCCGGCGGCGAGATCGCCGCCGCGAGGGCCTCGCCGTAGAGCGCGAAGAGCTCGCTGGCGGCCCGCTGGGGATGGAATTCGCCGCGGGCCAGCCGGTAGCCGGCGGCGACGATCCTCGCCCGCCGTTCGCGGGTGAGTCCCGCGGCCCGCTCCCGCGCCGCCGCCAGGTCGTCGCCACTGAAGAGGAGCCCGGTCACGCCGTCGGTCAGCAGCTCCCTCACGCCGGGGGAGTTGGAGACCACCAGGACGCCCCCGGCGAGCGCCTCCCGCACCTCCTGCGGGACCTCCACGGCGCCGCTCGCGTCGAACAGCACCTCCATCCCGTCCCCACCTTCGAGCACCCGCCGCAGGCCGCGGTCGAAGACCTCCCGCGCCACCCACGCCGGCCCCGGCGCCGCGAAGACCAGGGCCGCGCCATCCCCTCCGCTCTCCTCGACCGCGTCCACGCCGTACTCCCGGGCCAGGGCCGCCGCTCCGGGCAGGAGGTGGCGGACCCGGGGCCGGCCGTCCTTCCCGCGGCGCGCGCGGGTGGCGGCGTGGAACTCCGTCGCCCGCACCGCCGCCTCGTGGAGGTGGATCTGGGCCCGCTCGGTGAACTCCAGGCGCACGTGCTCCACCATGGCCCGCCGCAGGCCGTCGAAGCGCTCCACCGGCATGGTCACCGCCTCGCGGATGGCGTCGTACCAGGAGTCCGCGTCGTTGGCCGCCTTGAGACAGGTCAGCCCGTGGGGGAGGGCGGCATAGGGGGGCACGTCGGAGAAGATCCCGAGCGCTCCCGCCACGGCCGCGTGGTAGTACTGGCTCGGCGCCTTGGCGAGGCGGGGGCGCGGCGCGTCGAGGAGCGGGGTGAGGAGGATGTCGAACCGGGCCTCACGCAGGCGGTCGATGAACTGCGCGTAGCTGTAGGTGTAGGGCCGCTGGGAGACCGGCGAGGCGAGGGGGGGCAGCGAGCCCGCGTCCACCCCCCAGAACTCGAATTCCAGCCGGTCGCCGAGCTCCTCGGAGAGCCGTCGCAGGGCGCTCCAGATCCGCCGGAACTCCTCGATGCGGTAGGGGTCCCCGGCGTAGGCGATGCGGATCGGCCCGCCGTCGCCGCCGCGCGGGCGCAGGGTGGACGGCAGCCAGCTCTCGGGGACCGCGCCGTTGTGAGGCACGAGGCGGGGGTTGTGGGGGCGCACGGACGCGGCGATCGCCGGGCTGGTGAACCACACGGCGTCGGCGCCGGCGAGCTGCGCCTCGAGATCGGCGCGCCGCTCTCCACCCGGAGCCAGGCCGTCGAAGGGGGGGCCGTACTCGTGCAGGTGGAGGAGATCGTCATCCAGATAGTAGCCGGCCGGGATCCCCGCCGCCACGGCCTCCGCCAGCACCCGCCCGCCGGGCGGCGTCACTGTGCGGACGAGGAGGAGGAGATCGGCGTCCCGCTCCCAGCCCGGAGCGAGCTGCAGGAGGGGCTGGTAGTGCATCTTGGCCACCCCTCGGGCGCAGGACGGCAGGTCGTACTGCCCCATGCACATCTCGAAGGAGCCGTAGAAGGAATCCATGGTGAAGAGGAGGTTGCGCGGCGCCCGGCCGCTGGCCGCAGGGGGCGGCGCCAGGTGGGGGAAGGCGTGGCGGAGCCGCTGCTGATAGGGAACGACGTAATCCCGTTCCAGGCGCTCGCGGAGCGCCCCGGCGATCTCCACCCCGCCGATCCGCGCGCCGTCGACCTCGTAGTCGCGCCAGCGCTGCGGCGTGAGCAGGCCGTCGCGGGGGATGGAGTGGAGAAGCCGGAAGAGGGGGAGCTCGAAAGGGACCGTGACGCCGAGGGACACCTCGTCGCTGGCCACGGTAACCGCGGAGACCCGCCGCTCCACGCCCAGGAACGGGGCGTGGCGGGCGAGGCGCAGCCAGAGGTCCCAGTCGCACAGGCGCCGCATCCCCACGTGGCAGTCGTACATGCCGTAGAGGTCGAACAATCGGCGGGGCACGAGGACGGAGTTGTTGGCCAGCCGGTTCTCGAACGACAGGGTGAGCAGGTGGACCTCCACGTCCGGCAGCGTCCGGGTCCACCCGGACGACCTCTCCAGGACCGCTTGTCCGAAGATCACGGCGGAGTCCGCCAAATCGGCGGCGTTCCGGCCCCGCTCCACCAGAGCCGCGAGCGCTCCCTCCAGCCATGCGTCGTCGTCGAACTGGAAGGCGATCCAGCGCCCGCGGGCGAGCTCGATCCCCTCGTTGACCCGCAGCGCCGGGAGGCCGCAGTTGAGATCGTGGCGCACGTAGACGACGCGGGGATCGGCCGCCTGGAGGGCGAGGACGAGATCCTGGCTGCCGTCGGTGGAGCCGTCGTCGACGACGATCAGCTCGAGATCCGTGAAGCTCTGCGAGAGGACGCTCGCGAGCGCCCGGCGGAGCAGGCCGCCGGCGTGGCGGCGGTAGGTGGGGAGGACGACGGAGACCGCGGGCGCCGCGGGCGCTCCGGCGCGCCGGAAGACCCGCTGGTCGGCGAGGAGGTCGCGGACGAAGAGCATGGCTCAGGTCCCGCGATGGGTTCCTGGGATAAAGTCGCCGGGATGAAGGCACGGGACTGGGAGCGCTGGGACGGGGAGGGGGTCGCCGAGACCATCGAATCCTATTGGCTGGGCAGCGCCCACGAGCGGGTCCACCGCGAGGCCCTGGCCGATCTCTGCGCCCCCTACCTGCAGCCGGCCGCCGGCCTCGACGTCCTGGAGGTCGGCTGCGGCACGGGCCTGATCTACGAGCGGCTGGTCCCCCGGCTGATCCCGAACGAGCGGTACACCGGCGTCGACGTGTCCGAGCGGATGCTGGCGATCGGCCGGGGGAAGTTCCCGCGGGCGCGCCTGCTCGCCGGCGACGGCTACGGCCTGCGGTTCGGCGACGGCGCCTTCGACGTCGTGCTCTGCTTCGAGGTCCTCGGGCACCTGCCGGAGATCGGCCCCCTGCTGCGCGAGTTGGTGCGGGTGGCCCGGAAGATGGTCGTCTTCACCGTCTGGCCCGCCGCCGGCGGCGTCGTCGATACGCAGGAATCGGTGCGCGGCGAGCGCTTTCTCCACCGCCAGTACTCCCATGCCTACCTCTACGAGCAGATCCTGGCGGCGGCGCCGGCGGTCTCCCTGGAGATGGAGGTAGGCATCCTCCACGCCGAGTGCTGGGCCTACGTGCTGCACCGCCGGCAGGGGTCCGGCGGCCTCGCCTTCACGCGCCTCTTCCCCGTTGCCGGCTATCAGCAGCGCCTCCTCCAGGCCCTTCAACGCTGAGCCCCGCTCCGCTCGCCGACCGCGTCGCGCAACGCCGCCGCCACCCGTCGCGCCTCCTCGTGGCCGAGCCGGAGGTGCATCGGCAGCGAGATCAGCCGCTCGCTGGCCCGCCGCGCCCGCGGCGCCGTGCCGTCGGCGTAGGCGTACATCCGGTAGTGCGTGTTGTCGCGGTAGTGGACGCCGGGGAAGACGCCGCGCCGGTTCATCCCCACCATCACCTCGTCGCGGTCCTCCACCAGCACCTGGTAGAGGTGGCGGGAGGGGGTGGTGCCCGGCGTCATCGGCACGGTCTCGACGCCGGGGACGCCGGCCAGCTCCTCGTCGTACCAGGCGGCGAGCCGGCGGCGGTGGTCGTTGTCCTCCTCCAGGTGCTGGATCGCCACCAGCCCCAGGGCCGCCATGATCGAGTTGCCGTGGTACTTGTAGCCCACGTGCTCGACGTCGTAGAGCCACTTGTAGGTGCCCCCCTCGAGGGTGCGGGCGTAGGTGTCCTTGTTGATCCCCAGCCAGGTCCACTTGCGCACCTCCTCGTCGAGCCGGGGGTCGGTGAAGCAGATCATCCCGGAGTCGGCGGTGGGGAGGTTCTTCACCGCCTGGAAGGAGAAGACGGCCGCGTCGGCGTCCCAGCCGACGTGACGGTCGCCGATCCGGGTCCCCGCCATGTGCGCGGCGTCCAGGACCAGCCGCAGCCCCCGCTCGCGGCAGAGCCGGCGGATCTCCTCGTAGGCCCCGGCGTTGCCGCCCAGGCCGACGAAGCAGACGGCGCGCGTCCGCGGCGTGATCCGCTCGGCGACCGAGCGCGGATCGAGGCAGAGGGAGCCGTCGACGTCGGCGAACACGGGGTGGAGGTCCTCGTAGAGGATGGCGTGATTGGTCGAGACGAAGGTCAGCGGGGTGGTGATGACCTCGTCGCCGGCAGCCCAGCCGCCGGCCTCCTTGAGCAGCTTGAAGGCCAGGTGGAGGCCGGCGCTCGCCGAGTTGAGGAAGTGGGAGTGGGGGAGGCCCGTGTACTCCCCCCAGGCCGCCTCGAAGGCGACGGTCTTGAAGCCCAGGCCGGTCCACCCCTTCTCCAGGCACTCCCGGATCTCGGCCAGGGATTCGTCGATGCGGAACGTGGGCACGAAGAGATGGATGGGCTCGTCCATGGAGTCGTCTTTCGTCAGGGGGACGGCGAGCCGCCGGAAGCGCCGGCCGCCGTGCTCGTAGGAGCCGGTCTCGGTGAAGCCGAGCCGGTGGTAGAGCCCTTCCGCGACGGCGTTGCCGGCGAGCACCTCGCAGCGGAGGCGCCGCACGCCGAGCGCGCGGGCGTGATCGATCAGCAGCTCGAGGCCGCGCCGCCCCCATCCCCGCCCGCGGTGCTCGGGAGCGAGGACGAACCGCCCCCACTCCGCCTCGGCGCCGTCCGGCGACAGATCGTAGAGGGCGATGGCGCCGACCGGCTCGCCCGTGACCTCCGGGACCTCGACGACGAACCAGCGGTCGGTGTTGGCGGGCTGGAAGTAGCGGTCGAGGTAGGCCTGGTGCGCCGCGAAGGGGACCTCGTCCGCGCCGCGGAACTGGGCGCGGGTGTCCGGCTCCATGCGCCAGCGGTAGAGCCTCTCGGCGTCCTGCGGAGTGACCTCCCGCAACCTGACGTCCCCACTCTGAACGACACGCGGGCCGCGGTGGATCAAGCGAGCCGCTCCAGGATGCGCGGCCAGACCGCGGGCCAGGTGTGCTCGGCGAGCACCCGCGCCCGGCCGGCCCGGCGGACGGCCTCGGCCTCCTGCGGGTGATCGAGATAGTGGCGGACCTGCCGCAGCAGGTCGTCCGTGGAGTCGAAGCCGACGATCTCGCGGCCGTAGGTCAGGTAGGGCTCGACCTCGGCGAAGCGGTTGGTGACGACCAGCGCCCCGGCGGCGGCGAAGTCGAAGAGGCCCACCTTGACCAGCGCGTGGCCGCCGCCGGTGCGAAAGAAGATCACCGTGGTCCGCGCCGAGCTCAGCGCCGCCAGCACGTCGTCGCCGTAGATCAGGCCACGGCTCGCGATCCCGTGCTCCTCCCAGCCCTCGCCGTAGACGTGGGTATCGAAGCTCCGCGCGAGGGCGCGCACGGGCTCCACCCGGTCCGGGTGGGCGCGGCCCAGCACCAGCACCTCGCAGGCGTATTCGGGGCGCGACGGCGCCGGATGGAAGAACGCCTCGTTGGTGGCGATGGGGAGCAGGCCCGCCCGCGCGCCGAGCGCCTCGTAGCGCGGCACGCAGGCGGGCGCGTTGGTGAGGAAGAGGTCGAAGCTCGCCGCGATGTGGCGGGTCGCCGGCTCGAAGACGTCCGGGTCCGACAGCGCGATGCCGAGCAGGCAGGCCCGGCGCCGCAGCTCGCGGGCGGCCTCGGGGCGGAAGGAGAGGCCGCCGGCGTTGCAGATCACGAGGTGAGGCTCGAACCGTTCGAGCGGCTCCCGCAGGCGCTCCCAGCGCAGCCAGACCGGCCCGGTCGTGCCCCGGTCGTAGGGTCGCCCCTCGGTGTCGAGCGCCTCGCGGTGCTCGTCCGTGCCGTATTCGCAGACCTCGGCGCCGGCGGCGCGCAGGCCGAGCATCATCTGCCGCACCATGTCGTTGGCGCCGCGCCAGTAGCCGCCGATGTGGAAGGCGCGCAGGCGGGCGGGATCGGTGATGGGGAGGCGCATCCGTGAGCTCGCTCGAAAGCCCACGGATTCTAAACGATTGCCGGCCGGCCGGTCTGCCTCCTGCTCAAGGGGCCGGCGGGACCGGCAGGCCGAAGGTGGTCGACACGAAGACCGCCATCTGGTCCCGGTTCACCACGCTGTCGGGGCAGTAGTTGCCGCCGCCGCAGCCGGCGGTCACGCCCCGCCGCACCAGTTCATTGACCCAGGGGGCGAACGGGCTGGTGCAGGGCATGTCGGCGAACGCCGGGCTGGTGCAGGCGGGCGGGCTCCAGCCCGGCCCCTGCAGCGTCGCCAGCAGGAAGACCGCCATCTGCGCGCGGGTGACCGAGGTGGCGGGGCAGTACTTGCCGTTGCCGCAGCCGGCGGTCACGCCGCGCCGCACCAGCTCGTTGATCCAGGGGGCGTAGGAGCTGGAGCAGGGGACGTCGGAGAACATGGGAGTGGTGCAGGCCGGAGGGGTATAGCCGCCTCCGGCTTTGGCCCGCAGCAGGAAGATCGCCATCTCGTCGCGGGTCATGGCCACGCCGGGGCAGTAGCCGCCGTTGCCGCAGCCGGGGGTGGGGGCGACCCCGGCGTTGGCGAGCGCCTGGATCCACCGCCAGGTCCAGTAGCTATAGGGAACGTCGAGGAACGAGTGATAGGCGTAGGCGGCGCACTGCCGGTCCACGACGGCGAGCGAGGCGCCGCGGCCGTCCGCCTTGAGGTAGGCGGACATGGTGGCGTCGGCCGGGTTGGGGGGATCGTGGTGGCCGAAGCCCATGGTGTGGCCGAGCTCGTGGGTGATCGTCTCCTCGAAGCTGGTCTCGCCCACGCACTCCGTGCCGTTGTTGACCACCGAGAAGGTGGTGAGGATCGGGTGCCAGGACTGGCCGTCGTAGCTCTGCGTGGTCGTGGGGTCGTAGATGGCGCCGCTGTAGGCGAGCGTGCCGTTGCAGGGCGCGGCGAGGTCGGGGATGTCGTCGCAGGGATCGTTGAAGACCACCGCTCCCTGGTCGTAATCGAAGCTGCCCTGCGTGCAGGTCACCTGGCTGGAGCGCAGGCCGCCGTAGGTGTAGCGGATGGCGGAGTCCGAGTGCCCCGTCCAGGCGACCATCCCCTTCTGGACCGCGCCGACGCCGCCGTCGGCGATCCCGTTCTGGCCCGGCGTGGTGGCCATCATGCTGACCGTCTTGCCGGTCTCGAAACCGAACCAGCGCATCGGCTGGCCGTCGTCGCCGACCATGAAGACGCAGTAGGACGGGCTGTTCTGGAGCGCCTTGAGCTCAGGGGTGGTCAGCGGCGCCGCCGCCACCCGCTTGCCGTTCCACGCCGCTCCCTCCACCACCGCCCGCAGGTGAGGCAGCAGCGCGCTCTTGCGGTAGACGCCGACCGGCTCGGCGGCGGGGGAGGACAGGGACTTGACCGCCGGCCGGAGGTCGATCTTCCCCGCCTCGGCCAGCGGGCGCAGCAGGTCGGTCCCGGCGACCTGCTCGAGCAGGCCGTAGGCCATCATCTTCGAGCTCCAGCGCCCGCCCGGCGCGGGATCGAGGAAGAGGAGATAGTCGTGACCGGCCGCGAACCGCGGCGAGCCGGCGACGACCGCCGCCCGGTCGCGCAGCCGGCCGCCCGGCTCCCGCACCTCGAAGACGATCCCGGTCCTGGCGCCGGCGACCGCCTCCAGCAGATGGAAGCGGGTGACCGTGAACGGGAGGGCCCCACCGTCCTCGCTCCACGATTCCACGGCCTCTGCAAAAATTACCGCCCGGCTCGCCCGCGCCAGTTGGCCCAGGTCGGCGGGAGGAGCCACGGTGGTCGCGCCCGCCCGGAGGGAGAGCGCGAAGAGCAGGGAAATGGAGAGCAGCAACCCCGGGGCGCTCGAGGCGAGCGAGGGGGCGAGGCGGCGCCTGTTCATAGATGTCTCCTACCAGGATGTGTCAGCGCTCTGCCCGGCTCGACACCAGCCGGTCCTTGCGATGCGGTTTCCCTATGCGAGCCGCATGCCCGCTTTTCGGCACGCCTTTTGCTCTATGGATCGCACGTCGTCGTTTCCGCTGGCCCCGGAAGGGGTGGGCTTCGCCTGAGTCAGATCGATGAGCCCGACCCGTCCGTGAAGGTTGCAAAAGGTTTTCTCCAGAAGGAGTGCTCCATGCGGCAAGCCACCCGGCATATCGTCTTTCCCCTGCTGGCCCTGTTCCTGGTCCTGATCACGATCGCGGTCCCCGGCCGTGCGACCACCATCGCCCCGCCCGCCAACCTGGGCGAGCTCGCCCGGGTCAGCCAGTCGGTGGTCCTCGCGGAGACCGCGGATTCCCACAGCGAGCTGCGGGGAGAGATCCCGTTCACGCTCACCACCTTTCGCGTCCTCCAGAACGTGGCGGGGAGAGAGGTGGGGAGGACCCTGACCCTGGAGACCCCGGGCGGGGTGGTGGGGAAGCACGGCTTCCGGGTGCCGGGCACGCCCGGCTTCGCCCAGGGCGGCCGCTACCTCCTCTTCCTCGATCCGGCTCCCAATGGGAACTGGCGGTTGAAGATGTCCTCCTACGGCCTCCTCCGGGAGGTTCCGGGGACCGGTCTCCTCGCGCCGGTCGCGGAGGCCGGCGAGCTCGAGGTCCTGCCGCGCGGCGCCGAGGCGATCGGCACCTATCGCGAGAAGGACCTGCTGCCGCAACTGGCCACGGCGCACTCCGGAGCGCCCTGGCACCGCCAGGCCTCGGAGGCCACGAGCGCGGAGCTGGCCGGTCTCACCAAGGCCGCCGGCGCCGCCACGGCCACCGCCACGACGCCGAACCTGCCGGGCGTGTACGTGCCGGGCGCCCCGTCGGCCTGCCGCTTCGTGGCCGCCGACCCGAACGACGCCGATCCGAACAAGAACGACTTCACCCCCATCCGCTGGTTCGGGTTCGAGACCGGCAGCTCGATCAGCGTCTGGCACACGACGCCGGGACAGACGGGGATCGTCGACGGCGGCGTCGCCGCCGTCCAGAACGGGGCGGGGGTGTGGACCAATCACAACGCCTCGGCCATCCACCTGACCTACGCGGGCTCCAAGGCCAGCTCCGCCAACTGCGCGACCAACGCCGGTTTCGCGCCCGGTGAGGTGACCTTCAACGACCCCTGCACCCAGCTCCCGCCGCTCAACTCGTCCTGCACCGCCGCCTCCGGCTGGACGAGCTCGACCTGCTGCGGCACGGTGGCGCAATACGGCTACGCCTACGACGCCACCCAGACGCTCGCCCACGACAACCAGGGCTGGCACCCGATGACCGGCTTCTCGGTGGTGGTCAACAAGGGCACCCAGTGCCTCGGCGAGACCGACTTCCAGGAGATGATGACCCACTTCCTGGGCCACAGCCTGGGCTTCGAGCACCACGCCGACTCGGATGCCACGATGTACGTCAGCCTCGGCGTCCATTCGCCGCGTGGCGCCGCCATCGCCGCCACCGACAAGGCCTGCGCCTCCTTCGACTACCACACGTTCCTCGACGTCCCCTACAACTACTTCGCGTGGCGGTTCATCGAGGCGGTCAACAACGCCGGGGTGATGACCACCTGCGGCAACGCCAACTTCTGCCCCAACGACGTGGTGACGCGCGGCTCGATGGCCGTGTTCCTGCTCCTCGCCAAGGAGGGCGGCAGCTACGTCCCGCCCCCCTGCACCTCGGACCCGTTCGCCGACATGCCCTGCTCGAACCCCCTCGCCCCCTGGGTGGCGGAGCTCGTCCGGCGGGGCGTCACGGCGGGCTGCGGCAACGGCAACTACTGCCCCGACAACCAGGTGAACCGCAACCAGATGGCCGTCTTCCTGATCAAGACGTTCGAGGGGCCCTCGTACGTGCCGGCGGCCTGCACCTCGGACCCGTTCGCCGACGTCCCCTGCTCCGGCAACCCCTTCGCCCCCTGGGTGAAGGAGATCACCGACCGCGGGATCACGGCCGGCTGCGGCGGCGGCAACTACTGCCCCGGCAACGTGGTGAACCGGGCGCAGATGTCGGTGTTCATGTCCACGAACTTCCACCTGCCCCTGCCGTGACGGAACGGGAGACCGGCCATCCGATCCGAATGCCGGCTGCTCGTCGACCTGTGCCTGGAGGCTCGTGAGGCGGAGTCGCTGGCCGGCGCGACCGGCGAGGAGATCGCGCTCCTCGCCGGCCTCGCCGACCGCCTCAAGGTCGGCTCCTACATCCTCGAGACCCTGAGCTCTCGCCGCCGGCGGCTGGGGTCCGCGGCGGCGGGCTGGCTCGCGGACCTGCGGCGGAACGTTTTCGCGGTGACGGTGGACAACCTGCGCCGCGACGAGGAGCTGCGCGAGGGCCTGGCCCGGTTCGATCGGGCGGAGATCCCCTTCATCCTGCTCAAGGGGTCCGGCCTGCGGGCGGAGCGGCCGGGGCTCGCCGGCCGGTTCCAGTGCGACGTCGACGTGCTGTTGCGACGGCCGGACCTGGAGCGGGCCGAGTCGATCCTCACCGGCCTCGGCTTCACCCTCGATGAGTCGTACCTCGACCGCGAGGGCCTGCTGGCCGGGCACTTTCATCTCGGCTATCAGCGGCGTGGCGCGACGCTGGAGCTGCACTGGGACATCGACGTCGCGTCCCCCCCCGGCTTCGTCGCGCGCCTCTGGGAGCGCAGCCGCGCGGTGGAGCTCGACGGGGGGAGCCTCCGCGTCCTCGCCCCCGAGCACCAGCTTCTCGTCGCCTGCCTCCACCTCTCCCGCCACGCCTTCTGCGGCGGGCTGCGCTGGCTGGCGGACCTGCGGCGGCTGCTGCCGGTCCCCGCGGAGGTCCGCGAGCGGTTCGTGGTGGAGGCGCATGGCTGGCCGCAGCGGGCGGTGTACTGCCCCCTGTGGCTCCTCGCCCTCCAGGGCGTCGCCGGCGGCGAGGCCTTCCCCCAGGGCCTGGAGGCCGGGCCCGCCGAGCTCCGGGTGCTCCGGCACCTGCTCCTCCCCCTGCTGCTGGAAGAGCCCTGGCTGGGGCTCCCCGCCTGGAGGGGCGCCAACGCCCTCCACTCCTGGCTGTTCTCCGACCGCTCCCTGTTCTCTCTCCTCCCCGGGGCCTGGGGGGAGGGTTTCCTGCGCCGCTGGCAGGCGCGGGAGGAGAACGGAAAGCTGGCGGCAGCCCCGTCTAGCCCGCGGTGAGCAGCGCCAGCGCCGCGGCCCCCGCGCCCTCGGGGGTGGCGGCGCGCAGCCGGTGCGCCCGGCACTGGGCGGAGAGACGGATCATGTCCATCAGGGCCTGGCCGTAATCGAACGCGGGAGATTTGATGACGGCGCCCAGCAGGAGGTGCGCCGCCTCGGCCTGGCTCAGGGGCACGATCTCGCCTGCGGGCCGCGGTCCCCGCTCCAAGACGAGCAAGTCGGAGACCGGCGGCGGCGCGCCCCCCGAGGCGTCGGGGAACGGATAGTAGTCGGCCGGATAGGACGGCGGCCGCGGCGGAATCCGTTCCAGGAGCCGGGGAGAGTACTCGCAGTCCATGTGGAGGGCGCGCGGGAAGCGCTCCGCGGCGAGCGTGCCGTGGCCGATGGGGCAGAGGTCGTCGGTCACCAGCCGCAGGCCGCCCGACCAGAGCCAGAGCGTCAGGCTGGTCTTGCCGGCGCCGGACTCACCCACCACCAGGCAGGTGCCGCGCGGGCCCTCGACCGCCCCGGCATGGAGAATCCAGCGGCCGGCGGCGCGGGAGATCGCCTCGCTGACCAGCCGGTACTCGATCTGCGAGCTCAGGGGGGCCTCCTCGGGGCGTAGCTTCCAGATCCCGCCGCCGGGCCCGGCGAGCAGGGCCTCCGGGCCCTCCGCCGTCTCCAGCCGGAGCTCGAGGGCTTCCGCGGCCGGATCGGCGGCGGGGAACCCCTGGAGCAGGGCGGCGAGGTCGGTCTGGAGATCGGCCGGCACGCCGTGGCAGCGGAAGCCGCGGCCGAGAAGGATCCACCCGCGGTCTACGGGCCCCATTGCAGAAAATGCCTGGCCACGAGGTCTCCCAGGAAACCGGCGAGGTCGCTCTCCTCAATGGGAGTTTCCGGAAAAGTCTGGCGCATCTCTTGCAACATAGCGGGAAGCGTATGCTGACCGTCGGCAAAGCTGCAGAGCAGAGCGGCGGTGTGATTGAGGCTGAGACTTTGATCGAGTTCTTTGGAGTACAACACCGCGCTCCCGTCCCCCAGCGGTTCCAGCCGTACGCCGGACGCCAGGGTGAACGTGGACGCGGGGCCGGGTCGCGAGTCCCGGTCAAGGATGTCTTCGTGCAAGGGTGAGGTTCCGTCTCGTTTCAAGGGGCTCGCCGGTCGGCAGACACGTACGGTTACGCGCAGCGAATATAATGGCTGCGTTTCACCTGGGTCAAGGAAGTACACCAAGGAGGTGAACATGGACGTCAACTCGCTGTCGGATCGGAGAATTTTCCTCAAGCGGACGATCATGGGGGCGGGCCTCGCGTTCGCGGCGCCCACCATCCTGTCGTCTCTCGGCTCGGGCGCGCTGCAGGCTCAGGCCAGCGGTGGGACCGGAGCGGCCGCCGGCAATCCCTACGGGACCAACGACGGTCACCACATGTAGATCGGAGCGGGAGGGGCGCCGCCGTCCGCGCGGCCCCCGCTGGTCCGGTCCGGGTTCATCGGTGGCGCAGCCGCCGACCGCGTAACCGTAGTCCCTTCTCGTCGCCTCTCGCGGCTCACCCCCGAGGGGCGTTCTGTTTCCTACCTTCCTGATCGTGCTGACGGAGCGCTGGACGGTGCGGGCCGGGGCGGCTATAGTCCTGACACAAAACGGCCTCGCGCAAGCATGGAACGCCCTCATTGAACGTCCTCGTCGTCTATGGCACCCGTCCGGAGGCGATCAAGATGGCCCCCGTCATCGGGGCTCTGCGGCGCTCCGGCGCTCTCGCGGTGACCGTCTGTGCCACGGGCCAGCACCGGGAGATGCTGGACCAGGCCCAGGAGCTCCTGGGCCTGCGGCCCGATCTCGACCTCGGGCTGATGCGGCGGGACCAGACCCTCAACGGCCTCTGCGCCGCCGCCCTCGCCGCCCTCGACGAGGTGCTGGCCGCCCGCCCCTTCGACTGGCTGCTGGTCCAGGGGGACACCACGACCGCCATGGCCGCCGCCCTCGCCGCCTTTCACCGCGGGGTGCGCGTGGGGCACGTTGAGGCGGGGCTGCGCACCGGCGATCTGGCGCGGCCGTTCCCCGAGGAGGCCAACCGGCGGATCATCGACGCGCTGGCCGCCGCTCTCTTCGCGCCCACCGCGCGGGCCGGCCGCGCCCTGCTCGCCGAGGGGTGCGCCGCCGCCCGCGTCCACGTGGTGGGCAACACCGTGATCGACGCCCTGCGTCTCCTCCCCCGCGACCCGCGGGCGGACGCGCCGCCGGAGCGGCCCGAGGTGCTGATCACCGTCCACCGGCGGGAGAGCTTCGGGGCGCCGCTGCGCGAGATCTTCGCGGCGCTGCGCCGCCTCGCCGAGAGCTTTCCCGGCGTGGGCTGGATCTACCCCGTGCACCCCAATCCCAACGTGCTGGGACCGGCCCGCGAGCTGCTCGGCGGGCTGCCGAACCTGGAGCTCCACGAACCTTTCGACTACGGCGAGCTGGTGCGGCGGCTGGCCCGCTGCCGGTTCGTCCTCACCGACAGCGGCGGCATCCAGGAGGAAGCGCCGACCTTCGGCAAGCCGGTGCTCGTGCTGCGCGACGCCACCGAGCGGCCGGAGGGAGTCGAGGCCGGCGTCGCCCGGCTGGTGGGGACCGACCGCGAGCGGATCTTCGCGGCGGCGGCGGAGCTGCTCACCTGTCCGGCGGCCTACGAGGGCATGGCGCGGGCGGTCAACCCCTATGGGGACGGGCACGCCGCGGAGCGGATCGCGGCGATCCTCGCAGGCGAGCCCTGGACCCCCTTCCGGCCGGCCCGGGCGCGAGCCGCCGCCTCCCCGGCCGGCGCGGCGCGCTAGCGGTCCCGACGGAGCGACATGCCGGCCGGCCCGCGCAGCATCCTCATCGCCGGATACTACGGGTTCGGCAACGCCGGCGACGAGGCGATCCTCGCCGCCATGCTCCGCGAGCTGCGCGCCCTGCGCCCGGACCTCGAGCTCGTCGTCGCCTCCGGGGATCCCGCCGCCACCGGGGCCCGGCACGGCGTCCGCGCCATTTCCCGGGACGACCTTCCGGCCGCGATCGCGGCCGTCCGCCAGAGCGCTCTCGTGATCCTCGGCGGCGGCGGGTTGTTCCAGGACTACTGGAGCGTTCCCGCGGAGACCCTCCTCACCGTCCGGCAGGGCGGCCTCCTCACCTATCTCTCCTTCCCCGTGCTGGCGGCGCTGCTGGGGCGGCCGTCGATGCTCTACGCCGCCGGCGTGGGCCCGCTCGCCACGGAGGAGGGGCGGGCCCTGACCCGGCTGGCCTTCGCGCTCTGCCGCCGGGCCACCGTGCGCGACGCCGGCTCGCTCGCCCTGCTGGCGGATCTCGGGGCTCCCGTGCCGGCGGGCGGGCCGGTCGAGCTGGCGGCCGATCCCGCCTTCCTGCTGCCCCCCGTCGCGGGAGCGGAGCTCGCCGCGCTCCTCGCCGAGCTGGGCCTGGAGCCGGGGGAGCGCCTCACCGGCGTCGCGCTCCGCCCCTGGGACTTCGGCGTCGAGCCGCTGGTCTGGGAGGCGGAGGTGCGGCAGGCCCTGGATCTCCACCTCGCCGAGACGCCCGGAAGGCTCCTCTTCCTTCCCTTCGCCCACGAGGACGAGGAGGTCGGCCGGCGGATGGCGGCCCGGCTGGCGCGAGCGGAGCGCGCCCTGGTGATCCGGCGCCCGCTGGACCCCGAGGAGCTGGCGGGCCTGCTCGGGCGCTGCGAGCGGGTGCTGGCGATGCGCTTCCACGCCGTCCTCTTCGCCCTCGCCGCCGGGGTGCCGGCCGTGGGCCTCGCCTACGATCAGAAGGTTTCCGCGCTGATGGCCGACGCCGGGCTGGCCGATCTCGCCCTCCCCTCCGACCGCTGGCGGGCGGACGAAGTCGCGGCCGCCCTGCGCCGGGCGGCCGGGCCGGAGGTCCGGGAACGGCTCGCCGGCTTCGCGAAGGAGCGGCGAGCGCTCGCCCGGCGCAGCGCCGTGGCGGCGCTCGCGGCGCTCGACGAGGGAGAGCCCGAGCGGCCCGAAGCTCGGCGCTTCCTCGACGAGCTGGCGCTCGCCAAGGTCGCCGCCGTCCTGCGGCTGGAGGGAGAGCGCGAAGAGCTGCGGCGGCTCGCGGCGGCGGCCGAAGCCGGTCTGGCGGCGGCGGAAGCCGGTCTGGCGGCGGCGCGTGGGGAGCTGACGCAGCTCCGGCAGGACTGGGAGGCCCGGGGCCGGGAGATCGACGCCCACCGGCAGCAGCGGGAGGTCCTGCTGCGCGAGACGCACGATCTCGACCGGCGGCTGAGCGAGCTCGAGCGGACGCTCGCCTACCGGATCGTGTCGCGGTTCTGGCGGTTGATGCGGCGGGTCTTCCCCGAGGGATCGCGGCGCCGCGAGGTCTACCGGCTCGGCCGGCGGGCTGGGGGCCGGCTGCTCGGCGGCGGCGGGGACGCCTGGAAGGAGGGCACGGGGGGCGCCGCGGCGCCCGGGACCGCGGGAGCCGGTGAGCCGGCGCCGGACTTCCGGGCCGATCTCCTCCATTTCGAGGAACGGGTCCGCGCCGCCGGCTCCCCACGGGTGGTGGCGATCTTCTCGGGCACCCAGCTCCTGGAGAGCGAGGGGCAGCGCCCCACCCAGCTCGCGCTCGCCCTGGCCCGGCGCGGCGTGCCGGTCGTCTTCGTCTACTGGCGCTGGTGGGAGAGCGAGTGGCGGCCGCAGGACCGTCTGGAGGAGGGGATCCTCCAGATCCCCATCGACGTCGTCACCCGGCGTCCCGAGATGCTGACCGGCGCCTTCGCGGGGCGCGAGCGGATCGCCCTCTTCGAGTTCCCCCATCCCGGCTTCTTCGAAACCGTCTCCATGGCGAGCTCCGCCGGGTGGATCACCGTCTATGACGTGATCGACGACTGGGAGGAGTTCCACCGCGTCGGCCAGGCGGTCTGGTGGGACGAGGAGCTCGAGCGCCACCTGATCGGCGCCTGCGACGCGGTCTTCTGTATCAACGGGTCCTTGCAGGAGCGCGTCCGCGGGCTGGGTGGGGAGGCGGAGCGGGTGGGCAACGGCCTCAAACCGGGGCTCGGGGAGGTCCGCGAGCCCCGCCCGCTCGTCCGCGGCGAGGTCACGGTGGGCTACTTCGGCTACCTGGCGGCGGCCTGGTTCGACTGGGAGCTGATCGCCGGGGCGGCCCGCCGCCGCCCGGCCTGGCGCTTCTACCTGATCGGCTACGGCGGCAGCCCCGAGGGGGTGGAGCTGCCCGCGAACGTCGAGCTGCTCGGCAGGCAGCCGCAGGAGGACCTCGCCGCCTTCGCCGCCAACTGGGACGTCGCCCTCGTCCCCTTCAAGCCCGACCGGCTGGCCGCCGGGGCCGATCCGATCAAGACCTACGAATACCTGGCGATGGGCCTGCCGGTGGTGACGACCGGCGTCTTTTCGCCCTCCGGCGGGGAGGCGTTCGTCACCCGTGCCGAGGGGGTGCAGGACTTCCTGGCCGCCGTCGAGGGAGCGGCGGCGGGCGGCCCGGAGGCGGCCGCCGCCCGGCGCGCCTTCGCGGCCGGCTGCACCTGGGATCACCGGCTCGCGGCGATGCTCGACTCGATCGCGGAGGGCCGCCAGCGGGTGGCGGAGAAGCGCGCGCTGTTCCGCCCGTCCGGCGGCGGCGAGGACCGGCCGTGAAAGTCCTCTTCGTGTACAAGTACCTCACCCTCGGTGGGGTGGAGGCGGTGCTGCGCGCCCGGCTCGACGGGCTGGCCGCCTCCGGCATCGAGGCGCACGCCTGGTTCTTCCACGACTATGGCGGCCGCTCGATCTTCTACGGCCGGGAGGAGCGCCTCCACGTCGGCCCCGCCGAGGAGTGCCTCCGCTTCGTCCGGGAGCAGGGGTTCGACGTTCTCAGCTCGATCGACTCGGAGGAGGTGCTGCCCGGCTTCGGAACGGGCGCGCCGGAGCGCCCGCGGCTGATCATGGAGTGCCACTCGGCCTATCTGGCGAACATCGAGTACCTGCGCGGCCTCCACGTCTACCGGCCGGCGGCGGTCTTCACGCCGTCGGAGGGGCAGCGGCGGCTGATTCTGGAAAGGGTGGGGAAGGGCATTGACGTGCGGGTCGTCCCCAATCCCCTGCGGAAGGAATTCGTGGCGGAGCCGGCGCCGTTCCCCGCGCCGCCGCCGCGCCCCGTGGTAGCCTGGATCGGCCGGCTGGACGATCACAAGAACTGGCAGGGGTTCGTGGAGATCGCGGGGCTCCTCGGCCGCCGCGGGGTCGATCACGAGGCCTGGATCATCGGCAAGCCGGTCGAGGCGGACGGCGCGGCGCGGCTGCTCGAGAAGGCCCGCGGCGAGCGGGCCCTCCACCGGCTGCGCTGGTTCGGCGCGCTCCCCCATGGGCGCATCCCCCTCTTCCTCGACGCGGTGCGCGACTCCGGCGGCGTGGTGGCCTCGACCTCGCGCGGCGAATCGTTCGGCCTGACCATCGCCGAGGCCATGGCCCGGCGCTGCGCCGTGGCCGCGCCGGACCACAGCGCCTTCCCGGAGTTCGTCGAGCCCGGAAAGACGGGCAGCCTCTTCACGCCGGGCTCCGCCGACTCCGCCGC